>JBAVEL010000161.1:0-9297 GCA_049587715.1 Bacteroidota bacterium
GAGCGCGGGGGCACGGGCGGCGGCAGGCGTCCTGCCTCTACCTGGTCCTGAAGAACTCGATGCGGCGGTTCTGCTGGCGTCCTTCGGGCGTGTCATTCGGGGCGATCGGGCTGTCGGGTCCGAAGCCCCTGGCGGTAATCCGGTCTCCTGCAATGCCCTTCTTCACGAGCCAGGCCTTCACGGCGTCCGCCCGCGCCTGCGAAAGCCGGAGATTGAAGGACTTCTTCCCGGTGGCGTCCGTGTGGCCCCTGATCTCCACCGCAATCTCCGGGTTCTCCGCCAGCGTGTTGAAGGCCTTCTCCAGAATCACCTCGGACTCGGAACCGATGACCGCCTTTCCCGTGGCGAACACGATCCCCTCGAGCACGATGGCTTTCCCCACCTCCGCCTGCAGGACCTCTCTCTTGGGGATGTCATCCGAGGCCGCGCGCGGGTCCGTGCCGCGGGCGATCTCCGTCCCGTCGTCCACCGTGCCGCCGTCGGTGTCCATCTTGAGCGGATCAGTCCGGTGCTGGGTTACCTCATCGCCGTCCTTGAGGCCGTCCCCGTCGGTGTCCATCCGGAGCGGATCGGTGCGGTGCTGGGTGATCTCATCGCCGTCCTTGAGTCCGTCCCCGTCGGTGTCGGCCTTGTTCGGGTCGGTTTTCCGGGTCGTGATCTCCTCTCCGTCGCGGAGTCCGTCCCCGTCGGTGTCGGCACTCACCGGGCTGGTCAGGGTACGGTTCACTTCCTCTCCGTCCCCGAGGCCGTCTCCATCGCTGTCCGCGCTCAGGGGATTGGTGCTGTGTTGTTTGACCTCCTGTCCGTCGGTCAGCCCGTCTCCGTCGGAATCCGCCCGCTTCTTGTCGGTCCCGAGCTCCTTCTCCTCCCGGTTGGTCAGCCCGTCCCCATCGGGATCGGCGTTCGGGCTTTCCCCTGCGACGGTGAGGCCGATCTGATAGTTGAAGAAGGCGTCCTTTTCCTCAAGGAGAACGCCGTTCAGATCGTCGGTCAGGGTGTAGTTGTATCCCCCGCTGAGCTCCAGGATGGCGTTGTCGTCCAGGCGGAACTGCAACCCGAGACCGCCCGGGGCGTACCCGGTCCATCCCTTTTCCTTGGCGCCTGCAGTGGGGTTGGGAGGCAGCTTCTCCGCATCGAAGTGGAGGGCGCCGAAGCCGGCATAGAGGAAGGGATTCCACGACTCGAACGAGAAGGGGCTGACGACGAAGCGGTAGTCCACGGGTATGATCTGCGTGGTGAACTGTACGCCTCCCACCCGGCCGAGGCCCACCCCGAACTCTCCCTGCAGGTGTTCCACGATTCCGTATCGCAGGAAAGCCCTGGCATGGAATTTCCCGGTCCGGTCCCGCAGCTCGGTCTGCCCGAATGTCTGCCCGAATCCGATTCCCCCGCCCAGCCCCTGATCCCTGAACTGCGCGAGGCCGTCTCCGGATGCGAGGATGAGGGCGGCAAGCAGTAGCACAAGGTGTTTCATGCGTGTTTCCTCCATAGTTGTGGGATGCTGTATGAGAGGGTTCACCCTTCCCGTTTCCTGCACCCTATCCGGGGACTCGGTCCTCCGGCCCCCGTCCGTGTCCCCCTGCGCCTCGGTGCTGTGGCAGGGGACAGGCGGGGGGAGACCGGGTATCCGGAGCTTATGGGCGCTCAGGGGAACATGCCCCGGGATACCGCCCCGGCGAGGCGCCCACGGGGGGGAAGATAGGGCGTTTCGGGGGCACTTGCAAGCAGAGGGCCTATGCAGGGCGGAAGAGGGACTCCTGGGAGGCCTGCCCCGGGGGGGGGATGTTCAGGTGGGTCCACGCCAGGGCCGTGGCCTCCCTGCCCCGGGGCGTGCGCTTCAGGAAACCCTCCTGGATCAGATAGGGCTCGTAGACCTCCTCGATTGTCCCCGGCTCCTCCCCGACGGCGACGGCCAGTGTGGATATCCCCACGGGCCCTCCCCCGAATTTCTTCAGAATGCAGAGGAGAATCCGCAAGTCCATCTCGTCCAGCCCGTGTTCATCCACCTCCAGAGCCCTCAGGGCGTGGTCCACCACGGCTCTGCTGACGCGCCCTCTCTCGCCCCGCAGGGAGGGCTCTGCCTGGGCGAAATCCCGGCAGCGGCGGAGCAGCCGGTTGGCGATACGCGGCGTGCCGCGGGACCGGCGGGCGATCTCGTGTGCCCCCTCGTCCGTAAGCTCCACTTTGAGGATTTCCGCCGAGCGCCGGACGATCCTCCGGAGAATATCAGGCGCATAGTAGTCGAGCCGGCTTGTCACCCCGAACCGCGCCCGCAGGGGGGCTGTCAGGAGGCCTGCGCGGGTGGTGGCTCCGATGAGCGTGTACCGGGGGAGCGAGAGCTGGATGCTCCGTGCGCTCGGTCCGGAGTCGATCATGATGTCCAGCCGGAAGTCCTCCATGGCGGAATACAGATACTCCTCCACGGCCGGATTCAGGCGGTGGACCTCGTCGATGAAGAGGACGTCCCCGTCCTGCAGGTTCGTCAGAACCCCCGCCAGATCTCCGGGCCTGTCCAGAACGGGGCCGGAGCTGACCCTGATGCGCGCCCCCATTTCGTGCGCGATGACGTGGGCGAGGGTTGTCTTGCCGAGTCCCGGCGGGCCGGTGAGAAGCACATGGTCCAGGGCCTCCCGTCGCTGTCTGGCGGCCGCAATGAACACCTTGAGGTTCTCCGTGATCTTCTCCTGTCCGAAGAAGTCCTCGAAGGAGACCGGCCGGAGGGCGGTGTCGAACTCCGCTTCGGAGGGAGCCGGTTCGGGGGAGGTGATGCCGGAATGGCGCATGGGGTTGGTTGTGCTGTGGTTTACGTGCGGGGAGCCGCGGCAAGTCGGAGCGCCGTGCGGACCAGATCCTCAAGCGACCCGCTCGCAGGGGCCTCCTCCTCGAGCGCCCTCAGGACCGCCTTCTCTGCGACCATGCGTGTGAATCCCAGGGCCGCCAGGGCGCGCACCGCTTCGGCCCGGATGGGAGACCGGAGTTCCGGCTTGGAGGGGGCGAGCTTTCCGTCCGCCTGCATCCGGGCAACCCGGTCCTTGAGTTCAACCGTGATGCGCTCGGCGAGCTTTCTGCCGACGCCGGGGATGGCCGTGAGGGGCTCCCTGCGGCCTGTGGCGATGCAGTCGGCCAGATCGGTTGCGGAAATACCCGACAGGACCACCAGCGCCATGCGGGGGCCGATCCCGGAAACCCCGATCAGGAGGCGGAACATCTCACGCTCCGCCTCCGTGGCGAATCCGTAGAGCTGGAGAATATCCTCCCGCACGTGGAGGTGCGTCAGGAGGTCGGCAGCGGCCCCCGGGGCCGGCAGGAGGCGGTACGTGGAGAGGGGAATCAGGACCGTGAAGCCCACTCCGTGGATATCCAGGGTCGCTTCGGTGGGATCTGCGCACAGGAGCGTCCCCCGCAGGAACGCGATCATCGCCGGACCCTCTCCGGATGAGCCTCGCAGTAGGATTTCCAGCTCCGGGGGGCGGGCCCGGTTTCCCCCAGCCGGTGCAGGTGGCAGATGGCGATCCCCAGGGCGTCGGATGCATCATGCGGCAGGGGTTCTTTCCCCATGCCCAGCAGTGCGCGCACCATGAACTGGACCTGCTCCTTGGAGGCGGACCCGCGGCCTGCCACCGCCTTCTTGACCTCGCGGGGGGAGTACTCGAAGGTGGGGAGAGAGCGCTCCGCTGCGGCCAGCAGCGAAACCCCGCGTGCATGCCCCAGCTTCAGGGCGGACTGGGCGTTTCGGCCGTAGAAAGCCGACTCGACGGCGCACTCGTCGGGTTTGTACGTGTCCATGATGCGGGCAAGCCCCCGGTAGATCTCCCGGAGACGGAACGGGAGGGGACGTTGTCCGCCGGGCCGGATGGATCCGGAGGCCACGCACGAGAGGCCTGACGGCGACTGCATCACCACGCCGTAACCGGTGCTGAGCGTTCCGGGATCCACACCCAGCACCGTGCGGATCCTCCCGGAGTGCGGCGGCTCTCCCGGCATGCGGGCACGCCGCGCCGGGGAGCCCCGCCCCGTTCCCTTACGCGGACCCGGCAAGGGAGGCCAGCTCCTTCTCGTCGATGTCGAAGTTGGCGTAGACGTTCTGGACGTCGTCGTGTTCTTCCAGCACCTCCATGAGTTTCAGCACCGACTCCGCCTCCTTCCCGGTCACCTTGACGGTGTTCTGGGGAATCATCTGGATCGCCGCGCTTTCCATGCGGATACCCCTGTCTTCCAGGGCCTTCCGGACCGGCTCGAAGCTCTGCACGGATGTCAGAACAGTGAAGGAGTCCTCCTCGGCCTGCAGGTCCTCCGCCCCCGCCTCCAGCACGATCCCCATCACGTCGTCCTCCCCGGCCGGCTGTGTCTGTCCGGCCCGGGGGATCACGATGTTGCCGCGCTTCTGGAACATCCAGGCCACGCTTCCCGCCGATCCCATGTTCCCGTTGTTGCGCGTGAACAGGTGCCGGATCTCGGAAACGGTTCTGTTGCTGTTGTCGGTGACAACCTCCACCAGGATGGCCACGCCTCCCGGTCCGTAGCCCTCGTAAGTGATTTCCTCGTATGTGACTCCGGGGAGCTCTCCCGTACCCCGTTGAACGGCGCGCTTGATGTTCTCCGCAGGCATGTTTCCCGCCTTTGCCGTGTTAATGGCAAGCCGGAGCCGGGGATTGGCCTCCATGTTCCCTCCGCCGTCGCGGGCTGCGATGGAGATCTCCTTGATCAGGCGGGTGAAGAGGCGTCCGCGGGCCGCGTCGGTGGCCGCCTTCTTCCGCTTGATTGTTGCCCATTTGGAATGGCCGGACATAGGTCGGTTCTCCTTCCTTGATCTACCGAAGATCGCGAATCTTGATTTGCGCCGCCGCCTCACCCTCCCGAGGGGGCCCAGCCCCGCTCCCGCGCGACTCCTCCAGGGAGAACACGCAGGAGAGGTCCCTCCGGCCGGGCGGCACCCTGGGGAGAAGCTCTCCGCACCCGAAGCCGATGGCGTCGAACACCCTGCCGTTCTGCCTCACCCTGAACCTCAGGTGGTTCTTCCCCACGATGCGGGGGGTTCCCATGACCTCCAGATCCCTTGCAAGGAAGACCGGCCTCATGTTTCCGGGCCCAAAGGGGGCGAACTCGTTCAGAATGCGGACAAACCGGGGGGTCACCTCGGAGAGCTTCAGCTCCGTGTCGATCCGGATCTCCGGATTCCTCAACTCGTCGGTCATGAGCTCCCGGACCGCGGCGTTGAACGCCTCCCGGAACTCCTCCAGACGCGAGACCTCCAGGGTGAGACCTGCGGCGTACTTGTGTCCCCCGAACTGGATGAGCTTGTCTTCGCACCGCTGGAGGGCGCGGTAAATGTCGAATCCGGAAACGCTCCGTGCAGAGCCCTTGGCGACCCCGTCCACGGTGGCCAGCATGACGGAGGGTTTGTAATACCTCTCCACCATCCGGGATGCCACAATCCCGATGACCCCGGGGTGCCAGTCCTCCTGGTGGAGCACCAGGGCGGAGTCCGTCTCCCGGTTCGGCATGGTTTCGGCCAGCTCCGAGGCCTGGGCGAATGTCATCTCATCGATCAGGCGCCGGTTGCGGTTCTCGTCCTCCAGAACCTGTGCCAGGGCGCCCGCCTTCTCCGGATCGTCACAGACCAGGAGCTCCACGGCCCGGCTGGCGTCCCCGAGCCTCCCCACGGCGTTGATGCGGGGGGCCAGCACGAAGACGATGTTGCCCGAGGTGATTTCACCGATCCGAAGACCGGCTCTCTCCGCCAGCGCGCGGATCCCCGGGCGCGGTGCACCGTTGAGCACTGCAAGTCCCTGGCGGACCAGAACCCGGTTTTCTCCCACCAGGGGAACGATATCCGCCGTGCTGGCAAGAGTAACGAAATCCAGGTAGGATCCGAGCAGGTTCTCGCGGCCGAGCCGCCGCGCCAGACCATGGAGGAACTTGAATCCGACCCCGCACCCCGCAAGATGCTTGAAAGGGTATCCATCCCCCGGCTTGAGGGGGTCCAGCAGGGCGCAGGCGGCCGGGAGGGAACTCCCTGGTTCGTGGTGATCGCAGATGATGACGTCCATGCCCAGGCTCCGGGCATACTCCACCTGCTCCACTGCCGTAATCCCGCAATCCACGGCAATGAAGAGGGTGACCCCGCGGGCGTGGGCGCTGTCCATCCCGGTCCGGGAGATGCCGTAACCCTCCTTGATGCGGTCCGGGATGTAGTAGGTGACCTGGGCACCGATCTCCCGCAGAAAGAGAAAGAGCATCGCGGCTCCGTTCGTCCCATCCACGTCATAGTCGCCGAAGACCAGGACCTTCTCGCCGCGGGTGAGGGCGTCCATGGTGCGGCGGGTCGCCACCTCCATGCCGTCCAGGAGGAATGGGTCGTGGAGGAGGTCCAGCGTGGGGCGGAAGAAGGCTTTTGCCCTGTCGTAGTCGTCGATGCCGCGTTGGACGAGGATGCGTGCAATCGCCTCGGGCACATTGATCTCCCGCGCCAGGGCACCGACCCGTGCAGGGTCCGGTGCCTCGGCCAGAGTCCAGCGATGTTCGCGGACGGTGGTGTTCACGATTGCTCCGACGCGAATGAGACCGGCCATGGCAGGCCTGTAAGCCGAATTCTGTCTGCCCGCCCTGCGGCGGGGAGGCAACCATTTCTCTGGGCCTCGGATCGCTCCTCGGCTCGAGCGGCCTACCCGGGAACCGCCCCCCGTGTCGAGCGGGGGGCGCGGGGCGAGCAACCCCTTGTTCCCATGCTTGGCCTTGCTCCGGGGGGGTTTGTCATGCGACGTCCTTGCGGAACGCCCGGTGAGCTCTTACCTCGCCTTTTCACCCTTACCCCGCCTTGCGGGCGTGGCGGTGTCTTTTCTGTGACACTCTCCGTCGCCGGGGGCTTTCGCCTCCGGCGCCCCTGCTGTTCACAGGGCACCCTGCTCTGTGGAGTTCGGACTTTCCTCATCCGCACGCGGCGGACGCGGTTGCCCGGCCTGCCATGGTTGGTGGATTCAGTGAACTACACTCTGATGCGGCGTCTGGTCTCGATCGCCAGGTTCGCCAGCCGGTCGGCCTCCCGGTTCTGTTCGCGGGGCACGTGCCGGAGCTCGCACGGGAAAGGGAGCTCGTCCAGAAGGGACGCCGCCTTCGCGTGCTGCTTCCTGAGATTCTCGTCCTTCACCTTGTACTCGCCGCGCATCTGGCGGACCATCAGCTCGCTGTCCGAGTGCGCGATCATCCGTGTACAACGAAGGCGCCGGGCGCGGCGGAGCATCGCGACGAGAGCCGTGTATTCCGCGATGTTGTTTGTCGCCACTCCGATGTAGCCGGAGGCGGTCAGGAGGATCTCTCCCTCTTCGGTCATGATGAGAATGCCGATGCCGCTCTCACCCGGGTTCCCGCGGGAGGCTCCGTCGGTGAATGCGTGCAGGATCATGCCTCCCGGGACCCTTTTTCCACGATCTCATCCGAGACCAGGATGCGGCCGCAATGCTCGCACGCAAACACATGCCTGTTCTGCCTGAGTTCCAGGAGTTTCTGCGGCGGCACCCTCGCAAAACAGCCTCCGCAGGCCCCCTTCCGCACGGGAACGATTGCCTTTCCCCTCTTGGCCTTCCGGATGCGCTCGTAGGCGGTGAGGTCCTGGGCATCCAGCCTCGCGACCAGCTTCTCACGTTCGTGATGGTACCGCAGCTCTTCCTCCTCGGTGGTCTTGGACAGGCGGTCCAGTTCCACGTGCTTCTCCTGGAGGGTCCGTCCAAGGGCCTCCGCCTGTGTGCGGAGGGATTCGATTTCCTCCCGGGCGACGGTGGCCCTGGTCTCTGTCTCCGCCATCTCCTTCTCGAGCCGCGCGATCTCCTCCGTGGCGTGGTCGATCTCCCGGGTGAGAGCGTCGTACTGCTTGTTGGTCCGCACTTCGAACTGCTGGCGCTTGTACTTTGCCACCTTCTCCCGCAGGGCGAGAATCTCGGAGTCCGCCAGATCTCTCCGCGCGAAGGAGGACTTCATGGCATGATCCTGTTCCCCGAGGCGCTCCTGGAGCTCCTGGAGGCGCCCCTCCAGGTCCCGAATGGTGGCGGGGAGGTCCCCCTTCAGCTCCTCCAGTTCGTCCAGGTTGGAATCAACGCGTTGAAGCTGGTACAGATGGCGCAGCTTGTTCTCCAAAGCGGCCTCCTTGTCCTTATCCTACAGGTACCGTACCGGATTCCGCTGCACGGCGGAGGCAGCAACGGGTACCGCCCCGCCCCGTGCGTGCGCGAACTTCCCGACCTTTGCAACAAGGGCGCCCACGACGGGACGCTCCGTCTCATAATGGCCCGCGTCCACCAGCACGATCCTTCCCTCCGCCTCCCGGAACCGGTGGTAGGGAACGTCGGCCGTGACAAAGGCGTCCGCACCCGCACGCACGGCGTCCTCCAGGAGCTCCGATCCGCTGCCCCCGCAGAGGGCCACGCTCCGGATCATGGAACCCGCCCCGGGGGAGTACCGGATGCGCCGGACGCTGATCCTGGTCCGGATCCGGCTGAGGAACCGCCGCACGGTCAGGGATCCCTTCAGATGCCCGACCAGACCCATGCCGAAGTCGGCCGTCGGCGTCGCCAGGGGGTACACATCGCAGGCCGGCTCCTCGTACGGGTGCGTCCGACGGAGGGCGTCCAGCACGTCGCGCACCCGGTGCTCGGGGACCACCATCTCCAGCCGGGTTTCCTCCACCTCCTCCAGGTTTCCGCGCCGACCCACGGCCGGGGCAGACCGCCGGTTTCCCCGGAACGTGCCGCGTCCCGACAACCGGAACGAGCACTCGGAGTAGTTCCCGATCCTTCCGGCCCCCTGGGCGGCCATGGCCTCTGCCACGCGGCGGACCTGCCCCTCGGGTACGAATGTCACCACCTTGGTCTCCCTCCGGAAGGGGGTCCGGAGGGGGACGGGATCGGCGATGCCGAGCTCCCGTGCCAGCGCGGTGTTCGTTCCCCCGGGGGACCAGTCCACGTTGGTGTGGGCGCTGTACAGTGCGACCCGGCGGCGGAGCAGGGCGGTTATGCACCGGCCGGCGCGTTCGCCCTGGTCCACCCTCCGCAGCGGGTGGAACAGGAGAGGGTGGTGTGTGATGAGGAGATTCGCCCCCCGGCGGGCGGCCTCCTCCACCACGGACTCCTCCGGATCCAGAGCCACCAGGATGCCGCGCACCCGGGTCTCCATGTTGCCCACCTGCAGGCCCGGATTGTCGCGCTCCCATGCGACGCCCTGCGGCGCCCCGCGTTCGAAAAAACCGTGGATGTCGGAGATGTTCATGTGCCCCGCGAAAAAAAGTGTCCCGCCGTTGGGCGGGAC
>JBAVEL010000162.1:0-15596 GCA_049587715.1 Bacteroidota bacterium
CATCGGTCTCCAGGGCGGGTGGGTGCGGGGGGGTGCGGCGCCGCACCAGGACGATGTGGTATCCCGATGCTCCTCCCGACACCAGGGGGGCCGGCTCGCTGATCCGGCCCGCCTGCAGCGGGGAGACAAGGGCCAGGAAAGCCTTTTCCATCTGCTCCAGATCCGCCGTCCCCAGGCTTCCCCCCAGGGGGGCCGTCTCCCGGTCCTCGGAATGCTCCCGGGCGAGGGCCGCGAAGTCCTCGCCCGCCAGGGCCCGGTCTCTCAGGCGGCGGAGCACGGCCAGGGCCGAATCCTCGTCCGCCCGGGTGCGCTCCACCTTCAACAGGATGTGCCGCGCCCGGACGGACTCGCCGCGGCGCTCCAGGAGCTGGATGACGTGCAGTCCGTACTTTGTTTCCACGATACCCGAGCGCTCCCCTTCCTGCAGGCCGAACACCACGCTCTCAAACTCGGGGACAAACAAACCGCGGCGCACGAAGCCCAGATCCCCCCCCTCGGGTGCCGATCCCGGATCCTCCGAGTGGCGGCGGGCCAGATCCCCGAAATCGGTTCCCCCCGCCAGACTGTCCAGGAGGACCTGGAGCCGGGCGCGCGAAGCGACCCGTGCCGTCTCGCTCGGCCGGGGCTCGCGATAGATGTGGGAAAGCTCCACCTCCTCGGGAACCGTTCCCAGGCTGTCCCGGTAGAGCGCGAAGAACTCCTCCACTTCCCGCCGGCTAACCTGCATCCCGGAGAAGAGCTGCTGCTGGAGGCGGCCGGCCAGCAGGTTCTTCCGCATCTCCTCCCGGAACTCCCGCCGGATCCGGCTGATGGGCATTCCGTACAGCTCCTCCAGGCGGGCCTCCGAGCCCACCTGCTGAATCCGCTGGCGGATGGTGTTGTCCAGTTGCTGCTGCACCTCGTCGTCCGAGACGGTGACGCTGTCTTCGATGGCCTGTGCGAGGATGAGCTTCTCGTTGATCATCGTCTCCAGCACCCGCGCGCGCAGGTCCGGAGGTTCTGTCTCCATCGGGCCGGAGGCCATGAAGAACTGCACCTGGGCCTCCAGCTCGGAGGCCAGGATGATCTCCCTGTCCACAACCGCCACGATGCGGTCCAGCACCTGGGTCCGCGCACTCATGGGGGCTGTGAGGATGAGAAGGCCCAGCAGGGCCGCATGGGGTCTCATGGGGTGCCCTCCCGCATCCGGGCGGTGTCGGAACGGCCGAGGCGCAGCTCCACGTCGCCGCGCGAGCCGAGCCTGCGGACCAGGCGATCGTACAGTGCCTGCCGCCTTTCCATCATCAGCCGGTCCCGGATTTCGTCCCGGACATAATCAAGATCGGCCCGCTCTCCCCGGGACGCGGAGCGGTGGAGGAGCAGGACATAGTAGCCGAACTGGGTCCGGAGGACAAAGGAGACCTCCTCGGGCGAGAGAGAACGGGCCAGCTTCCAGAGCTCCTCGGGGTACAGAGAAGCCCGGGTGTGCCAGGCCCGGGATGACGCCCGGACCAGAAGGGAGTCCCGGGCCGCTTCCAGCACAGCCGCCTCCCAGGGTGTTCCCTGAAGGAGCCTGGACCGGAAAAGGGCGGCCGGGTCCCGATCCCGGAACAGCACGGAGCTGACCCGCACCACGTCCTCCCTCAGGAGGAACTCCCCCGGGGTGCGGTCAAACAGCTCGCGCACTGCTTCCTCCGGCACCTGGGCCGAGTCGGCACTGGTCCACTCCTCGGCCAGCAGGGCCTCCACGGCCAGCCGGCGGCGGATGGATGTCAGGCGTCGCTCCAGGTCGGGGGTGCCCGCCAGTCCTCTCCGGCCGGCTTCCTGGAACAGGAGCTCGGAAACGACCCACTGCTCGATGTACGCGCGGCTGTCCAGGGCGCGGGCCCCCGCGGAATCCCGCGCCCGGGCAAGCTCCTCGTCCGTCAGGTACCGGTCTCCCACCCGGGCCACGTAGGCCCCCGCCTCAGGGCTCTCGCCTCCGCAGCCGCAGGCGGCTGTGATTGCCAGGGTCACGCCGAGTCCCCGGGCCAGGGCGCTACTTCTCGGGGAGGAACGCACTCCGGAGCGCCTCTTTGTTCTCCATCACGGGGAACACCACCCGGAGCCCGTCCAGCCACTCCCGTTCCAGCCTGCGGGATTCATGCTCCTGATATGCGCTGGAAACCTCGCTGCCCGCCTCCTCAAAGGTCTTCACCCGGGCGGGCTCCAGGCGGTTCAGCCGGAGGATGTGGTGGATCCCCTGGTGGAGGAAGGGGGAGGAGACGCCCCCCGGTGCAAGCCGTGCGGCCTGCTTCGTCCGCTCATCCGTGTCCACGGGAAGCAGGGCGTGGTCCAGGTTTCCCAGGACGGCGGGCCGCCTCCCTGTGAGCTCCAGGTCCGCACGCGAAGCGAGCACGTCCCGCAGGCTGTCGGTGACCGTGGAGGCGGGGACGCGGGACAGTACGGTGATCCGCGCCGAGGGGGCATGCAGCTTCTTCACCAGGTAGGTGCGGAGGGCATCCAGGCGCCGGGCGGCCAGCTTCTGGCCGCCGGGGCGCGCCGCGCCGCCGGTGTCGTGATAGGCGATGACGCTGAGGCGGAGCGAAGGATCGGAGGCGAGCAGGGCGGCCACGCTCTGCAGTGTGAGCCGGGTCCGGGCCGCCAGCGAATGAGACCCCGAGGCGAAGGAGATCTGGAAGGAGGCGGGTGCCCGCATGCGGATGGAGTCGGCCCGGGCGATCTCCTCCAGGGAGGAGCCCGAGACCAGACGGGCATGCACGGAGGCGGCCACGGAGTCGGAGGCGAGCCGCAGCGCGCTGAAATCCGCCCTGTCGGGCCAGCGGAAGTCCTCGCTATGGGATGCATGGAACGAGCGGAGGGCGGAGTCGCTGACCGCAATCCGGCTCCACACCTGTTCCTGCTCCACCTGGTACAGGAGGATCCCCTCCCGGTACTCCTTCATGATGCCGGCAAACTCCGGGTAGTCCCGCTCGATGGTCTCCGCCTTGACCTCGAAGATAAGCTGATCGCCCACCTTCTCGAGGGCGCTCCACACGGAGGCGGCCCGCAGCGGGGTATTGGACATGTCGGGGCGGGCCCGCATGACGGCGATCACGCTGTCGGTGCTGACGCTTCGCGTGCCCAGGCGGAACATCTCCCGCGCGCGCAGCTCCCCGCCGACCGCCCCGGCCCAGGCCGTGTCGCGGGTGGAGGTGCCGGAGTCGAGGGCGGCGACAAAGGCGGAGGCCGCCTCCCCCGACATGGCATAGCCGGTCTCCTTCCGGAGGCGGGTCATGTAGCGTCCGTAGTCCTCCTGGAAGCGCACCTGCTGATAGAGCTGTTGCAGCTCCGTCCGGGCTTCGTCGAAGGACTTGAGCGGGCGGGCATCGGTGCACTTGATGATATGGTACCCGTAGATGGTCCGCACGATGCCCGAGACCTGACCGGGACGGAGGGCCAGGGCCGCCTCATCAAAGGGCTGGATCCAGCGGCGCCGCGTGAACCAGTCCAGATCACCCCCGCGGGAGGCGGAGCCGGGGTCTCCCGAATTCCGCAGAGCCAGCTCGGCGAAGTCCACGCCCGCGGCGATGCTGTCCTGGATGAGCCGGATTCCGGCCAGGGCCGCCGCCGTGTCTTCCGGCGTCGGATCCTGCCGTTCGAACCGGATCATGATGTGGCTGCAGCGGACCTCCCCCGGGGCGGGTTTCCGGTCGGTCACCCGTATGATATGCAGGCCGTACGGCGTGCGGATGGGGCGGGGGGAGATCTCGCCGGGTTTCATGGCATAGACCGCATCCTCGAAGGCCGGGACCATCTGGCCGCCCGTGAAGTAGTAGAGGTCCCCTCCGTTCTGGCGCGCCGATGGATCCTGGGAAAGGGCGCGTGCAAGGGCTTCGAAATCCTCCCCCCTGCGCAGAAGTCCCAGGATGCTGTCCGCCCTGGCATACGCGGCGGCCGAATCCTCGGCCGATGCATCCTGCGCGAGGGTGAGCAGGATGTGTCCGGCGCGCAACTCCTCCGAGCGCCGCTGGTACAGCAGTCTCGTGCCGGGGCTGGTCACCTCCCTGTCGGTAAGGTAGGAAGCGGCCAGGCTCCCCTTGTACTGGCTGATTTCCCTGAGCACCCCGGCGTCGGTGTGGAGGCCGCGCCGGTAGGCGTCGGAAAGCTTCAGCCGGAAGTTGGTCATGAGGCCCAGGAACTCCTCCCGCTCCTCCATGCCGGATGCGGCGGCCTCCTCCCGGCTCCCGCTGCTCTTCAGGTAGAGGGCCTCGTATTCCGCGAGGGTGATGGGGGTCTCGCCCACCCGCGCGACCACCATGTCGCCCGCCCGGGGAGAGCAGCCGGTGAGAAGGGCGGCCGTGGCCGCAACAATGAAAAGCGACGGCCCGATACGATGGGGCATGGCTCAGACTCCGTGCATTGATGAGACGGTCGGATTCCGGAGAAGCAAGTGAACCGGAGACTAAGGAAAAAGGGAGAGAGAATCAAGGAACACCTGGAAAGCGGGGCCCCGCCTGAGAGAGGGGGGAAGGCGGCACCGTGTGCAGGCGGGCATGCGGAGTGCGGCTCCGGGGGGAGGGGTCGGCGGCGGGGGGAGAGCGCCCGGTCACAAGGGCCAGGGAACGTCCGCGGGGGGAGGTCTCATTGCGTGTCTCCGGTTGTGCGGGGGCGGCCGCGTGAGCGGTGATGGGGCAGCAGGCTGTCGTACATCATCCGGTGCAGGGGAGTGGGGATGCCGTGGAGGACCCCGAACCGGACGACGGCTCCCGAGAGGGCGTCGATCTCCAGTGGCCGGCCGTTCACAAGGTCATGATAGAGAGAGGAGCGCGTGCGGTTGGGAAAGCGGAGAAGCCTGGCGATGGTGAGACGGACGAAGTCCTCCTCCACCGCCGCCCCCTCGGCGCGCGCCACCCGGCACGCCTCTTCCATGGCATCCGCCAGGAGCTCCCGCGTCCTGTGAACGTCCAGCAGCTCCCCGAGGGTCAGACGGGTGAGGGCCGTGAGTCCTCCCACGGTGGCGATGAAGGCGAGCTTCTTCCACAGCTCCCGCCGGATGTCCGGCGTCCACTCGGCGCCTATGGAAGCCCTCCCCAGGGCGGCCAGCGCCTCCTGGGCGGGGGGCGGGGGGGGACCTCCGTGCGTTGCCCCGAAGAGAATCTTCCGGATGCTCCCCGTCTCCGTGATTTCCCCCGGGGCCGAGACGGAGGCGTACACGAACGCGATGCCAGGCCAGATCCGCGCCCCGGGAAGGAGAAGCGCCAGCCGGGCCGCACTCTCCGCGCCGTTCTGCAGGGTGAGGAGTGTCCCGCCGCCCTCCAGGAGGGGGGCGGCCAGCGGGGCGGCGGTTTCCGTGTCGTACGACTTCACGCAGAAGAGAACCAGATCGCAGGGGCCCACCTCGCGCGGGTTTTCCGTCATCCTGCCCGGGCGTACGTGAAGCGGTGTTCCGCCGGTGGTGCGGATGGTGAGCCCTCGTGAGCGCATGGCCGCCAGATGGGAACCACGGGCCAGGAACCATGTCTCGGTGCCGCTCAGGGCGAGAAGGGCCCCGAAGGAGCCCCCCACCCCTCCCGAGCCGATGACCGCGCACTTCATGTGTCCTCCGCGCCTTTGGGAAGACCCGGGCGGACGAACAGCACCCTCTCCCGCTCCAGCAGAACGGTGCCCGCCGGGGCCCCCTTCGGCTTCCGCACGTGCTTGCGGAGCGTGAACGCCACGGGGACGTTCTGCGCCTTCCGCATCCTGCTGTAGTGTGCGGCGATGGCGGCGGCCTCCTCCAGGGCTTTCCTGCCGGGCTCCCCCCTGGCCGTCGCCGTCCTCAGGATGACATGGGAGCCTCCGGAGCCGCGCGCGTGAAACCAGAGATCCCCGGGCCTGGCGTACCGGAGTGTCAGGAGATCGTTGTTGGCTCCGTTTTTCCCCGCCCAGACTTCGAACCCCCCTTCCACCCGGAAAACCCTGAAGGGGATGCGCTCCGTCCCGGGTTGAGGGGTGCGGGGGCTGATCGCGGCGCCCGCCTCCCTCAGCGCACGGACCGATCGGGCCTGATCCAGGGCGGCAACCGCCTCCTCCTCCCGCCGGAGCGCGGCTTCCAGATGAGCCCTCCGCGCAAGCCCGTGCTTTTCCCTCTCCCTGGCGGCCCGGGCCTTGCTGAAGAAGCGTCCGGCGTTCTGGGCGGCGGAGAGCCCCGGCTCCAGGGGAATCTCTGTCTCCCCTTCCCCGTCCGGAAGCCGCACGGAGGCGGCCCCGGGCCCCAGAGAGGGAAGATGCGTCAGGAGGAGATGTCCCCATCGCTCATAGTGCCCGGCGCGGGAGCCCTCCGTCTGTGCCGCCTCCAGCGCCCCGAGGGCCCGGCGGGTTCTCTCCAGGCGCGTGCGCGCGGCCTGCACGAGCGGCTTCTTCTTCTCTTCCAGGAACCGTCCGGCGTCCCTCCGGGAGTGAACAAACCGTATCGCCTCGTGGACATCCTCGAACCGGAAGGGGGCCTCTTCCCCGAACTGGAGGAGGATGATGGGGGAGAACAGGGGCGCCTCCTCCCGGCGGTAGACCAGCGGGGCAGGCGTCTCCAGTTCGGCCAGGACGGCCGCTGCGGCCGCGTGCACTCTCTCCGGCGAGGGCGGGCCCGAGACGGCGGACCGGTGGAGCACCTCGGAGAGAAGCCGGGAGCCGAGTGTGGGGAGGGTCTTCCGGAGGGCCTCCTCGTATGTCGCGGCTTCCCCACCGAGAGCCGCATCGAGGGCCTCCAGGGGATCGGGTCCCGTGGATGGATCCTCCAGCAGGAGGCGGGTTCCCCTCAACCGGCGGGGGTGAAGAAAGGAATCGGTCACCGTGCCAGCGGGATCCAGGAGCAGCACATTGGAATCCGCATGGAACATGCGTACAAGCAGGCGCAGGTCTCCCTCCAGGGCCACCAGGAGTATCCTGTCGGAGGGGTGGATGGAAACCTCCTGGATCCGGCGCCCGCACAGCAGGGGGAAGAGGGGGGCCGAATTCCTCCGGGCCCGGCTGAAGGAGGGATGAAGATACAGGGCGCCATGCCCGGGGAGACAGGAGATGACCAGGGAGGGGGTTTCGGGTCCGAAACCCACCACGAGCTCCGCCTCCCGCTGTGTGAAGACATCCACGGGGGCCCGCCCCCTGAGGGCAGGTCCGAGCGTGGAGACAACATATCGTAATGTGTAATAATTACTTAGCATTATGTTATCAACAATATATTGAAAAACGCCTCATTTGGCAATGAAACGTGGAATCACTGTGGATAACGTGTGGGCAGGACCCCGGGGGGACCAAAACCGCCCGCAAAAGGCGTTGCATATGGAAAGGGGTTTTCGTAAACTTGTTTTCCCCCAAAAAACAACCTACTCCGAGGCGGCATGATCACAAGCATGACCGGCTATGGCCACGGCGCGGCCGGCGGGGGCGGGATCAACGCGAGCGTGGACCTCAGAACGGTGAACAGCCGCTTCCTGGAGGTCTCCGCCCGGCTTCCCCGCACCCTGGCTCTGCGTGAGGGAGACGTCAGGGAGATGGTGCGGAAGCGCCTTTCCCGCGGGAAGGTCACCTGCACGGTGACGGTGGAGCGGGAGAGCCTGAGCGAGCTCCCTCTGCGGGTCAACCTTCCGGCGGCCCGGGCGTACCACACCCTCCTGAACGAACTGCGCAAAGGGTTGCGGCTCAGGGAGAGCGTGAAGCTGGAGCACCTGCTCCGGTTCCCCGATATTCTGGAAGGAAGGGAGGCGGAGGGAGCGAATGAAGCCGAGTGGGGTGTGGCCTCCCAGGCCCTGGCCGTCGCGCTGGACGGCCTCCAGAAGATGCGCGCCCAGGAAGGGGGGGAGATCGCGAAGGACTTCAGTGCCCGCATCGCCCTGATGGAAGGCATGCTGGATCGTGTGGAGGAGCTCTCCCGTGCGCAGGTGCCCCAGGAGCGCCAGCGGCTCCGGGAACGCATCCGGCAGATTCTGGAGAGCGAGTCGGTGGATGAGGGGCGGCTGGAGCTGGAGATCGCCCTGATTGCCGACCGCCTGGATGTGACCGAAGAGTGCGTCCGGTTCCGGAGCCACAACAAGTTCTTCCTTGCCGCGATGGGAGAAGGGGATCCGGCGGGGAGGCGGCTCAATTTCCTGGTGCAGGAGATGAATCGGGAGGCCAACACCATCGGGTCCAAATCCAGCTCCCCCGAGATTGCGCATCTGGTGGTTCATCTCAAGGAGGAGCTGGAGAAGATCCGCGAGCAGGTGCAGAACGTCGAGTGAGGGCATGCCAGGCGGGAAGCTGATCGTCCTCTCGGCGCCGAGCGGCTCCGGCAAGACCACCATCGCGCATGCCGTCCTGGGGCGCATTCCCTCACTCCGCTTCTCCGTCTCCGCCACCACCCGGCCCCGGCGGTCCGGAGAGACCGAGGGGCGGGACTATTTCTTCCTTTCGGAGGAGGAGTTCGGCCGCAGGGTCCGGGGCGGGGAGTTCGTGGAGTGGGAGGAAATCTACGGGCACCGGTACGGAACCCTGGAGGCGGAAGTCCGGCGGGCGGTCCAGGGGGGGCGCCACATCATCTTCGACGTGGACGTGAAGGGAGCCCTCTCGATCCGGGAGCGATTCCCGGAGGCCCTCCTCATCTTCATCCGGCCCCCCGACCGGAAGACGCTGGAACGGCGGCTCCGGGGACGGCAGACCGAGGACGGAGAGGCGCTCCGGCGGCGCCTGGAGCGCGTTCCCATGGAGATGGAGATGGAAAGGCGGTTCGATCACACGGTGGTGAACGACGACGTGCACCGGGCCTCCGAAGAAGTACATGCGATCATCCAACGGCACCTACAACAGCAAGGAGACGACAAGGCATGCCCATCAAGCCGATAGACCTCGAGGCGTTCGCCGGGAAAGCCGCCAACGTGCACGAGGCCATTGTGGCCGCTTCCCGGCGCGCCCGCCAGGTGAACGATGAGATCAAGATAGAGTTCAACCAGCGCATCGAGACCCTGGGCGCCAGGCCGGAGTCGGAAACGGAGGAGAACGAGGTGAATCCGGACCAGCTCAAGGTGAGCCTGGAATTCGAGCGCCGCCCCAAGCCGACGGACATCGCCCTGGAGGAGCTGATGGATGGGCGGGTGCACTGGCGCTACAGGGAGCGGGAGCAGCCCCCCCAGCCGGAGGAGACCGGGGAGGCCTCGGCGGAAGAAGGGGAGGAGCAGGAGCCGGAGCCGGAGGGGGAGAAGTAGGGGGAACTTCATGCTCCACGGGAAGCACATCCTGCTGGGTGTCACGGGGGGCATTGCGGCCTACAAGACCGCCTGGCTGGTGCGTGAGCTGGTGGGCCGGGGCGCCGAGGTGCAGCCCGTGATGACCCGCAACGCCGCGCAGTTCGTCACCCCTCTCACGCTTTCCACGCTTGCCCGCCGGGAGACCCTCCTGGAGATGTTCCCCTCCTCTTCCGGGAGCTGGACCCGGCACATCGAGCTGGGCCTCTGGGCGGACCTCATGCTGATCGCCCCGGCGACGGCCAACACCCTGGCCCGGATTGCGCACGGGATCGCGGACGATCTCCTCTCCACCCTGGTGCTGGCCCTGAGGTGCCCGTTGGCCCTCGCACCCTCCATGGACGCGGACATGTACCGGAATGCCGCCACCCAACAGAACATCGCAGATCTCCGGGAGTCCGGCTGCTTCGTGCTGGACCCGGAGGAAGGGGAACTGGCCAGCGGGTTGTCCGGGCCCGGACGCCTTCCCCAAGTGGAGCGGCTTGTGGAGTTCTGCTCCGCCATCCTGGCCGGGGCGCACAGGGACCTGGCGGGCCGGCGTGTGCTGGTGTCGGCGGGGCCCACCCGTGAGCCCATCGATCCCGTGCGGTTCATCGGCAATCGCTCCTCCGGGCGCATGGGCTTCTGTGTGGCCGCGGCCGCCTCCCACCGCGGGGCGGAGGTCACCCTGGTCAGCGGCCCGGTGTCTCTCCGGACCCCGCGCGGAGTCCGCCGCGTGGATGTGCAGACCGCGGCCGAGATGCAGGCGGCCCTGGAGGCGGAGTTCCCCCAGACGGATCTCCTGGTGATGGCCGCGGCGGTGGCGGATTTCGGCCCGGCGAGCCCGGCCTCCTCCAAGATCAAACGGGAGGTGGGAATCCCGGTCCTGACCCTCCGGGAGAACCCGGACATCCTGCGGGAGCTGGGCGCCCGGAAGACCCGCCAGGTGATGGTGGGCTTCGCCCTGGAGACGGAGAACGGCCTCGAGAACGCACGGAGGAAGCTGGCCGCAAAAGGGGCGGACCTGATGGTGCTGAACAACCCGCTGGAGGAAGGGGCGGGGTTCGACATCTCCACAAACGTCATCACGATCATCCCGGCCTCCGGCCCCGAGGAACGCCTGGGCCGCATGTCCAAGTACGACGCGGCGCAGCGCATCCTGGACCGTGCCGCGCCGCTTCTCCCCGCCTTTCGCCCATGACTGATCCCGCACACCCGAGCAAGGATTCCCGGGAACGGCTCCTGGCGGATCTGGAGCTGATCCTGAAGGAGGAGCGGGAGCACTACGGGGAGACCCTTCTGGCGGGTGGCAGAGCGCCGCGCCGGGCGGCGGCCGCCCCGATCCGGGAACTGCAGGAGGATGAGCCCTCCCTGTTCAAGGGGCCCGCGCCGGAACGGGCCCCCTGGGAAGAGGCCTCATCGCTTGCCTCCCTGGAGGAGATGATCTCCGGCTGCGAGAGGTGTCCTCTGGGCCGGACGCGGATCCGCTTCGTGTTCGGAACGGGAAACCCCAGGGCAACCCTGATGCTGGTGGGCGAGGCCCCGGGAGCGGACGAGGACGCCCAGGGGGAGCCCTTCGTGGGAAGGGCCGGGCAGCTCCTGAACAAGATCCTGGAGGCCATCGGTTTCCGGAGGGAGGAGGTGTACATCTGCAACATTCTCAAGTGCAGACCTCCCGAGAACAGGGCTCCCCAGGCCTCCGAAGTGGAGCAGTGCCTCCCCTACCTGCGGAAGCAGATTGCCCTGGTGGGACCCAAGGTAATCCTCTGCCTGGGCCTCACGGCCGCGCAGAACCTCCTGGGCACCACCGAATCACTGGGCCGCCTGCGCCTCAGGACTCTCTCCTGGGAGGGTGTCCCGGTGAGGGTCACCTACCATCCGGCGGCTCTCCTGCGCAACCCGCACTGGAAGCGGCCCGCATGGGAAGATGTGCAGGCGGTGCGGGCGCTGCACGACGAACTCAACCGCTAGGCGGACCATGAACGAGACCACGCGCAGACCCACGGATCAGGGCCCGGAGAAGTCCGCGGGCAGAATCCCCCCGCAGGCGGTGGAGATCGAGGCACAGGTGCTGGGGGCGATGCTGGTGGAGCGGGAGGCGATTGCCAAGACCATTGAGGTCCTGGATGAAGACGCGTTCCACGCGGACCAGCATCGGAAGATCTTCCAGGCGATCCTGGCCATGTTCGAGCGGAGCGAACCGGTGGACGTGATCACGCTGGCGGAGGAACTGCGCCGCCGCGGCCACCTGGAGCTGGCGGGAGGAGAGCCCTATCTGGCGGAGCTGACCATGAAGGTCACCTCGGCCGCCAACGTGGAGTACCATGCCAAGATCGTCCTGGAGAAGGCCCTGCTGCGCGGCCTCATTCAGGCGTCATCGGGGATCGCCGCGCGCGCCTTCAGCCCCACGGAGGACGCCTTTGATCTCCTGGACGAAGCCGAACGGGCCATCTTCGAGATTTCCGGGAAGCGGCTGAGGCGCAGCTTCGTCTCCATGCAGAGCGCGGTGCACGATACCATCGCGCTGCTCGAGGGGATTCACAACACGCACAGCGGGGTGACGGGCGTCCCCACGGGTTTTCCGACGCTGGATGCCCTGACCGGGGGGTGGCAGAACGCGGACCTTATCATCATCGCGGGGCGGCCCAGTGCGGGCAAGACCGCGTTCGCCCTCAGCCTTGCACGCAACGCCGCCACCCACCACCAGAAACAGACCGGGGTGGGCATCTTCTCCCTGGAAATGGCCACCCGGCAGCTGGTGACCCGCCTCCTCTGCTCCGAAGCCCGCGTGGACGCGCATGCCGTCCGCACGGGGCGGCTCCCGGAGGATCAGTGGGGAAAGCTGGGATTCGCCGCCGGGCGCCTGAGCGGGGCTCCCATCTACATCGACGACACGGCGGCTCTCAGCGTGCTGGAGCTCCGGGCCAAGGCGCGGCGGCTCCGGGCCGAACGGAACATCGGCATGGTGATCGTGGACTACCTGCAGCTCATGCAGGGACCGCGGAGCGCGGAGAACCGGGAAAAGGAGATATCAGCCATCTCCCGCTCGCTGAAGGCCCTCGCCAAGGAACTCAACATCCCCGTCGTGGCCCTTTCGCAGCTCAGCCGCGCCGTGGAGAACCGTCCCGAAAAGCGGCCCATCCTCTCGGACCTGCGGGAGTCAGGGGCGATCGAACAGGATGCAGACGTTGTCTGTTTCGTGCACCGCCCCGAGATGTACCTGGATCCCGCCTCGCAGGAGTTCCACGATGCCGAGCGCCGCGCCGAGATCATCGTGGGCAAGCAGCGGAACGGCCCCACCGCCGACGTGGAGCTCCGGTTTATCAAGAGCTACGCCCGGTTCGAGGCCCCCGCCCCGGCCGGCCTCGAGAGCATTGCGCCGGGCCCCGCGGAACCACCCTTCTGAGCGGCGCATGACGGGTCCCGGGATTCCGCGCCGGATCTTCCTCCGCATTCTCCTGGCCGCAGGCGGCGGCCTCCTGGCAGGACGAGCCGGGGGGCGGCCCGCCTTCTCCTTCCTGCAAACCCGGACGGACGAGGAAATTGCCCTTGCCATGATGGGCCGGGCCGGCGCCCGGGGGGAGGGAGACTTCGCTTCGCTCGTGGTATCCCTCGCCCTGGCGTTCCGCGGGACCCCCTACGGGGCGGGCACCCTGGAGACTGCGGGGGAGGAGCGCCTGGTGGTGAACCTCCGCGCCCTGGACTGTGTCACCTTTGTGGAGAGCACGCTGGCTCTGGGGCTCTGCGTGCGGCAGGGGGATGGGACCTTCGAGGGGTTCCGCCGCCGGCTGGAGCACATCCGCTACCGGGGAGGAGTGCGGGCCGGCTACGCCAGCCGGCTGCATTACTTCACCGACTGGATCGCGGACAACCAGCGGAAGGGGATCCTGCGGGATGTGACCCGCATCCTGGGGGGCGAGCCCGAGAACCGCCCCGTCGGCTTCATGACCGCACACCGGAATGCGTATCCGCCGCTGGCGGAGGAGCCCGTGCTGGAGCAGATGCGCCGCGTGGAGGCGGCCCTCACGGCCTCGACGCGCTGGCGCATCCGGAAGGCCCGCGTCGGCCGGATTGCAGACAAGATGCGGAATGGCGATATTGTGGCCCTGACCACGGACCGCGAGGGCCTCGATGTGTCGCACACCGGATGGGCCGTCCGGGAGGGCGGAGAGATCCGGCTGCTCCATGCTTCCCCCGTCTGCGGCTCCGTGTGCATGACGGAGGAGTCCCTGGCGGCTCATGTGGCGCGCAGCAGGCAGTGTACAGGCATCGTGGTGGCGCGGGTGGCCGAACACGGAGCCGGCGGCCGCGCCCCGTCCCAACCATAAGGAGGAACCATGAAACACATCATCCGGGCTCTGGTGCTGGGCGCCCTTGTGAGCGGCGCGGCGGCCGCGCAGGGGCTCTTCTGGGAGAGCCTGACCACCGAGGGCGGCAGGAATACCGAAGGGGGAGAGCTGTCCCGCTTCTATTATATGCCCGGCAGGTTCAAGGCCGTGCAGACGGACCGGGGGAACGCCGTGATCATCCGGCTGGACAAGGAGAAGATGATCATGGTGGACGACGGGGCGAAGACCTACAGGGAAATGACCTTTGCCGAGCTGGAGCGGACAATGCGGGGGGCGGGAGCGCAGCTGGACGCCGCCCTGGAGAGGATGAAGGGGGAGATGGAGAACATGACGGAGGAGCAGCGGAAGATGATGGAAGGGGTGCTGGGGAGGACTCCGGGAGGGGAGAGCCCGCGCGTGGAGGTCCGGAAGACGGGGGAGACCCGGACCATCAGCGGATACCGGTGCACCCGCTATGTCCTGCTCGAAGGGGGGGAGGAGCGGTCCGCCGTCTGGGTGACCGGGGATGTGTCCGGTTTTTCCTCCCTGCGGAAGGAGATGGAGCAGTTCGGGAAACGCATGGCCGCCATCATGCCCCGCGGCCTGGAGCGGGCGATGCAGGAGACCATGGCCGGGCTGGAGGGTTTTCCGATTCAGACCGAGATGGGCGGGGGGAGAGTCATGCGGGTGACGAAGGTGGAGAAGCGGTCCACTCCACTCTCCGAGTTTGAACCGCCTGCCGGATACCGGAGGGAGAAGGAATGAGACCCGCGTCCCGGGCCGGCCTGCTGCTGGCGGCTCTGGCTTTCCTGGGAGGATGTGCCGGGGATCCCGGCGCCCGTCAGCGGGAGGCGGACGCGGCCCTGGGGCGGGCGCGCGACGCCTACGAGCGGAAGTTGTATGGCGAGGCGGAGCGGCTGCTGGGTGCCGCCCACGAGCTGGACAGCCGCCTGGGGCGCGTGGCTCAGATGGCGGAGGAACTGGAGCTTCTGGGATCCATTCACGGACTCCGCGCCGACTTCGACAGCGCGCACGCCCTGCTCGAGCGGGCCGCGGAGCTCTACCGGCAGCTCGGCCGTCCGGATGCCGCCCATGCCGCGCTGCTGGGATCCGTTTCCGGAACCATCCTCCAGGGACGCCTCCCGGAGGCACACCTGCTGCTCACCGAGGCGCTCCGGAAGGCCCGGCTGTTCAAGGAGGAGGAGCAGGCCCTCTCCCTCCAGTGGGAGCTGTTCCGGGTGTGCGCGGCCCTGGAGTACCGGGAGGAGGAGGCGGCGCATCTCGGGGAGATCCGGGCCCGGGCAATCGCACGGGGTGATACGGAACTTGCCTCGCGCACACATCTGGAGGCGGGGCTCTCGGCCCTGGCGCGGGGCGATACCGCGCGGGCCGGGGGGGAGCTGCTCCGGGGTCTGGGCATGGCGGAGGGGACGGGAGACTCTCTCCTGGGCGTGAGGATGCTGGAGGCCCTGGGCATGGTCCAGGCCGGATGCGGCAGGACCCAGGAGGCGCTGGATACCTACGCCGAAGGATCCCGCCGCGCCGGGCGTTTCCAGGGGGGCGGGGAGATCCTCCAGCGGCTAAGGATACGCTCGGCCAACGCGCATCTGACGGCGGGGGAGCCCGAGGCGGCTGCGCCGCTCTACCGGGAAGCCCTGGCCGAGGCGGGGCGCCGGGGGGACAAGCTGGCCGAGGGGTATCTGTTCGCCCAGACGGGCCTGTGCGAGTCGCTCCTGGGAAATGAGGAACCGGGGTTCTCGAACGCCGGCGCGGCAGTGGACCTCTTCGCCGGGGTGGGCTATGCAAGGGGCCTTGCGCACGCCCTCTTTGTGCGCGCGCATGCGGCGCTCCTTGCGGGGCGGACGGTCCCGGCCCTGGAGGATCTGCAGAGAGGAGTCGACCAGGAGGCCCTGCAGACAGGGATCCGGGATCCCCTGGATGTGTATACGGAGTGCGAGAAATCCTCCTCCGGCGGGGAGGGGGCCTGTGCCGATGCGGCCGCCGGCCTGCTGCTCCAGACGGGAAGGCACGAGGAGGCCTTCGGCATGGCCGCCCTCTCGGGGGCGCGGGCTCTGGG
>JBAVEL010000163.1:0-42368 GCA_049587715.1 Bacteroidota bacterium
GGTTTCACCTGGGAGGGGCCGCCATGCGTGGATCGCTCAGGAGTAGCGCAGGCGGTGGCTCAACCAGTAGCGGACCGTGATGAGGACCTTCAACAGGCGGGGAAGCGTGATGCGCCGCTCGAACACGTTGTAGCCGCGCCTCTCGATGCGGTTCAACAGGTGCGCGTAGACCGACCACATGATGCGGGCCGGGAAGAAGCAGCCCTTGTCTTCCCGTTCCAGAATGGCCTGCGCCCGGGCGAAATACCCGCGCGCCCGCTCCACCTGAAAGGCCATCAGGGTCCGGAAGGCGGGGGTGTAGCGCCCCCCCAGGAGATCCTCCTCCGGACAGCCGAACCGCCGCAGATCCTCCTGCGGGATGTAGATCCTCCCCCGGGCGGCGTCGTCTGCAATGTCCCGGAGGATGTTGGTAAGCTGGAGGGCGATCCCCAGGCTCACCGCATACTCCCGGGTGGACTCCTTGCGGTAGCCGAAGATCTGCCGGCACATGAGTCCTACGGACGATGCCACCAGGCGGCAGTATTCCTCCAGCTCCTCGAAGGTCTCGTAACGGGTGCGGGTCAGGTCCATCTCCATCCCCCGGATGAGGTCGTAGAAATGGACCACCGGGATGTTGAACTTCCGGGCCGTGGCGCTGAGCTGGTTCAGGAGAGGGGAGGAGGAGGTCCCTTCCAGGGCGCGGCCCAGCTCGCTCCGCCACCCGGTGAGGAGAACCGTCCGGGCGGAAGTGTCCGCCTCCTCGTCCACAATGTCGTCGGTGCGCCGGCAGAACGCATACACCGTCCGGATCGCATCCCTCTTGTGCCGGGGAAGGAGCGAGAAGGAGTAGTAGAAACTCGTGTTGCTCTGTTTGGCGATCGCCGCCGCAGTGGCGGTCATGGTGTTCTTCCCGCGAGCATCCGTACAAGGAGGCCCGCCTTCTCCCCCAGGCCGAGCGCGGGCCTGCGTGTGAGCACGTCGTATCCGATCGATTCGATCTTCCCCAGCACCGCCATGCCTCCCAGCCAGGTGAGCGTCACCTCGCGCCGGAGACACCCGGGGGCCTCCCGGCAGAGCGGCCTCCCCGCCTGGAAGAGACCCCGGGTCCTCTCCACCTGGAAGCGCATCAGGTCCCGGAACGATTTGTTTACGAGCCGGGAGGCAAAATCCGCTTCAGTATATCCAAAACGCCGGCAATCGGCAAGGGGAACGTACAGACGCCCGCGTCCCCGGTCGGCTCCCGCATCCTGCCAGAAGTTGGCAAGCTGGAGGGCGGTGCAGACACTGTCGGAGAGACCGACAAGGCGTTCCGTCGCAGCCCCCGCCAGGGCGAGCACCAGCCGGCCCACCGGATCGGCCGAGTGCCGGCAGTACTCCAGGAGGTCCTCAAAGGTCTCATACCGGTTCCGGGTGACATCCATCCGGAAGGCCGTGAGCAGGTCCTCCAGGGGTTTGTGCGGAAGGCCCCGGGTCCGTATGGTCTCCCCCAGGGCGATGAAGACGGGATGGCGGGCTTCCCCCCGGAAACAGGCAGCCAGCATCTCCCCCCACTCCCCCAGAGCGGCCAGACGCTCTCCCGGGGGAAGGTCTCCCTCGTCGGCGCAATCATCGGCGTGCCGGGCAAAGGCATAGAGCGCGGCGACGTGGGGCCGCATGGCGGGGGGGAGGAGCAGGGAGGCCACGGGGAAGTTCTCGTAGTGGCCCCGTGCGATCCGCTCGCAGTACCGATATGCTTCCCGGGTGGTCATCGGATGCGGGATCTCCCCCGCCGTCACATCATCCGTTCTTCTCTCATGAGGGCGGACACGGGCTCCCGCGGCGGGGCTTCTCCCGGCGGAATATATCCATCCGGAGGGGGAAGCGCAACGCCGGGGGGCTCCCTAACTCCTTGTCATTCCTTGCGGATGAATCCGATGAGTGGTATATTGAACCGGTGGACGAGCCCGGCCCGGCCTTCCGCGCGCGGTTCCCTCCCAAGAGCGGATGCCGCACACCCCCCGGTCCGCCGCGGCCGCACCCACGGTTCTTTCCTTGGCGGGATAGCTCAGCTGGTTAGAGCGTCGGAATCATAATCCGTAGGTCGGGGGTTCGAGTCCCTCTCCCGCTACACCGGTATCCGGTTGCATCTCCCCTTTCTGGACTCCGGCCCCGGCGAGGGCCCGCGCGCGGGCGCTTCCCGCCGCGGCGCCGGAGCGGCGCCGTCGAGGGGATTTTTTGTAGGGGGAATCAGACAGCCATGTTCTCATCGAGGACGTTCCTGACGCGGTTCCACGAGTACGGCCGCAGGCGGAAGCTCATCGAGGAGAGGGACACGCTGATTGCGGCCGTCAGCGGGGGGGTGGATTCCGTCGTGATGCTGGACCTTCTCGCCCGGGAGGCGGAGGCCTACGGGCTGACCCTGGTGGTGGCGCACTTCAACCATCAGCTCCGGGGCGCGGAATCCGACGCCGACGAGGCCCATGCGGCAAGGCGGGCCCGGCACTACGGCTTCGAGTTCTATGTGGAGCGCGCCAACACGGCCGAGTACGCGCGGCAGAGGAAGATGGGGATCCAGGAGGCGGCGCGCGAGCTGCGCTACGGGTTCTTCGAGAAGCTGCTCGAATCCAGCGGCTTCCGGAAGGTGGCTACCGCCCACAACGCCGACGACAACGCGGAGACGGTGCTGTTGAACCTCTTCCGGGGCGCGGGCGTGCAGGGTCTGGCCGGCATCCCGGTGTTCCGGCACGACCGGAACATCATCCGGCCTCTGCTGTTCGCCGAGCGGGGGGAGATCGAGGAGTATGCGCGGGCCGAGGCCCTGCCCTTCCGCACCGACTCCTCCAACGCGTCGGACCACTACACCCGGAACTTCCTGCGGCACCATCTGCTCCCCCCCATCCGGGAGCAGATCAATCCCGGCATCGTGCAGGTGCTGCACCGCACGGCGGAGTTGTTCCGGGAGCTGGAGGCGTTTCTCTCCTGCGCCGCCCGCCAGCACCTGGACCTGGCCACGGCCAAGCGCACGGAGGAGGAGTTGCTGCTCTCCATCGCGCGTCTCCGGAGCAGTCCGGTGCTCCTGCAGCAGCACGTGGTGATGCTGGCGGCCGCCGAGTTCGCCTCCACGGATGTGGAGTATGACAAGGTGAACGCCATTCTGGATCTGACGGAGGGACTCACGGGGTCCTGGATTCCCATCGCCCGGGAGTATGCCGTCTTCCGGGACCGGGAGCACCTGGTGTTCCGGAAGACCGAACCGGTGCAGGAGTTCCGCTTCACGGTGGTCCCGAACCACCGGTATGAGTTCAACCGGTTCCGTTTCTCCTCCGAGGTGCTGGAGAGGCGCCAGGCGGCCCCGGGGGGCGACGGCGGGGCCGAGTTCGTGGACGCCGACCGCCTGCTGAAGCAGGAGCTGGTGCTGCGCACATGGTCCGACGGGGATGCCTTCGTGCCCCTGGGCATGAAGACACGGAAGAAGATCAGCGACTTCCTGGTGGATGCCCGGATTCCCATCTACGAGAAGCACCGGATCCCCGTTCTGGAGACGGCGGGGGGGGAGATCGTGTGGGTGTGCGGGCATCGGATTGATGACCGCTTCAAGATTACGGACCAGACGCGCCGAGTGCTCCGACTGGAGTTCGCGCGCCTCCCGGCGAGGAAGCATGAAGAAAATCATCACGGCTAACGGAGACACCTTTGTCCCGCTGCTGGGGGAGCGGCGGATACGGGCACGGGTGAAGCAGCTCGCCCGCCGCATCAGCCGCGACTACCGGGGCACGGTGCCCGTGTTCATCGGGGTCCTGAACGGCTCCTTCCTCTTCCTGGCCGACCTGATCCGGGAGGTGACCATCGCGTGCGAGGTGGATTTCCTGAAGCTCTCCAGCTACGGAGACGCCAAGATCAGCTCGGGGAACGTCCGCCTCCTGAAGGACCTGAACTGCCAGGTCACCGGCCGCGACATCATCATCGTGGAAGACATCGTGGATTCGGGCCTCTCCGTGGCGTACATCCGGGACCTGGTCCTGCGGCAGAACCCCCGCTCCTTCCGCGTTGTTACTCTCCTGTACAAGGAGAAATCCGTCACCAATTCCGTGGAGCTGGCCTACGTGGGTTTCCGCATCCCCTCCGACTTCGTGATCGGATACGGCCTGGACTACGCCCAGCGCCTCAGGAACCTGAAACAGATCTACAGACTCAAGAAGAGCCGGAAGGCCTGAATGGACGACCAGAGAAAGACGGGGGAGGGCGGCGGACGCCGCGGCGGGGCGGACGGAAAGAGGGGTCTCCCCCGGGGGGGGCGCCCGCGCAGGCCCGGACCGCAGCGGGGCCCCGATGATGACTTCAACTGGAACAAGGTGCTGAAGGTCATCCTGGGCTGGTCGGCCGTCATTCTGGTCATTGTCATGGTGATGTATGTCTCCAGAGGGAATGATCCCGCCGAGCTGGAAATCACCTACTCCGAGTACCTGGTGCTTCTGCGCGACGGCGCCATCAAGGAGGCGACGGTCCGCAAATCCGAGCTCACCAACTACGATTTCCACGGGATCCTCCACAAACAGCAAACCGTCCGCCGCGGGGAGAAGGACGTTCCGTACGAGAGATTCCGCCTGACCCTTCCCATCCTGGACTCCTCCGTCATTGCCGAGTGGAGCGAGCGGAAGATCTCCTTCAACGTGGAGAAAGAAGACAACACCTGGGTCAACGCCCTCATCGGAACCCTCCCCTGGGTGCTCCTGATCGTGGTCTGGCTCATCATCATGCGGCGCATGCAGGGGGGCGGGCCCAAGGGCATCTTCACGTTCGGAAAGAGCCGGGCCAAGATGCTGAGCGAGGGAGCCCCCAAGGTCACCTTCCTGGACGTGGCGGGGGCCGACGAGGCCAAGATGGAGCTGGCCGAGATCATCGAGTTCCTGAAGGAGCCCTCCAAGTTCCAGAAGCTCGGCGGGAAGATCCCCCGCGGGGTGCTCCTGCTGGGACCCCCGGGTACCGGGAAGACCCTCCTGGCCCGGGCCGTGGCCGGCGAGGCCGGAGTCCCCTTCTTCTCCATCTCGGGGGCCGACTTCGTGGAGATGTTCGTGGGGGTGGGAGCCAGCCGGGTCCGGGACCTCTTCGAGCAGGGAAAGAAGAGCGCGCCCTGCATCATCTTCATTGACGAGATGGACGCCGTGGGGCGCCACCGCGGCGCCGGTCTGGGAGGCGGACACGACGAGCGGGAGCAGACCCTCAACCAGCTCCTGGTGGAGATGGACGGCTTCGAGCAGAACAGCGGGGTGATCCTCATTGCGGCCACCAACCGGCCCGACGTGCTGGATCCCGCCCTGATGCGGCCCGGCCGCTTCGACCGGCAGGTGGTGGTGGACCGCCCCGACGTCAAGGGGCGCGAGGGCATCCTCCGGGTGCACACGAAGAACATCCCCCTGGCCGAGGATGTGAAGCTGGAAATCCTGGCCAAGGGAACCCCGGGCCTGGCGGGGGCCGACCTGGCCAACCTGGTGAACGAGGCCGCGCTGCTGGCCGCCCGGCAGGACGCACGGGCCGTGGCCATGCACCACTTCGAGGAGGCCAAGGACAAGGTGATGATGGGGATGGAGCGGAAGAGCCTCATCATCTCCGAAAAGGAGAAGCGGGTCACCTCGTACCACGAGATCGGCCATGTGCTGGTGGCCAGGATGATCCCGGAGGCCGACCCGGTCCACAAGGTGACCATCATCCCGCGCGGCCGGGCCCTCGGGCTGACCACCTATCTCCCCATTGACGAGAAGCACTCCTACTCCAAGGCGTATCTGGAGGCGGTGATTACATACCTCCTGGGGGGGCGCGCGGCGGAGAAGCTCATTTTCAACGAGTTCACGACGGGCGCGGGGAACGACATTGAGCGGGCCACGGAGCTGGCCCGGAAGATGGTCTGCGAGTGGGGAATGAGCGAAAAGCTGGGCCCCCTCAGCTACGGGCAGAAGGACGAGGAGATCTTCCTGGGCCGATCCATTACCAGGCACCAGAACTTCAGCGACGCCACCGCCATCGCCATCGACGAGGAGGTGAAGCGGATCGTCATGGGCGGGGCCCGGAGGGCCGAGACCATCCTCTCCGAGAACCATGAGACCCTTCACCGGCTGGCGGCCGCCCTGCTGGAGCGGGAAATCCTGGATGCCGCCGAGATCGACGCGGTCATACGGGGAGAGACCCTTCCCCCCTCGGGGAAGACCCCGCCCGGAGAAGAGAGCCCCGCGCCCATCACCGGAGGCGGCGCGGACGCCCCCGCATGAGAACCCCCCGGGGGGTGGAACACAGCTACGGAGCCGAGGTGGCCCGCAAGTGCGTCCACCTGAGTTCCCTTTCCATCCCCCTCATCTACGCGTTCATCTCGAAGGAGACGGCTCTGGCCGTGCTGGTCCCCCTGACCCTCGCCTTCCTGGCCGCCGACCTGGCCCGCTTCCGCGTCCCGGCCCTGGGGGAGTGGTATCATGGGTGGTTCGGCTGGATGCTCCGGCCCCATGAGCGGGACGGGGGGATACGCCGCCTGAACGGCGCCACCTGGGTCCTTCTCTCCGCCACCCTTTGTGTCCTCGTCTTCCCCAAGCTGATCTTCCTCACCGCCTTCTCCATCCTGATCGTCTCCGACACCTCGGCCGCCCTGGCGGGCAGGAAGTTCGGGCGGCATCCGTTCCTGAGGAAGACGCTCGAAGGGGCGGCGGCCTTCTTCCTGAGCGCCCTGGCGGTGGTCGCCCTCTCCCCCAAGATCCTCCACCTCCCCCTGGAGTACCTCATCGGGGGAATCGGGGCCCTGGTGGGCACCGTGGTGGAATCCGTCTCCATCGGTGTGGACGACAACCTCTCCATTCCCGTCACGATCGGGGCCATGCTCTGGCTGCTCTACGCCCTGATGATGCCGGGGGCGGATGTGTTCCTCCTGGACTCCATCCGCTGAGGGTGCCCCCGTGGACCGACCAGCGCGCGTCTACCTTTCGGGCGGCATGGAGTACGCTCGGGACCAAGGAAGGCTCTGGCGCAGGGAGCTCGAGGCGTGGCTGGAGGGAGAGCTGGGCTGGGAGGTCTATAACCCGAACACCGAGAGCGAGCGTCTCATCCGGACACGGTTCGGCGGGGCGGATCTGCGGGCCCTGAAGGCCCGCGATCCGGATCTCTTCCGGACGATTGCCCGCGATCTGGTGGACCAGGACTGCCGGGAGATCGCCCTCCGCTCGGCGTGCGTCGTGTGTCTCTGGGACGAGGCCGCGGCGCAGGGAGCGGGAACGAAGGGGGAGCTCACCATCGCCCGGTACTTCGGAAAGCCCGTCTACCTGGTCAGCTCCCTCCCCCCCGCCGGCATCCCCGGATGGGTGTTGGGATGCACGGACCGCATCTTTTCCGACTTCGGCGCGCTCCGCTCTTTTCTGGGGTCCGCCGCCCGCCTCCCCGGCCCTACCGGGCGAACAGATCCTGCACCGTGACGATCCGCACGTCCTCCGCACGCACCGTCAGCGGATAGACCGAAATCACCTTGTCCTCATCCAGCACCTCCTGCGGCTTGGGCGTGGCGTAGGTGATGGGGCTCGGCGCATCGCCCACCAGCGCGTCCCGGAAGCCCACGGCGTCCTTCGTCACGACGGCGATCCGCATGGAGGCCGGGTTCAGGTGCTTCCGGATGGCGGCATTCACCTCCTCGCGGGTGATCTGGGTCATCATCGTGCGGAACGTCTCCAGATGGCTTCCGGTGATGCCGTAGAACCGGTCGTCCAGGGCGTACCCCAGGCGCTCGGTGGATGTGGGGGCATAGTGCAGGGCGTACTTCCTCAGGAAGCCCCGCGTGAGGTTGAACTCCTCCTCCGACATCCCGCTCTCCCAGAGGTCCCGGAGCTCCCGCACGGCGGCCCGGAGGGCGAAGTGGCGCGTCTCGTTCGGGACGGGGCGGATCCAGATCTCGAAGATCTGCCTCCGGCGGGCCACGTTCTGCGGGGGCATCTGCAGGCGGCCGCCGTTGGGGAAGTGCTCGATGTAGGAATAATCCCCGTAGTTCAGTCCCCGCGCCTCGCGGATCACCTGATAGAGATGGCTGCTGGAGTTCCGGTGCTCCCCCAGCCAGGAGTTGGCAATGGCAAGGGCGTACCACTCCCGGGATCCCCTGAGGACCCCGATGGGGAATCCCATGCTGATGGCGGTGGCGGGGGCGTCCTTCTCCACGATCGTGCACAGAAGGCCCTTGATGGGCCGGGGGGAGGGAGGCGGCACGGCCGGGGGCGCGCCCGCGGGAAAAGCCCACAGGTCCTTCCTGAGGGCGCCGACCAGGGCTTCGTCATACCCTCCCGTGAGACCCACCACCAGGTTCTGCCGTGTGAAGTGCCGGGCGTAGAAACCCCGGATGTCCTCCAGGGTGATGCTGCGTACCGCCTCCACGGTTCCCTGGGGAATGTGCCCGTAGGGGGTTCCCGCGAAGATATCCCCGTAGAGCAACGCCTTTCCCAGCTCCTCGTCGCTGGAGTACCGGAGCTGATTTTCCAGGTAGTTCAGCACCTGGCTCCGGATCCGGTCCAGGTCCTCCTGGAGGAACGCCGGGCGGAGGATGGCGTCCAGGAACAGGGGGTAGTACTCCGCCAGGTTGTCCCGGTGCGTGCGTCCCGAGAGCACCGTCATCTCCACCGAGGTGGACGCATCGTACGAGGATGCCAGGGGATAGAGCTTCTCCAGGATCTGCTCGTAGCGGTTGTTCCGGGTGGAGGCATCCATCAGCATGGCGGCGCTGAGGGCGGCGAGGCCCTCCTTCCCCGCCGGATCGTCCTGCGAGCCCGCCCGGAACCAGATGCGGAACGAGACCGTCGGGTCGTTGCGGACGGGGAGCAGCACCAGGGCGTCCGTGGGAATGCCTTCCTCCCCCGCAGCGCGGGGAACGGCTGCGCACAGCAGGCAGAGAAGCGGCAGCAGTGTCTGGGCCCTGTTCATTGGCGCGCTCCTTTCAGGACGATGGTGGTGCTCCGTTCCGGCGTGAAATAGTGGTGGGCGGCCTGCATGATGTCCTCGGGGGTGACGGTCTCCATGGCCGCATAGAGCCCCTCCACCACCTCCAGGCCTCCCGTGACCGCCACAAACCGGGCCAGGCCACCCGCCACGTTGTCGGGCGTGTCCAGGCCCATCAGGAAGCCGTACTTGTTCCGGCGCTTCAGGTCATCCAGCTTCTTGCGGGCCACCGGGGTGGCCCGGAATTCCTCCAGCGTCCGGATGACCGCATCCCGCACCAGAGGGACATCCTCCTCCTTCTTGACCATGGAGTACACCTCGAACAGGGGGGCATCCCTGTTGGCGGGAATGCCTGCCCCGATGAACTGCACGGTCTGATCCTGAATCACGAGCTTCCGGTAGAGGTCGCTGTTCTCACCGAAGGCCAGGTCTCCCAGCAGCAGGGCCGCCACATACCCTCTGTTGGAGGGGTCCAGGGGATCCCCCTTCCACGCCATGTTCAGGATGGGAAGGGTACGCCCCGCATAGGAGACCTCCGCCGAGCGGGCCCCTTTCTGCGGGGGCTCGGGCGTCACCTGCGGCGCCTCATATCCCCTCTCCCAGCCGGCGTAGTATTTCCTCACAAGCTTCATCACCCCTTCCCCGTCCACGTCCCCGACGATCAACAGGACGGTGTTCTCGGGCCTGTAGAAGCGGCGGAAGAAGGAGCGGCTGTACTCGAAGGCCTCCGGCATCGCCTTGATGTCCGCCTCGAAGCCCATCGTGGTGTGCTTGTAGGTGTGCACGTCGTAGGCAAGCTCCTGCATCTTCTCGTTCAGCAGGGCGTAGGGGTTGGTGATGTTCTTCCGGTATTCCCCGTACACGGCTCCCGCTTCGGTCTGGAACACGGTCTTGTCGTACTCCAGGTTCCGGAACCGGTCGCTCTCCAGCTCCATCACCCGCTCCAGATCCTCCCGGGCGAAGTTGAGATGGTAGCAGGTGTAGTCGTCGGTCGTGTAGGCGTTGGCATCCGCCCCGATGCTTGTCATGATGCTGTCATACACGGGCCCCGGATAGGTGCGGGTCCCCCGGAACATCATGTGCTCGAAGAAGTGTGCGAAGCCCGTTTTCCCCGGCTCCACCTCGTCCCGGCTCCCCGTGCGGACCACGGAGTAGTAGGCCACCAGTCCCGGACTCTCCATGGGGATCACGTACACCGTGAGCCCGTTGGGGAGCACGTCCCGGTGATAGGGGTACGGAAAGATGGTCCCCGCGCCCGCGGCCGCCCCGCACAGGGGAAGGCAGCACAGGACGCGCACAACAAGATTGGTACTCATGAGTCTCTCCCGTAGGTTGCGTTGGCGCCGGCGCCCGGGGCGCCGGAGGGTCATTCCAGCACCACGGCCGTGCCGCTGGCGCTTACCATCAGCATGCTGCCGTTGGTTCCGATGGTTTCGTAGTCCAGGTCCACCCCGATCACGGCGTTCCCCCCCATGCTCTGGGCCTGCTGGGTCATTTCCTGAATCGCAATCTCCTTGGCCTTCCGCAGCTCCTGCTCGTAGGCCGCCGAGCGTCCCCCCACGATGTCCCGTATCCCGGCGAAGAAATCCTTGAAGATGTTCGCCCCCAGGATGGCTTCCCCGCTTACGAGGCCCAGGTAGCGCACCACCTTTCTCCCCTCCACGGTGTTGGTCGTCAGAACCAGCATGCGATGTCTTCCTCCTTCCGTCGCTATGATGTCAGTCTCTGCTGAATCGGTCCAGAAAACCCCTTTCCGCGTCCGTCAGGCTCCCCGGACCCGCCTGCTCCAGCTTGGCCAGGATGCGGTCCAGCTCCTCCCTGTTCACCGGGTGCAGGTGCTCCCGGGGGATGTTCCGCCACCGGAGCACCTCCCCCGGGCGGGGAGCGGAAGGGGCCGCCCCCGTGATGCTCCGCATCCGGGCGCGGCGGAAACGCAAGAAGAGGTATCCCCCCAGGAAGCCCCCCAGGTGCCCGAAGTGCGCGATGCCGTCTCCCCCCCCGCCGAGCCCCCCCCAGAGCGAGAGAAGGGTCAGCACCACCACCATCGTGCGCGCCTCCACGGGGAGGACGCCCCAGACATAGATGGGTGCCCGGGGCCAGAAGGCGGCGAATCCCAGCATCACTCCGTACACCGCCCCCGAGGCGCCGATGATGCCCGTCATGGGATGCACAAAGGAGAGAAGGGCTCCCGTCATGCCGCTCGTGAAGTAGATCCCCACAAAGCCGCGGCTTCCCAGCTCCAGCTCCAGCCGGGGGCCGAAGAAGAAGAGTCCCAGCATGTTCATGAAGATGTGGAGGAACCCGCCGTGCAGGAACATGTACGTCACGAGGGTCCAGGGCCGGAGGAGGAACTCCGCCGGAACAAAGGAGAGCTCGCGCTCCAACCCCGGCCGGAGCGTCTGGAGAACGAACATCAGGCCGTTCGCCAGCATCAGCCGGAGAACCCAGGGAGTGATCATGCGTGTGCGGACCCTATCGCAGGACCCCGCCTGCCAGGGCCCGCTCCACGGCCGCCAGCATCGCCTCGGCCCCCACGGGGGCTCCCGTGGCGCGCTCCATCCAGAGGTCGGGGGCGATGCTCCCCGAGCGGATCATCCGCTCCACTTCCGGACCGATGCTCCCCGCCTTGCGCATCTGCTCCTCCACCTGGTGGGCGATCAGATGCCCCAGCGGATAGTCGGGCAGATACAGGAAGGAATGAATGATGTGGGAGTAAACGCCCAGGAGCGTCACGTCCTTCACGCCGATCACGGGCGCGTAGTAGGTGTTCCAGATGTCCCGTGCAATCCCCAGGGTGGCCTCCCGGAGCTCGGCGGGGTTGGCGTCCGGATGCGCGTACATCCAGCGCCAGACCGCCATGTCCACCAGCGCCACCGCGGCAATCTCGCAGGTGGCCCAGTAGTCGTGCACGGCTGTGAACGCCTCGCTCCGCTCGTCGGGCTTCGTGAGGCCCAGAAGCTCCAGGTCCTTGGCCTGGAAGACGAATGCCATTGCCTCGGTGAACGCCGTATTGGGAACACCCGCCAGCAGGGAATGGTCCATGTCCTTCATGGAGAGCACCTGCTCCACGTTGTGGCCCAGCTCATGGACGGCGATGTTGTAGCCCTTGTAGTCCATCCCCGAGGCCCCCACCCGCGTTCTGAGGCGGGCGCTGGCCTCCCGCATGGCGGGACCCCAGGCATGGCCCGATCCCCGGGCCGGATCCACCTCGATGTTGGCTGCCAGGTATGCGGCGCGCTCGGGGGGGAATCCCAGCTCCCTCAGGATGCGGGGGATGTCCGCCTTGAACGCCTCGGAGGTGGGATACGTCCGGCGGGTTCTCTCATCCAGCTCGGTCTCGGCGTACGGCCCCTTCTGCCGGAAGCCGTTGTACCAGATATCGAAGGGCTCCAGGGGTCTTCCCAGCCGCTCCCGGATCAGGCCGCCGACGCGGGGAAGAAGGGGGGAGGTGAGAAGGGCCCGGAACATCCCCGCCACCCGCTCCTCGGTGATTTCCCGCCCCTCGTTGAAGCTCCTCTCCATGTGCGTTGGCGCCGTGGGGGAATAGGGGTCCGCCATCCGGGTTGCGTGGAAGGTCTTGAGGAGCACGGCGTACCTTGTGTCCGGCTCCCGGTCGCCCGTCACGCGCATCCCCACCGGGGCGGGCTCTCCCGCATCCTGCGCCGATGCCGGGCGCACATTGTTTGTGACGGGGTTCCAGTCCACGTGGGGGTTGTTCACCACCACCGCCGGAATCGTCTGGTCCACGATCCGCTCCATCGCCTTCTGGATCATCCTCTGCCTGGCCAGGGCCGCCTCGGTGTCCCGGGCCGAGTAGTCCGCCTTGATTTCGTCCCGCAGGTTCCAGTGCGACAGGAGCCGCTTCCCCGCCGGGAAGAGCCGCTTCCCCCCGCCGTCCACAAGATGGTGCATCCAGAGATTATACTCGGCGATGTACTGGTCGGCCGCCGCCGAGGCCTCCCCGATGGCAAGCCCCACCTCCGCCGGCACCCTCCGGGAGAACCTCTGCGCCAGACGCGCCTCCGCCCACTGGCGCCGGGACCATCCCGATCCCTCCTGCAGGCGCTGCTCCAGGGTGGTGAGGGGGAAGTTGAGCAGCACCACGAAGGCCAGCTTGTTGGCAAAGAAGTCGTCGTTCAGGTGCGCCGCCGGCTGATATCCGGCGAAGATCTCGTCGAACGGAAGGATGGGTCCCAGATCCAGGTCCGCCTGCCTCCGCATGGCCAGCGTGATGAGGTTCAGGTGCCCGCCCGTCTTCTCCAGCAGGAACTGGAACCGGTCGAACATGGCATCCAGGGTGGCCTGATCCCCCGCAAAGTGGGTGCGCGCGAACTGCTCGAATGAGGCCGCATCCCCGTCTTCCTCCCGCCAGAAATCCCCCGCCTGCCGGAGCCCCCGTTTGATTCTCTGGGCGGCCCCCTCCCCGTACCGGGCGCCCAGCTCCTTCTCCAGCTTCGCCGTGACTCCCACCATCCACGAGGGCTTCTGTGCCGTCTCACCGGCGGGCGTGCCCGCCATGGCCGCTCCCGTCATGATCCACCCCGCCGCAATGATGCATGCAATCGTCTTCATGGCTTTCTCCTTTACCGGCCTTGTCTCCCCCGGCCTGCGAGGGGTCCCCCTAAGACTTCAACGTACGTTTTTCCGCCCAGACGGGCAACCGCTCCTCACGGCCGCTTCCACATGGGGATCCGCCCCGGCGTCCAGGGTGCGGCCGCACCTTCCAGCGACTCCTCCAGCGCCTTCATGTCCGTGCCCGCCAGGCCGCGCAGCTCCGCCACGAGGGGCTCGAATTCCTCCTCCGCCGCCTCCAGGGAGCGGCGCATGGTGAGCGTGGGCGCTGAGGAGGAGAGCCACTGGTCTCCCACGATTCCGTCGATCCTGTCCATGATCGACGGAGGTGTCCCCTCGTTCCGGCTGCGGAGTGTGCGGTCTCCGCGGAGCCGCCTGAGGAGCAGGTTCATCTTCCCCTCCAGCCGGGAGCACTCCTCGGCCATCCCGGCGGGAGCCCTGTGCGCGTCCTCGGCGGCCTTCCGGAGGAGGGCCATTCTCCCTTTCATCTCATCCAGGAGCCGCCCCGCCCCGTAGGCGGCCCGCTGGAGCTCGCCCACCCGCATCTGGAAGGCCGACAGGCCCCCCCTGTCCGCCGCGGGGAGGGTGGTGTTCCGAAGCAGCACGGCCGTGAAGCTCACCGGCCCCGCCAGGACCCTCTCCGTTCCGTCCACACGGGCCGAGACTGTGCAGCGATAGACACCCGGCATGGCAAACGGCCCCTGGTCCGGCTCGGCGAAGGCGTCCTCCGGATCCGGGCCCGAGAGACTGGCCGGCGTTGTGGGTGCATAGCGGAGGTCCCATTCCACCCGGTGGATGCCCGCCTTCACCCCGCCCGTCAGGCGGCGCACCGTGTTTCCCTCCTCATCCGTGATGGTGAGCAGTACGGCGGGGGGCTCCTCCTCATCCTCCCTCCGCAGCTCCTCCCAGGAGGGATACGCCGCGGGGTCCCCCCTCTTCCGGGCTTCCTTCTCCAGGGCCTGCCGCCGCTCTTTGCGTGTCTTCAGGTCCTCCTTCAGGTAGTAGGTCAGGATCGCCGCGGGGCCGAGGTTCTCCCCCATGTAGAAGGTCTCACCCAGAAAGGCCTTCCCCTTGTACCCGTACGGGCGGGACTGTATGTACATGAGGGCCTGGCGGGTTCCAAAGAGGTGCGCCTCCCTCTCCAGCACCGTCTCCGTGAGATCGCGCAGCGGCGCATAGTCATCCAGCACGTAGAACCCCCTCCCGAAGGTTCCGAGGACCAGGTCGTTCTCCCTCCTCTGGATATCAATGTCCCGCACGGCGATGGTGGGAAGCCCCCCCGTCATGCGGATCCACTTCTTCCCCCCGTCCACGGTGCAGAACACCCCGAACTCGGTCCCGGCGAACAGCAGCTCCGGCTTTCCATGGTCCTCTGCCAGGGCATAGACGGGGCCGTTGGCGGGAAGGTTTCCCGCGATGGAGCTCCAGCTTCTGCCCGCGTCGGTGCTGCGGTAGAGGTAGGGCCGGAAGTCCGCCTCCTTGTGGTGGTCGAAGGCGGCATACACCGTGCGGGCATCGTGCCGGGAGGCCTCCAGCCGGCTGACGTAGGCCCGCTCGGGCACGCCCGGCACCCCCTCGATCTTCCGCCAGGCGGCGCCCCCGTTCTCGGAGACATGGATGAGCCCGTCATCCGAGCCGGTCCAGAGGATACCCTCCGCCACGGGCGATTCGGAAAGGGCCGTGATATTCCCGTAGAGGGAGGTGGAGGCGTTCTTGGCCACCGCGTCCACGCCCCAGACGGTTCCCATCACGGGGAGAGCGTTCCGGTCCAGGGCCCGGGTGAGGTCCCCGCTCACGGGAATCCAGGAATCCCCCCGGTCATCCGAACGGAACAGGATGTTGGCCGCAAAATAGAGGCGCGTGTGCGCGTGGGGGCTGATGATCAGGGGGGAATCCCAGTTCCAGCGGAGCGGCGGCTCCCCCTTTCCCTCCACCGGCCTGATGCCCGTGATCTCCCCGCTCCGCCTGTCGTGGCGCACGAGCCCGCCGTACTGCGACTGGGAGTAAACGATGCCGGGATCCTCGGGATCCACCTGCGTCTCGAACCCGTCTCCGCTTGTGGTGATAAACCAGTCGCAGTTGTTCACTCCCGCCGAGCTCACCGTGCGGGAGGGCCCCCCGATGGTGCAGTTGTCCTGGGTCCCCCCGTAGATGTTGTAGAAGGGAAGGGCATTGTCCACCGTCACCCGGTAGAACTGGGTCACAGGGAGGTTGGGAAGGAACTTCCAGGTGCGGCCCCTGTCGAAGCTCTCGTAGAGCCCCCCGTCGCCCCCCGCCAGGTAGTGGCTGGTGTTCTGCGGGTTGACCCAGAGGGCGTGATTGTCCACGTGCTTGGCCTTCTCCCCCAGGTTGCGCCAGGTTCTGCCCCCGTCCTGTGAGACCTTCAGGTACACGTCCATGGAGTAGATCCGGTCCGGGTCCAGAGGGTCGCACACCAGCTCGCTGTAGTACTGCGCGCTCGCGCTGGCGTAGTCTCCCCGCTTCTCCCATGACTCGCCCCTGTCGGTGGAGCGGTACACCCCCCCTTTCCGCCCGGCCAGCTCGATCAGGGCGAACACCACGTCCGGCCGCACGGGGGAGAGGGCGAGGCCGATCCGGCCCATCTCCTCGGCGGGGAGTCCGCGGGTCAGCTTCCTCCAGGTCTTTCCCCCGTCCTCCGATTTGTAGAGGGCTGACTCGGGTCCGCCGTTGATGAGGGTCCAGACGTGCCTGCGCCGCTGGTACGATGCGGCATACAGAAGGTCCGGGTTGCGCGGGTCCATGGCGATATCCGTCACCCCCGTGTTGGGGCTGATGCTCAGGACCGCGTTCCAGCTTCCCCCCCCGTCCGTGGTCTTGTAGAGCCCCCTGTCGCCGCCCGGTCCCCAGAGGGGACCCTGCGCCGCCGCGTACACGATGTCGCTCGAGCGCGGGTCCACCAGGATCTTCCCGATGTGTTCCGAGCGCTTGAGGCCCGTGTTGGTCCAGCTCTTTCCTCCGTCATCCGACCGGTACACGCCGTCGCCGTACGATACGCTCCGCTGGCTGTTGTTCTCCCCCGTCCCCACCCACACGCGTGCGGGGTTCCGCTCGTCCAGGGCCACGCACCCGATGGAGTAGGATCCCTCGCCGTCGAAGACCGGCTCGAATGTGGTCCCGGCGTTGGTGGTCTTCCAGACACCTCCCGAGGCCACAGCCGCATAGTACTCCGTGGGATCACACCCCCGCACCGCCAGATCCCCCACCCGGCCCGAGGTGAGGGCGGGCCCCAGGGAGCGGAACCGGAGACCCGCGATGGTCCCCTCCACAAGCCCTTTCTCCTCCCCTCCGGGGCTTTTCTTCTTCTCTCCCGCGCTTTCCGGACTCCACACAAGGAGTGCCGCAAGCAGGAAACCCGTCACGACCGTTCGTGCGCGCATGGTGAACCTCGATATGGTGAACGGTGCCCGCGGGCGATCCCGCGGGATGAAGCGGGCAGGAACGGGGCCCGTGATCAGGCGCCCCGCCGCCGGAATTCCTCGGCCGTCATGCCGTACATGAGCTGGTCTATGACCTGCCCGTTCTTGTAAACGCACTTGCGGAACCGCCCCTCGAGGGTGAAGCCCGCCTTCTCCAGCACCCGGGAGGAGGCCGGATTCCATTCGAACACCCCGGCGAACATCCGGGAGAGGGGGAACTCCCCGAAGGCGTAGGCCAGCACCTTCTCCACGGCGCAACTGGCAATCCCCTTTCCCCAGAAGGGCTCCCCCAGCCAGTACCCAAGCTCCGCCGAAAGACGATACACATCGGCCTGCATCTGGAATCCGATCCCGCCGATCGCCTCCCCTCCCGTTGCAACGGCGAAGTGGGTCTCGGGACTGGCCCCGCAGACCGAAGCCAGATAGGCGCGGGCATCGGCCCCGGTGTAGGGGAAGGGGAAGGTATCCCGGACGTTGATCCAGACATTCCGGTTGTTGGCGTACCGCGCAAGGGACCCCGCGTCATGCTCCTCCCAACTCCTCACCATGAACTCCCCTGCCGGGACGCGGAATGGAAAGGCGTGCATCACTCTTTCCGCGCTTCGCCCTTCGCCTTCCGGGGGCCGCGGGAACGGAACTGGAACAGGATGCCCCCCAGGGCAAGAAGAAGGAACACCAGGTCCCCCGGGCGTCCCTCCACCGGAAGTACGCTGCCGATCAGCAGGGCCCCCGCCAGAGAGGAGAGCACCACGAGGGCCCATTCGAAGACCCGGGAGAGCGCCACGGCCCCCAGGACACCGGCGGCGGCAACCACAAGCCACATCATGGCTCCCGCATCCCACCCCTCCAGTCCCGCCATCCGGTAGGCCACAAGGGCGCCCGCAACAAAGCCGGCGGCGATGAGGGCAGCCTTCTGAAGGAAGACCGCCGCCAGGGCCGCCCCCGCCCCCAGGAGCAGGGCTCCCACGAGCACCCAGGGCTCCTGAGGACCCCCGAGCAGAGGGGGCCCGAACGTGATGCCCGCCAGAAACCCCAGCCCCGCCACGCAGAGCCAGAACAGCTTCCGGCCGTAGAGGAGGAGCAGAATGCCGACGGCAATGGTCACAATCGTGGTGGTCATCATGGGGCGGGATCCTCGGCAATGTCGGCGATGCGTCCCTGCGCAATCCGGAGGTACTCCGCTCCCTCCATGATGACGCTCCGCACGGGGGAGGCGGCGTTGAAGGCCACTCTGGGGTTCCCTTCCAGGCCCGCGTCGATCACCAGATCAAACGGCAGGACGGGACGTCCGAAGGGGGGAACGGTGCCTGGCATGAGCCCCGTCAGGTCCATCAGCTCCCCGGGGGTGGCAAACCGGATCTTCCGGCAGGCGAATGCCGCCCGGAGCTTCCGGCTGTCCAGCTTCCGTGCCGCGCTCAGCACGCAGAGCTGGAACCGGTCCTCCACCTTGAGCAGGATGGCCTTTGCCCCGTGCTCCAGGGGCTCCCCCCGCGCCCGGGCGGACTCCTGTGAGGTGCGCGTGGGCTCGTGCTCCACCATACGGTAGGCGGCGCCCTCGGCGTCCAGGAACGCGCGGAGCGCCTCCTCCGCCCTCCCCGCTCCCCGTTCATCCACGGGCCGGCTCCGGAACTTCAAGGCGCTCCAGCAGGATCTCCGCAACGTCCTTGACCGCCGTTCTCCCCGACGGATCCTGCGCCTTGAGGCCGTCGGTCAGCATGGTCATGCAGAACGGACACCCCGTGCCGACCACTCCGGCCCCCGTCTTCAGGGCCTCGGCGGTGCGCTCCTCGTTGACGCGGGTTCCCTCCCGCTCCTCCATCCACATCCTTCCCCCTCCCGCCCCGCAGCAGAAGCTCCGGTCCCCGTGCCGTTCCATCTCCGTCCGGGAGTCCGACACCGCATCCAGGACGGCGCGGGGGGCCTCATACTCCCCCGCATACCGCCCCAGGTAGCAGGGATCGTGGAACGTGACCCGTTCCCCTCCCGGGGCCCGCACCCGCAGCCGCCCTTCTTCCAGGAGGCGCCGGAGGAAGACGCTGTGGTGGATCACCTCGTAGGTCCCGCCGAAGGCGGGGTATTCCTTTCCGAGGGCCTGCAGGCAGTGGGGACAGGTGACCACGATTTTCCGTACCCCGTACCGGTTGAGGGTCGCGATATTCTCGGCAATGAGCGTCTGTGCCAGGTACTCGTTTCCCATCCGGCGGGCGGGGTCCCCCGTGCACTTCTCCTCCGTGCCCAGGATGGCGAACCGCACCCCCGCCGTCTGCAGGAGCCGCGCAAAGGCCTGCGAGACCTTCCGGTACCGCGCATCGTACGACCCCGCGCACCCCACCCAGAAGAGGATCTCCGCATCGGGGCTCTCGCTCATGAGCGGGATCCCCATCCCCTCGGCCCAGTCCGCCCGGGTCGAATGGCCGAATCCCCAGGGGGTGTAGTTCCTCTCCAGGTTGGAGAAGACGGTCTTCACCTCCTCGGGGAACCGCGACTCATTCAGGACCAGCGCCCTTCGCATCTCCACGATGGTCCCCACGTGCTCGATCATGACCGGGCACTCCTGCATGCAGGCCATGCAGGTGGTGCAGGCCCAGAGCTCACCCTCGGTGATGAAACCGTCCAGGAGCCGCCGGGCCGGAGGTTCGGCCCCGCCTCCGGCGGGCGCCGCCCCTGTTCCCCGCTCCAGGGTGCGGGCCCTGATATCCACCATGATCTTCTTCGGGCTGAGGGGCTTGCCCGTCAGGTTGGCCGGGCAGGAGGCCGTGCAGCGCCCGCATTCCGTGCATGTGTAGCCGTCCAGGAGCTGCTTCCAGGTCAGATCCTCCGTGTCGGCGGCCCCCCAGCGGACAAGCGTCTCGTCCGCCAGATCGATCGGCCGGAGCGCCCCCCGGGGGCCGAGGTCCGAGAAATAGACGTTGGGGATGGAGGAGAGCACGTGCAGGTGCTTGGAGAAGGGAAGGTAGTTCAGGAAGCCCAGCACGGTCAGCATGTGGGCCCAGAAGAAGAACCCGTGCCAGAGGGGGGCTCCTCCGGGGGGGAAGATCCCCGCAAGGAGTCCCGACACCAGGCGCCCTTCCGCAGGGCCGCCATCCATCGCCGCGCGGGCCGCATTCTGTCCGAACATGGTGAGCATCACGACGAAGATCATCACCAGCACCGCCACGGCGTCGGCCCGGGCGCGGCCCTCCACCGAAAGGCGGGGGGGGGAAAAGGCGATTCTCCTCACCAGGCTCACCAGCACCGCCCCCGCCACCAGGGCGCCCGTCAGCTCCTGGAGAAACGCCAGGGGGGGGTAGAGCGGTCCCAGGAAGGAGAAGGAGAACCCCTCCCGGAAACCCTCCCCCACGGATTCCAGGACACTCGAAAGGAGAACCACGAATCCCCAGAAGATGAGGGCATGCAGCAGCCCCGCCAGGGGTTCCCTCAGGAGCTTCGTCTGCCCGAAAGCCACCCTCAGAACCGTGAGGGCGCGCAGGAAGGGGCGGTCCCACCGGTTCTCCTTCCGTCCCGTCCCGAGACGTTCCAGGAGCCGCCGCGTATTGCGGGCGAAGAGGGCGAGCGCCGCGGCCAGAGTGAGCGCGAACAGGATGGAGTGAAGCATGAGGAACCCCGGATTGGTCGCACGAAGGGGGACAAACGCACGGGGAATATAGGGTGAATGACGGAGAAGCTCAACCGCGCTGCGCCCCCCCAGGGGTCAGGCCCCCGAGGCGAGCAGCATCTGGCCGCTCAGGATGGTCACGGCGCGCCCCCCGATCCGCAGGGAGCCGATCTCCCCCTTCTCCACGGAGAGATGGATGAGAACCCTCCCCTTCCTGCCCATCACGTCCCCCTGCTCCCCCACGAGCGTGAGGGATCCCCCGGGGGCCTCCAGCTTCCCGAACCGGAAGAGGTACGCTCCCAGGGGGCCGTTGGCCGAGCCCGTCACCGGATCCTCCTCGATCCCCACGGGGGGCGCGAAGAACCGGGAGTGCACGGCGGATGTGCGCTCCACCGTCTCCGTGGTGAAGGCGCAGAGCCCCAGCAGGTTCCTGTTTCTCAGGAACTGGGAGAGGGCGAAGAAGTTGGGCTTCATGGCGAACATGGTGTGGAGGCGCCGGACGGGAACGTACAGATAATCGGTCCGCACGATCGGCATCCGGTTCTCGAACTCGTCCAGCGAGATGTTGAGAACCCGCATCACGTCCAGCTTGTACTGGCCGGCCCGCACGAAGTCGGGGACGTGCAGGCCGAACGAGATGTTCACGCCCCCGGGGCCCTTCTCCACCGTCACGGGGAGGTTTCCCGAGCGGGTCTCCACGGTGAAGTGGTAGGTGTTCGGCTCCAGCATGCCGTACATTCCGTCTTCGGCCAGGGCGTGGAAGGCGGCAATGGTGGCGTGCCCGCACAGGGGAACTTCGACGGTGGGTGTGAACCAGCGGATGCGCAGATCCGCCCCCGGGCGTTCCGCCGGAAGGATGAAGGCGGTCTCGGGAGCCGCCATCTCCCGGGCGATGAGCTGCATCCGTTCCTCGCTCAGTCCCGCCGCATCCTCCACCACGCCCGCGGGGTTGCCCGTGAGGGGGGTTTCGGTGAAGGCGTCCACCTTCTTGATGCGAACGCTCACCCGGCCCATTGCGCCGGCTCCCGGAAGCGGGGGGGCGGTCTGTGTGCTGCGCGTGGTCATGCGATCCGGCTGTGGATGCACCTCCTCAGGCAAACCCCTCAAGCGAAAAGCCGCAGAGCTCCTTCCGGGCGCGGACATAGACGAGCTGGCCCGCGTGCACCAGAAATGAATCACCCCCGGGGCCCGGTCTTCCCTCATCCAGCTCCTCGGAGAAGAGCGCTTTCCCGCTCCCCCTTTCGATCACCGCCAGGCGGGATCCGCATCCCCCCCCCGTGCGCGTGTGCACGGCGGCAATCATGACGCGTGGGAGCTTCAGCAGTTCCACGCCCGCACGCTCCTCGGGCGCTCCAGAGAGTGCCCGCTCCAGCTCCGGGTCCCCGTCTCCGGGCCCGGGAAAGAATGTGATGGGGCCTTTCTCCTCCTCCCCCTCTTGCGGGGCGGCCGGCTCTCCCGTCCGGGGATCCAGACGGGTCTCGGCGGGTCCCTCCGGGCTTTCCTTCAGAAGGGTCAGGACCCCTCCCCTCACCCCGAGGAACGTCGCCGCCTCGTCTCTCCAGAGCTCCCTTCCATCCTGCAGGTCCACCGCGATGACCCCCTTGTGAAGGGGACAGTCCCGGGAGGCATAGCCGTGGAGGAAAGCCATCCCCTCTCCCGCCCACTCCACACCCACCCACCACCCCTGGCCGAACTCCCTTCCTCTCCACTTCAGGCGCCCGCCCGGAAGCTCTATGCAGAAGAAGCTGGCCCGTTTCTTCAGGGGATCCCTCTCTTCCCCGAGGAGCTCCGAAGCCCCTGCAGGAACAACCCGCCAGAGAAGACCCTCAGCCCTGAACCTCCAGGGTGCTGGAGGACTGATGGAGGGCTGCGCCGGAGGTTTCCGCACCAAAGGGAGAGAGGCTTTCGCTAAAATCTTTGAACAAGATAATAATTGCTGATGGGAGGTGCAAGCTGAATAATGGGGCCTAATGCCCCCTTTTCAGGACCTCCATCCTGAGGTAGGCGGCCATCTGCTCCATGGCCCGGGCTCTGTGGCTCAGGGCGTTCTTCTCATGGAGTGTCATTTCGGCGAGTGTCCGGGATGAACCCGAAGGGAGGAAGATGGGGTCGTAACCGAAGCCGTGCATCCCGCGGGGGGCTTCCAGGATGACCCCTCCGAGAACCCCCTGCGCGGTTTTCTCCATCTCGGCCGATACGAAGGCGACAACGCACCGGAACCGGGCCCCCCTTCTCCGGGGGGGCACCCCCCTCATCTCCCCCAGAAGCTTCCGGCAGTTGTCCGAATAGGTGGCTCCCTCCCCGGCATACCGGGAGGAGTAAACGCCGGGTGCGTCGTTCAGGTAGTGCACTTCCAGCCCCGTGTCGTCCGCCAGGGATGGTATCCGGAGATGCCGGAACGCCGCCCGGGCCTTTGCGAGGGCATTCCCCTCCAGGGTGGGCTGATCCTCGGGTGTCTCGGGCACACCCGGGAAGTCCTCCAGGGAGAGCACCTTCACCCCCAGGTCCGCGAGCAGGCCCTCCAGCTCCGGCACCTTGTGCCGGTTTCGTGTGGCAAGCAGAATCTGTTGCATGGTTCTCCCGTGAGGTGTCGGCCGTCAGGTGCGGACTCTGCCCAGAAGCGCCTTCAGCTCCTCCCTGGCTCGCGGGCGGACTCCCTCCTCCTCGATGGTGCAAAGCTCCCCGTCTCTCAGGAGCCACTCCCCGTCGGCCATCACGTCCCGGACATTTCCGGACGAACAACAATACACGATGGCGGATGCCACCTCCGCCCCCGTGGCGGGCGCCAGGGGGTTCCAGACTTTCTCCAGGTCCAGAAAGAGGATGTCCGCACGCTTCCCGGGTTCTATGCTGCCGATCCTCTCCTCCATCCCCAGACACCGGGCTCCGCCCCGGGTGGCGGTCTCCAGGACCGTCCACGCATCCATGGAGCGGGGTCCGCAGAGGGGCTTCTGGATGAGGGCGGCCAGGCGCATCTCCGTGAACATGTTCAGGGTGTTGTTGCAGGGGGCCCCGTCGGCGCCCAGGGAGACCTTGATCCCCTTCTGCATCATGCGGGGAACGGGGGCCACGCCTGAACCCAGCTTCAGGTTGGCCGACGGGCAATGCAACACGCCGGCGCGCCGCTTGGCCAGGAGGTCCAGCTCTCCCTCCCCCACATGGACGCAGTGCGCAAGGCAGGTGTTGTCGCCAAGGACGCCGATGGCGTCCAGGTACTCGATGTTCTCCATGGAGCAGCGCCGCCTCACCGCTTCCACCTCCCGCAGGTTTTCGGAGGCGTGCGTATGAAAGAGGGATCCGGGATGGGATCTCGTGATCTCGTACGCCCCCCGCAGGAGCTCCTCCGTGGAGGAGAGAACGAATCTCGGAGCCACGGCGTATCCCACCCTGCCGCCCGCGCTCCCGTGCCAGGCCTCAGCCTCCGCCCGGGCCGAAGAGAGGGCGGCGGAGGTTGTTTCCTTCAGGGCGGGATACAGGTCATTCAGGTCCATGAGGGCCTTTCCCACCATCGCCCGGATTCCGCTCTCCGTCACGGCCCGCACGATCTCCTCCTCGTGGCGGATGGTGCCCATGTCCATCAGGGTGGTGGCGCCCGACCGTATCAGCTCCGCCAGTCCCACAAGGGCGGAGGCCCGGATGGACGCGGCGCTGTGCGCCGCCTCGAAGGGGAGGATCCTCTGCTGGAGCCAGTCCAGGAGATCCAGGTCGTCCGCCAGTCCGCGGAAGAGGGTCTGGCAGAGGTGCACATGGGTGTGGATGAACCCCGGAAGCGCCGTGCGCCCGCCGAGGTCCGTCGCCGGACCCGCCCAGCGCGCCGCCTCCCCCGGGCCCAGCACCTCCCGGATCACGGGCCCCTCCAGGACGATTCCCCCTCCCTCCACCACACGGCGCTCCCTGTCCATGGTCAGGATGCGGCCCGTGCGGAGGATCCTCTTCTCCATGGTCAGCCCCTCCCTTTGCCCGTGAGGTGCGCCAGGGCCTCTTCGATCGTCTCCACCCCCACCACCGAAACACCCCCGGGAGGCCGGAGGGACCGGGCGCTCAGGCGGGGGACGATCACCCGCGTGAAACCCAGCTTGGACGCTTCCGCCACACGCTTCTCCATCTGCCCCACGGTCCGGATCTCCCCCCCCAGCCCCACCTCCCCCACCGACACGGTGAGGGAATCCACCGGCGCCTCCCTGAGACTCGAGACAATGGCGGCGGCCATCCCCAGATCGGCCGCCGGCTCCTCGATCCGGACCCCTCCCGCCACGTTCACGAAAACATCCGACTGCCCCAGATGGAGCCCCACTCTCCGCTCCAGAACGGCCAGGAGCATCTGCAGGCGCCTGGTGTCGAAGCCGTTGGAGGACCGCTGCGGGAGCCCGTACCGGGCCGGGGCCACCAGGGCCTGCAGTTCCAGGAGCAGGGGACGCGTTCCCTCCATGCTGCAGGTCACGGCCGAGCCCGCGGCGCCTGCGCTCCGCTCCGCCAGAAACACCTCCGAGGGGTTGGCCACCTCGGAGAGGCCCCGGTCGCGCATCTCGAAAATGCCGATCTCGTTCGTGGACCCGAACCTGTTCTTCACGGCCCGGAGAATCCTGTAGGAGTGGTGCCGGTCCCCTTCGAACTGGAGCACCGTGTCCACCATGTGCTCAATCACCCGCGGCCCGGCGATCACCCCCTCCTTGGTCACATGACCCACCAGAAAGACGGGCACCCCCCGCTCCTTCGCAAACCTCAGGAACGCCGAAGTGGCTTCCCGCACCTGGCTCACGGTGCCGGGGGCGCTCTCCAGTTCGGGCTGATGCATGGTCTGCACGGAATCCACGATCACCAGATCGCAGGGGGAGGACTCCAGGAGCGGAACAATCACCGAGAGGTCCGTCTCGGGGAGGAGCAGCAGCCGCCGTGAGGGCGCCGTCTCCAGCCGCTCCGAGCGGAGCCGGATCTGGGCCGCCGACTCCTCGCCGGTAACATACATCGTGGTGCGGTCTCCGACTGCGGCGGCCATCTGCAACATGAGGGTGGATTTGCCGATGCCGGGATCCCCCCCCACCAGCACGACGGATCCCGCCACGATCCCGCCGCCCAGCACCCGGTCCATCTCCGCAATGCGCGTGGAGATCCGGGGCTCTTCCGCCGTCTGCACCTCTGTAATGGGAATGGGCCGCACCTTCTTCCGGCCGCTTCCCCCGGGACCCGCGGTGCGGGAGGAGGTTTTCTCCTCCAGGAAGGTGTTCCACCCCCCGCAGTTGGGGCATTTCCCCACCCAGCGGGGGGATACACAGGCGCAGGCCTGGCAGGTGTATATGGTGCGGCTCTTGCTCATATCCGTGGGCCAATATACCCACGCCGTCCCAGAGATTCAACGAATCCCCGTTTCTTGATTCTGGGGCCGGAAACATTTAGGTTTTAGGATGTCGATTCCCTTGCACAATTCCGACGTGCGGTCATGATGAGACACCCGCGGATTCTCCTTCTCCTCCTTTGTGTGATGCCGGCGGCACACCCCGCCGCCCAGCCGTGGATGGAGGGCCTCCCCGAGGGGGAGCGCGATTTCAACGCCATCCGCTCGGCCTTCGAGGAATACTGGAAAGGCCGCGACCACAAGGAAAAGGGAAAGGGGTGGAAGCCCTTCAAGAGGTGGGAGTGGTTCTGGGCCCAGCGCGTCCACCCCGGCGGGATCCTCCCCGAGCCGGGACACCTCTACGAGGAATACATCCGGATCGCCTCCCGCCGCGGAAAGGCGACCTCCTCCTTCTCGGGAAACTGGACGGAGATGGGCCCCTCCGCCTCCCCGGGCGGCTACGCGGGGCTGGGGCGCATCAACTGCGTCCGCACCGATCCCCTCCATGCCTCGGTCATCTGGGCGGGCTCGGCCAGCGGGGGGCTCTGGAAATCCACGAACAGCGGCGGCTCCTGGGTCACCGCAACCGATGAGCTCCCCTCCCTGGGTGTCACGGACATCGCCATCCATCCCACCGCGCCCCAGACCATGTACATTGCCACGGGGGATGGCGACGCGGGCGACACCTACAGCGTGGGGGTGCTCAAGTCCACCGACGGCGGCGCATCCTGGAATACCACGGGACTCGGCTGGCAGGTTTCCCAGACCCGCCGCATCAGCCGGCTGCTCATGCACCCGTCGGATCCCAACACGCTGCTCGCGGCGGGCACCGCGGGCATCCACAAGACCACCAACGGGGGCGGCTCCTGGACGCAGGTCAGCACCCTCGGCATGAAGGACATGGAGTTCAGGCCCGGCACTCCCTCCACCATCTACGCCTCCCGGTCCAACGGACAGGTCTACCGCTCCACCAACACGGGCGGTGCCTGGACGCAGCTCTCGAACGGGATTCCCACCAGCGGCGGGCGCGTGGCCCTGGGGGTCACCCCCGCGGACGGAGCGGTGGTGTACGCCCTCTATGCACTCTCCTCCAACTCCGGTTTCTCGGGGCTCTACCGATCCTCGGACGCGGGCACATCCTGGGCCCTCATGTCCTCGACTCCCAACCTGCTGGGGTGGTCCGAAACGGGATCCGACGCGGGGGGGCAGGGATGGTATGACCTGGCCGTGGCGGTCTCCCAGACCAACCCCCTGGAGGTGTACGTGGGAGGGGTCAACAACTGGAAATCCACCGACGGCGGCGCAACCTGGAACATCATCTCCATGTGGTACGGCACGGGGGGCATCCCCGAGGTGCATGCCGACCAGCACGATCTCTGTTTCGTCCCCGGCACATCCACCCTCTATGCGGGGAATGACGGAGGGGTCTATCGCACCGTCAACGGGGGATCCACCTGGACCTGGCTGGGGAGCGGGCTCCGCTGCACGCAGTTCTACCGGCTGGGGGTGTCGCAGACGAGCGCGGGAGTGCTGATTGCCGGCTCCCAGGACAATGGCACGAAGGCCCTCGGCGCCGGGATCTGGGACGATGTGATCGGGGGGGACGGGATGGAGTGCATTGTGGACTATACCAATGCCTCCATCATGTACGGGTCCCTGTACTACGGGGACCTCTACCGTTCCACCAACGGGGGAACATCCTTCTCCTACATCAGCGGGGGGATTTCCGAGTCGGGCTCATGGGTGACCCCCTACGCCCTCCACCCCTCGAATCCCTCCATCCTCTATGCGGGCTACACGAACGTGTGGAAGAGCACCAACCGGGGGGGCTCCTGGACTTCAGTGAGCAGCTTTTCCTCGGGAACGCTGGACGGCATCGCCATCGCCCCCTCGGATCCCTCCGTCATCTATCTCAGCAACGGGAGCGCCCTTTTCCGGACAACCGACGGGGGCGCTTCCGGATGGAGCTCCCTGGCCTCCCCCACGGGGAACTTCATCACCTCCATCGCCGTCCATCCCGGCTCTCCGTTCACGCTCTGGGTGACCGCCTCGGGCTATAGTTCCGGGGCCAAGGTGTATGCCTCCACCGACGGCGGCTCCACCTGGAGCAACATCTCGGGGTCCCTGCCCAACGTCCCCGCCAATACGGTGGTGTACGAGGAGGAATCCCCCGGGCGTCTGTATGTGGGCACCGACATCGGCGTCTGGTACAGGGACAACACGACCGCCGACTGGGTGGACTTCAACACGGGACTGGCCAACGTGGTGGTGAACGAGTTGGAGATTCAGAAGAGCTCCGGGAGGATCCGGGCCGCCACTTTCGGGCGGGGCATCTGGGAGTCGGACCTCGTGCCCGCCTCCGCTCCCCTGGCCGGGGTCTCCCCCGATTCCCTGACGGCGTCTCTGGAACAGGGGGACAGCACGGTCCAGACCCTCACGATCTCCAACGGAGGAGGGCTCCCGCTTCTCTGGAGCATCGGCACGGGCGCTCCTCCCGCCCCGTGGATCAGGGCAGTACCCGCATCCGGCACCGTGGGGCCGGGTCTCTCCCAGCCGGTCTCCGTCACGCTCCATACGCCGGGCCCTCCGGGCACGGTGCACAGGGAAACACTCCTGGTCGCCTCCAACGACACACTGCATCCCGTGAAGCAGGTGGGCGTCCGCGTCACGGTTCTCGTTCCCACACAGACCGTACAGGTTCCCGTGAGGGAGGACTGGAACCTCATCTCGGTCCCGGTCCGGGCATCCGACATGCGGAAGACGACTCTCTTCCCCCTGGCGGTCTCCCCCGCCTACAGCTTCGGCATGGCCCCGGGATACGAGCTGCGCGACACCCTCCGTACCCGTTGGGGCTACTGGCTGAAGTTCCCCGCCGCCGGGAGCGCGCCCGTAACGGGTGAGCCTGTCTCCGCCGACACCATTCCCGTGGAGCCCGGCTGGAATCTCATAGGGTCGGTGACCGCCCCCACTGTGGTCTGGGCGGTGATCCCCCTCGGCACCACGGTGGAGTCTCCTTTCTACGATTTCGCAACGGGCGGTTATGCGGTGCTGGACACGCTGCTCCCGGGACGGGGATCCTGGGTGAAGGTCTCCACCGGAGGGTCGCTCCTTCTCGGCACCCCCGCCCGCGGCCTTCTCCGGCGCCCCTGAGTGTCATCACACACGAGGCACGACATGAAGCGCACACACACCATCCTGCTCCTCGGGGCTCTTCTGGGGGGAACAATGCCCATCCTCCGGGCCCAGCCCTGGCTGGAGGGACTCCCCGAAGGGGAGCGGAACTTCCATTCCGTCCGGAGCGCCTTCTATTCCTGGTGGGACGGAAGGGACTCCACGCAGAAGGGAAAGGGATGGAAACAGTTCAAGCGCTGGGAGTGGTTCTGGGAACAGCGGGTCTGGCCCTCGGGGGAGTTCCCCGACCCCATGCAGCTCTGGAATGAAAGCCGGAGGGTGCGCCCGCCGGGTGCGGCAGCCGGGGCGCAGAATGCGGGAAACTGGTCCGAGATGGGGCCCGGGGAGTCTCCCGGAGGGTACGCGGGTCTGGGACGCCTGAATTGCGTGCGCGTCAACCCCCTCAACCCCGATATCCTCTGGGTGGGATCCGCCAGCGGAGGCCTCTGGAAATCCCCCGACGGCGGGTGGACCTGGAGCACGCAGACCGATGAGCTTCCGAGCATCGGGGTCACCGACCTTGTGATCCAACCCTCCGACACCTCCATCATGTATCTGGCAACGGGAGACGGGGACGCGGGGGACACCTACTCGGTGGGAATCCTCAAATCCACGGACGCGGGCGAAACCTGGAACACCACGGGCCTGGCCTGGTCCACCTCCCAGACACGGCGCATCAGCCGCCTGCTCATGCATCCTTCCGATCCCCTGACCCTGATCGCGGCGGGAAGCGGCATCCACAAGACCACCGACGGAGGCGCCACCTGGGCGCAGGTGCAGAGCGGCACGTTCCGGGACATGGAGTTCCGGCCCGATGACCCCTCGGTGCTCTACGCCTCGGGGGCCTCGGGCTCGATCCATCGCTCCACCAACGGAGGGAATTCCTGGCTCCCCGTGACCGCAGGGCTCCCCGGAGGAGGGGGGCGGGTCGCCCTCGGCGTCACCCCCGCCGCTCCCGCCTATGTGTACGCCCTCTTCGCCTCGAGCAGTTCCTCCGGGTTTCAGGGTTTCTACCGCTCCACCGACGGGGGCGCCACCTGGAGTCTCCGTTCCTCGTCGCCCAACATTCTGGGCTGGTCGGAGACGGGATCCGACGGTGGCGGACAGGGATGGTATGACCTCTGCATGGCCGTCTCGGAGTTCAACCCCGGGGAGGTCTATACGGGGGGAATCAATGCATGGAAATCCACCGACGGCGGTCTCACCTGGCGGCTGGCCTCCTTCTGGTACGGTATCGGGGGGGTGAGCACGGTCCACGCCGACCAGCATGATTTCCATTTCGTGCCCGGCTCCGACATCCTCTATGCGGGGAACGACGGGGGCATCTACCGCACCGTGGACGGGGCCGCCACCTGGCAATGGCTCGGCAGCGGCCTCAGGCCCACGCAGTTCTACCGGCTGGGCCTCTCGGCCACCGATCCCGGTCTGCTGATCGCGGGCTCGCAGGACAACGGCACCAAGGCCCTGGCCGCGGGGTCCTGGAACGATGTCCTGGGTGGGGACGGGATGGAGGCGATGGTGGACCACACCAATCCCCTCGTCATGTACGGGTCCCTCTACTACGGCGACATCTACAGGAGCGTGAACGGGGGCTCCTCCTTCTCCCTGATCTCGGGGGGCATCCCCGAGACGGGCGCATGGGTCACCCCCTACATCATGCATCCCTCCAACCACCTTCTGCTCTATGCCGGGTACACCAGCGTCTGGAAGAGCGCCGACGGGGGATCCACCTGGCAGTCCATCGGCTCTCCCGGAGGAGGCACCCTCACCATCCTGGCATCCGCCCCCTCGGATCCCCGGGTGATCTATGCGGGGCGGGGAAGTTCTCTCGCCCGGACCACGGATGGCGGCGCCACATCCTGGCAACCCGTTCCTGTTCCCACCTCCTCGGCCTCCCTCACCTATCTGGCGGTGCATCCCCAGGATCCCCTCCACCTCTGGGTCACCTGCTCGGGATACTCCGCCCCCAACAAGGTGTTCGAGTCCACGGACGGCGGCTGGAGCTGGACCAACATTTCCGGGTCCCTCCCCAATGTCCCCGTCAACTGCATCGTGTACCAGAACAACTCCCCCGAGCGGGTGTATGTGGGCACCGACATCGGGGTCTGGTACCGGGACCTGACGCATCCCGACTGGCAGGACTTCAACAACGGGCTGGCGAACGTGGTGGTAAGCGAGCTGGAGATTCAGGATGCGGCGCGGAAACTGCGGGCCGCCACCTACGGGCGGGGCATCTGGGAATCGGACCTGCTCCCCAACCAGGGAGTGGTGATCGGGGCCTCCCCCGGCACTCTGGACTTCGGGCCCCTGGAGGCCGCCGCGGGATCCGACACCGCCCGGATCACCGTGGCAAGCTACGGCACCGACACCCTGGAGGTAACCTCCGTGGGGGGAACCACACCCGCGTTCCGGCTGGTGGATGTTCCCCCGCTCCCCGCCCGCCTGGGTCCCGGCTCTTCCCTCTCCTTTTCCGTGGTCTTCGCCCCCTCCTCCCACGGCGCCTGCACCGACTCCCTGACGATCGGGAGCAACGCTCCGCAGGTTCTGCGGGTGTTTCTGAAGGGACGGGGGGTGGAGATCGGCCGCGCGGCTCCGGGCCTCATCTATGCGGCATCCTCCCAGGGCGGGGGATCCCTCTACACCCTGAACCCCGCCACGGCGGCTCCCACCCTCGTGGGACCCCTCAGGATCCCCGAGCTGCACGGGCTGGGCATCCACCCCTCCAGCGGCGAGTTGTACGGAGCGGCCACGGGAAGCAGCAAGACGTTCTTCTATAGAGTGAGCAGCTCCTACGGGGAGACCCTCCCTTGCGCCGCGGTGCCCCTCGGGAACATGCGGGCCTTCGCCTTTGCCGGAGCCGGCTCCCTCTTCGGCGGCACATCCACGGGCCGTCTCTACCGGCTGGATCTCTCATCCGCCGACACCGTGTACGTGGGAACGGCTCCGGGACTGGTCTATGCCGCCTTCTCCTTCCAGCCCGGCACCGGGGAACTCTGGGCCTCCGTCCGCCCCCCCGTTGCCAACAGGGACAGGATCTACAGGGTGAACACCTCCACCGGAGCGGCCCTCCTGGTGGGAAGCGTGGGGGACGGCGTCATCACCCCGTCCATCGCCTTCGGACCCACGGGAATCCTCTACGGACTGAAGGGATTCAGTTCCATCACGAACACGATCATCACCATCGACACATCCGGCGGGACGGGCACGCTGCTCGGCTCCACGGGGATGAGCGGCCTTCTGGCCATCACCATGCGGACGGATTCCCTCGTGACCGGAGCGGGAGAGCCCGCGCCGGAAGGCGTCCCCTCCGGCTTCGCCCTCGGGCCCGCCTGGCCCAACCCTTTCAATCCCTCCACACGCATGCGGGTGGAGCTCCCGGGCGCCGCCGACCTGGAGCTGCGGGTGTTCGACCTGCTCGGGCGGCCCGTGGCCCTGCTCGCCTCGGGGACTTTCCCCGCGGGGTACCATGACGCGGTGTGGGACGGGAGAAGCGACTCCGGACAGCGGGTTTCCAGCGGCATCTACATTGCGCGCCTGGAAGCCCGGCCGGAGGGGCATGGCACGCCCTTCAGGGCGCTCCGCAAGCTCCTTCTCATGAAATAAGCCCACGCGGGACTCCCCCCATCCTGTGGGGGGAGTCCCCGATACTCACGCCGCCTCGTGCTCCGCCTCCTTCCCGCCGCGCTGATCCTCCAGGCGATCCTCAGCCCCCCGGCGGAGGGACAGGGCACCGCTCTCCCCTCCCCTTCCGAAGAGGTGCGCGCCGTCTGGCTTGCCACGGCCCCCGGGCTGGACTGGCCCTCGAGTACCGACCGGGAGGCCCAGCAGGAATCCCTCCGCACCTTCGTGGCGGCCCTCCGCAGGGCGCACTTCAACACGATATTCTTCCAGGTGCGCTCCCGCGGCGATGCCTTCTACCGTTCTGTGTACGAGCCCTGGGCGGAGAGTCTGACCGGAACGCTCGGCGCCGATCCCGGCTGGGATCCCCTCGCCTTCCTGCTCCACGAAGCGCATGCCTCGGGGCTGGAGTTGCACGCCTGGTTCAACGTCTACAAGGTCCGGGGACCCTCCAACCGGATTCCCTCCACCCTCCCGCCCCATCCCGCGCGGGCGCATCCTTCCTGGGTGGTGGAGGCGGAGGGGGAGGGATGGCTGGATCCCGGACTGCCCGAGGTCCGGCGGTACCTTCTGGGGGTTGCCCTCGACCTGGTGCGGAACTATGACCTGGACGGGATCCACTTCGACTACATCCGCTATCCCGGCAGGGACTTCCCCGACGAATCCACCTACCGCCGCTACGGGCGCGGGCAGGACCGGGGGGCCTGGCGCCGCGGGAACATCAACGCCTTCGTGCGTGAGTTCTACGACAGCGCCGCCGCACTCCGCCCGCGGCTCAAGGTGGGTTCCGCCCCAATGGGCGTCTTCAGCAACGGAAACGGGAAGGGGGCCTGGGGTGCGTTTCACTCCTACTACCAGGATGCCAGGGGATGGCTCCGGAGCGGGAAGCACGACTACCTGGTCCCGCAGATCTACTGGGATATCGGCGCCACGAACGCCGACCCGGACTTCGCCCTTCTGGCCCGGGAGTGGGGGAGGGAGGCGGGGGGGCGCCACGTGTACGCGGGCATCGGGGCCTACAAACCCGCCGTCCTCGCGGAGATCCCCCGGCAGATAGACATCGCGCGGGAGGCCGGACTCCTGGGGCAGTCGTTCTTCCGCTACGAGCACATCCGGAACACGGCCGTGCTGGGGGGGAGGTACGCCGCTCCCGCAGCCATACCTCCCATGCCCTGGAAAGACTCCATTCCTCCCCTTCCTCCTGCAGTCCTGGCAGCGGAGGAGATATCGGCGGGGATATTCCGGCTCTCCTGGCATGCCCCTCCCCCGGGTCGGGACGGGGAACCCCCCGCATCCTACACTCTCTTCCGCCGAAGCTCCCGCCAGGGAGACATCCCGATTCTTGTGGCGTGTCCCGAAGGGGAGGCCCTCTCCCTCACCGACACGCTTCCCCCCTCGGAAGCCCTCGGGTGGACCTGGTACCTCTCGGCAAGAGACCGCGCCGGCGCCGGGAGCGCCCCGGCGCTTGTCTCGGCGATTCCCGGGGCGGCCGGGGACCTCATCCGCACCATGGAGAGACAGCCCTCCCTTGCGCTGCTCGGGTCTGCCCGGGTGGCCTGCCGCATCCCCGCACGCGCATCTCTTTCCCTGGAGGTTCTCCGTCTGGGAGGTACATCAAGAGTCTTGATGGAGGGGGAATACGAGGCGGGAACCTATGTGCTTCCCCTCGATCCCGCACCCCGCGGGAGCGGGGAATACGCCGTGCGTCTCCGCGCCCTGGACGCGGTTCTGGTGCGCCCGCTCCCCTTCTGAGACCTCTCCTACCGGATGTTCAGCAGCCTCACCGGCCAGAGGCTCAGGTCGGGCACGTAGGTGATGACCACGAGGGCGGCCAGGAGGATGCCGATGAACACCAGCGTGGCCCGCACCACGGTGACCACGGGCTTGTGGAACCGGAGACTGGAGATGAACAGGTTCAGGCCCACGGGGGGGGTAAGGTACCCGATCTCCAGGTTGGTGAGGAAGATGATTCCCAGGTGCACGGGGTCCACCCCGTAGGCCGCGGCTACGGGAAGGATGAGAGGCACCACCACGATGATGGCCGAGAAGATGTCCATCATCATCCCCACCGCGATCAGAAAGAGGTTCAACACGATGAGGAACACCACGGGACTGCTGATGAGGCTCTGCGTGAGGGCAAAGAGCTTCATGGGCACCTCCTCGTCGATCAGGTAGGAGGTGAGGCCGAAGGCGGCTCCCAGGATCATCATGATGGCGCCCACCAGCAGCATGCTCTCTTTCATGACGCGGGGGATGTCCCGGAAGAGGTGCAGGTCCCGGTAGATGAAAACCTCCACCACCGTCACGTAGAAGGCGGTCACCGCCGCGGCCTCCGTGGCCGTGAAGAATCCCGAGTAGATGCCCCCGATGATGAGCACGGGAAGCGGCAGCTCCCATCCGGCCGCCCGCACGGCGGCCAGGGCGTTCCGGGCGGAGAAGGGAGTCCGGGGGAGCCGGAGACTGCGCCCGATCCTCAGGCTGTACGCCGAGAGCAGACCCACCAGCAGGAGTCCCGGCAGCAGGCCCGCCGCGAACAGCCGGTCCACGCTCACCTTGGAGATGAGGGCGAAGAGAATGAGGGGAAGACTCGGAGGAAACAGGAGCCCCAGGCTCCCCGAGGTGGTGATGAGCCCCAGGGAGAAGCGTTCGGAGTAGTTCTCCTTGAGGAGGATGGGATAGAGCAGTCCTCCCAGGGCCACGATGGTGACCCCCGAGGCGCCCGTGAAGGCGGTGAACACCGCGCAGGTGACGAGGGCCACGATGGCCAGCCCCCCCGGGATCCCCCCGAAGAAGGCCCGCGCCAGGTTCACGAGCCGCACGGGTGTCTTGCTCTCGGCCAGCACGTATCCCGAGAAGGTGAACAGGGGAATCGCCACGAGCGTGGGGTTGCTGGCAATGCGGTAAAGCTCCACGATCACCGCCGAGGAGTCGATGCCCGCGCCGGCAAAGGCCAGCACCGCAATCAGGCCGATCACGGAAAAAAGAGGCGCCCCCAACAGGGCAAGGAGGGCGAGCGCCAGTCCCGCAAGGAGAAGCACCACCCTCTACGCCTCCCTCCTCCCGGATGCCGCCTGCACGCCGTGCTCGATGGCGCGCACCAGAAAATGCACTCCCACCAGGCCGTACCCGACGGGAATGATGAGGAGGGCGACCCAGGTGGGGATGGAGAGCGCAATCTCGCTGCCCGAGGACTTCTCGTCCGCAATGAACCGGAGCGCGGCATCCAGCAGAATCCAGCAGACGGTGACGGCGAACAGACCTGTGAGCGAGCGGGCCGCCTCCCGGATCCGTGCGGGGAGGAAGTGGGTGAGGGCGTCAATCCCGATGTGGCGCTCCTGGCCGGCGGCCAGTGCGGCCCCCATGAAGCCCGACCAGAGCACAAGGTGCCGGACGATGGTGTCGGCCCAGATCCACCCCGTGCCGAAGGCGTTCCGGAGCACCACCTGCGAGAAAGCCAGCAGCACCAGGGCCCCCAGCAGCAATACCAGGAGAGCCGTCTCGGCCCGGAGAAGACCCCGGTCCAGAATCCGGAGCGCCTTCATCTGTCGGGGGTGCGGCGGGCGCGGAACTCGGCCACGGTCTGCTCCACCCGGTCCAGGAACGCCTTGTCATAGAGCCGGCCCACCAGCTCCCTCCGGGCCCGCTTTCCCGCCTCGGCATACTCTTGCCGGGTCCGGGCGGAGGAGGCGTGGATCACCTCCACCCCGTTCTTCTTGAGGGTCTGGATTGCGCGGGCGTTCTCTTCCCGGCTCTTCCGGGTGAGGAGGGTCAGGTACTTCTTCCCGTTCCGGACGAGGATGTCCTGGAGATCCGGGGGGAGGGAGTCGAACATCTTCCGGGAGAGCACCACGGCCCCCGATGCGTCGGCCAGGGGGATGTCCATCATGTACTTCACCCGGGTATGCCACTGCATGGCGATGGCCGCCAGGGGAGACGCATAGGCCGCATTCACGAGTCCCGTCTGGAGCGAGGTAAGCACGTCCGTCACGGCCAGGGGGATGGGGCTTACTCCGAAGGCGCGGAAGGTGGCCTCGGCGATGGGATCCCCCTCCCACATCCACATCTTCACCCCGTCCATGTCCGCGGGGGTGCGGACCGGGCTGTTGGCAAAAACATGCACGAAACCCACCTCCGCCCATCCCAGCAGCACGTAGTTGTTCTCGGCCAGGGCCGCGCGGAACTCCCCGTCGAAACGCTCATAGAGGTGGTCCACCTCTTCGTAGTTCTCGAACAGGAAGGGGGCATCCAGGATCCGCAGCCGGGGGGCGATCTCCCCCAGACCGAAGCCCGTGAGGCCCGCGCTGTGGAGCTGCCCCAGACGGATCTTGCGGAGCACGTCCCTGTCCTCTCCCTGCACGCCGCCGGGATAGATCTTGAACCCCAGCCGCCCCCCGCTTTCCTTCCGGATGGCGGCGTCGTACTCCCGCATCACGTTCAGCCAGGTGCTCCCCTCGGGGGCGATGGAGGCGAACTTGATGGTGTGCTGCTGTGCCGCCGCCGCGCCGCACACGGCCGCAAGGAGACACCATGTGCTCAGGGTACGGAACATCACGGGTGGGTTCCTCCCCAAAGGGTTCTCAGAAGAGCTCGGCCTTCCGGCCGAGAAGCAGCTCCGCCTTCTTCCTGGCGATGGCGTTGGCGAGGCGGATCCCCCGGGGAGCTTCGGCGGGGGCTTCCCGCACCCGCCCGAGCAACTCTTCGAAGAGGGCCTCGTTCAGGGTCTGCACGGCGTAGGAGCGGGCATAGTACACGTAGGTCATGAGGAACATGCCCCCGGCCATCCGGAGGGCGGTCTCAAAGTGCTCCCGGGAGCGCTCCGGGTTCCCCCCCAGGATCCTGGGCCTGCTTCCCGCCAGCGTCCCCAAAAAGACGTGCGCTCCTCCGTGGTAGAAGGACGAGTCCTCCCTGGCCACGAACCGCATGAGGGCCTCCGCCTTCGGAATATCGGCCACCGCATCCGGATCCGAGAGGGAGAGCATGATGAGTCCTCCCCATCCGAAGCCCGACCAGAAGGCGGCGGGGACCATCTCCTTCTCCGCCCGCACGAGGTGCGCCTCCAGCTCCGGGAGATTTCCGTCCAGAGCCGCCGCCCATGAGGGATCCTGCCGGAGGGCGCGCAAACCGTAATCCCTCCCCCTCCCATAGAGCAGCCGGGCCCGCTCCGGCTCCTCGTCCTCCACAAACCCCAGGGCGTAGCTGCAGTATCCCTCGCTCAGAAGAAGGAGCAGCCGGGTATTCTCGGGCTCGTTCTTGAGCATCACTTCCAGGAGCTTCAGGTTGGCGGGGAGCGCCGCGGCTGCCAGCGCAAGGTCCTCCTCCTCCGTAACGGCCTCGAACCCGTCGTCCACGATCCCCCCCACGGCGTTGACCGCAATGGACTGCACGCACCCGGGAAAGAGAAAAGCTCCCAGCAGCACCGCCGTCAGCATCTTCATGGTCGGGGCTCCGCCTTATCCGATCAGCTTCAGGGACCGCTCGATGGACATGAGCAGCTCGTCCGGGTTGAACGGCTTCCCCACAAAGTCGTCCGCCCCGAGGATTTTTGACTCCATGGCGTTCGCCAGCTCCGCGAAGGCCGTGAGCATGATGACCCGGGTGCGTGGGTGCTTCTCCCGCACGAACTTCAGCACCTCAAAGCCCCCGATAAGGGGCATCTTGATGTCCAGGAGGATCAGGTCGAAAGCCCTCCGTTCCAGAACCCCGATGGCGTCGTCGCCGTCCGCCGCGGTGTGCACGGCGTACCCCTCCGCGGCCAGGAGATCGCTCAGGAGCGAGCGCACCTCCGCCTCGTCGTCCACAACGAGGATGTCGTATGTCCGCGCGCTCGCTTCCGTCATGCTCATCTCCTTTACAGGCAGCCATAGAATACCAAACTCAGGCCTCAATATCAATGCGCCTTCTTTGCAACTCAGGATCAAAAGCGGTATCATGCGCCCAGGAGCAGCCCATGCCGCGCATTCTCGTGGTGGAAGACGAGAAGAAGGTGGCCCGGTTTGTCCGTCGCGCCCTGGAGGAGGAGGAGTACGAGGTGGATGTGGCGCACGACGGGGAGCAGGGACTGGCCATGGCCACCGCCGGGTCGTACGACCTCATCATTCTGGATGTGATGCTCCCCCGCATGGACGGGATGGAGGTGATGCGCGCCCTGAGGGGCCGGCACACCGCCATCCCCACCCTCATGCTCACCGCCAAGACCGCCACGGAAGACAAGGTGGCGGGGCTGGACAGCGGGGCCGACGACTACCTGACCAAGCCCTTTGCCGTGGTGGAGCTGCTGGCCCGGGTGCGGTCCCTGCTCCGCCGGGGAGGGCGGGACCGGGGCACCATCCTCTCGGTGGCCGACCTGGAGCTGGACACCGTGAAGCATGTCGCCCGGAGGGGCGGCAGGATCATCGAGCTGACGGCCAAGGAATACGCCCTCCTGGAGTTCCTCCTCCGGAACAAGGGCAGGGTGGTCAACCGGAGCAGCATTGCCGAGCGGATCTGGAACTACACCTTCGACCCCGGCACCAACATCATCGACGTGTACGTCAACCACCTCCGCAACAAGATCGACGGCGGCACGGATCGAAAGCTGATTCATACCGTGCGCGGGGTGGGCTACGGAATAAGGGAGGAGTGACCTGTGGCATCCCCCCTGCAATCCGTCCGGGTCCGCCTCACCCTGTGGTACACCCTGCTGGTGGTGGCCACCCTTGTTGCCTTCGCCGTGGTCTCCTACACCTACACCGGCGAAGCCCTCACCACCAACCTGGACATCTCGCTCGGAAACGAGGTGCGCTGGGTGCGCGACTTCATCCAGCCCAAGGCCGGGAAGGTCAGACCCGGCCGCCGCTCCATCGACGCCATCCTGAGGGGGAGGCCCCTGCTGCCGCCTGTGGCGGCCGACTCCCTGGGCGCGGACACCACCGCCCGGGAAGCCGACGAGATCTGGAACCGCATCTTCGAGCACACGCTCCTGAGCCCCAAGTTGACCTACATCCAGGTGGCCGACCGGAAGGGTGCGATCATCTACCGCTCCTTCAGTCTCGGGCAGGATTCCCTGGCCATGCCCGACACGATACCCCTCCAGACCACCCTCCTGGCCACGGTGTACCTCCGGGGAGAGGCCGTGCGGACCGCCGTCACGCGCGACAGGAACTTCCGGATTCTGGTGGGATACCCCCTCGAAGAGCTGCGGGCCGCCCTGGAGAACCTCTATTCCATCTTCCTGATTCTGATTCCCGTGGCCCTGGTTGTCTCGCTCATCGGCGGGCTCTATCTGGCCGACAAGTCCCTGCGGCCGGTGGCCATGGTCACGCGGCGGGCCCGCCGCATCACGGCCGAGAACCTGGACCAGACACTGCCGGTGCTCAACCCGAACGATGAGATGGGCCGGCTCACGGCCACCATCAACGACATGATCAAGCGGCTGCACGACTCGTTTGCCGAGATCCGGCAGTTCTCCGCCGATGCCTCCCACGAGCTCCGCACCCCTCTGACGATCATGCGGGGGGAGATCGAGGTGGCCCTCCACTCTTCCAAGACCCCCGAGGAATACCGCCTGGTCCTGGCCAGCACCCTGGAGGAGATCCTCCGGCTCACCTCCATCATCGACAACCTGCTGCTTCTGGCCCGCGCCGACCGGGGCATCTACGAAATGCAGCTCCAGGAAGTGGACCTGACGGAGCTGGCCCGGGAGCTCCTGGAAGACGGCGCCGTCCTGGCGGAGTCCAAGCGCATCACCGTCTCCCTCGCCGCCGGGGACCCTGTGCGAATCGTGGGGGACAGGGAGCGCCTGCGGCAGCTCTTCCTGAACCTGATTGACAATGCCGTGAAGTACACACCCGAAGGGGGAACGGTCTCCCTGGGGGTGGAGCGGCGGGACGGCACGGCTGTGTTCCATGTTTCGGATTCGGGCATCGGCATCCCCGAGGAGGAGAGGGAGAAGATCTTCGGGAGGTTCTACCGGGTGGACAAGGCCCGCTCGCGGGAAATGGGAGGCACCGGCCTGGGGCTCTCCATCGCCCGCTGGATCGCCGAACTCCACCGCGGAACCATCCGGGTGGAGAGCCGCCTCCACGAGGGCTCCCGCTTCACCGTGGAGCTGCCCCTGCAATGATCATGCCCCCCACCGCCTGTCTTCTTCTGCTCCCCCTGCTTTCTCCCTCCGCGGGCCCCGATTCCGTGGCCTCCCGGTCTCCCCTGGAAGCCCTCGCCTGGCTTGCCGGATGCTGGAAGGGAGGCGGAGAGACGGTCACCGAAGAGCAGTGGATGGCGCCTTCCGGCGGGGTGATGCTCGGGATGTCCCGCACTCTGCGGGAGGGGAGAGCCGTGGCCTGGGAGCATCTCCGGCTGGAGGAAGCGGAGAACGGAACCCTCCGCTACGCGGCCCTTCCCTCAGGACAGGAGGAGACCGCCTTCACACTCACGGAGGCGGGCCCCGGAAAGGCCGTCTTCGAGAACCCGGCCCACGATTTCCCGCAGCGGATCATCTACACCCTCGTCTCCCCCGACTCGCTGATAGCCCGCATCGAGGGCGCCACAGGCGGCCGCACCCGCTCGGTCGTGTTCCCGTTCAGGAGGGTGGGGTGCCCGTGAGAAGGCCGCCGCGAGGCCGCCCAACAAGCATTTGAGACCCAGACCCCTTCCGAACTCCTCCTTTGCGGCACGATCTCTGCACGAATGCATGCCGCCCGTGTGTGTAACAGTGGGGGGAGAACGCACACTCTGGCCACCAAGCACGCCGTCCCGCACCGGTGCTTGCCAATAGCCTATTCACCCCGCAATCCCCTGCGGGATGAACGCCGTGGTTCTTCCTGCACGGGTTTCATTGATGCTTGCCATGCCAGAAGGACGACCCACGTGGTACGCGCTTTCAGCCGCCACCAGTCTGGTTGTCGAGTTCTGATGGCTCGATGAAATGGGCACTCAAGGGAAAGCCCTTGATTAGAGGCCTGACTTCGAATGCCACTTGTGCGCCAGTCACAACATCAGCCAACGAAAAGAGAAATCCGACTGTAACGACTCCCCCCCAGCAGTGGACATACGTTGTGGACGCCGTTTGTGACACAAATGAAAGACACCACAAGCTCACGCCCGCAGTAAGACAATGAACTGCTACGAGAATCAGTGGGGGGATGAACTCTCGCCTAATCTCCCGTACTGAAGAGCGTGATTCGATAATGAACTCGAACGCGCTCGAAAAGCGATGACCATTGTACCGAGCACGAATACCTTCAACCTCTCGTGCAGTTCCTCCCTTGATGATCTTCTGACAGTCTTGCGGAACTCCGGGGAGATCGGAACTGAGAAGCAGAGTCACATAGGGTTGATGGACAGCGTACACATGTTGCAGCCGGTACACGACAAAGACAATTCCCAATCCCAGAATTGCGGCATCAGCTTGAAGGAATGCAGAGAAGAGGTAAAGGGCGACGTTGTAGGAGTCCGTAATCATATGAGGTTACCTCCAGACTGGTGGCGGCCAACTGGCTAATGTAGCAATGTCTTCCAAACGTTTCAATCCACGCCCCCGCGTGGGGGGCGACGCGATGGGACCGCGACAAGAGATAGAGGAAGACGTTTCAATCCACGCCCCCGCGTGGGGGGCGACGCCATCGAGGCCAAATATCGCCGCGGCCAACAGGTTTCAATCCACGCCCCCGCGTGGGGGGCGACTTCAACGGAGCGTAAGCGATTACTCAGCTTCTGTGTTTCAATCCACGCCCCCGCGTGGGGGGCGACGGTGGTGGCT
>JBAVEL010000164.1:0-13245 GCA_049587715.1 Bacteroidota bacterium
GTTCAAGGGATCGGAAGCGAACGGAACGGTCTGAGGCAGGCGCCCCTCCGGCCATGGGCCGGGGATGCGCCTCCGGGAGCGGGCCACAATCTTTCTGAAAGGAGAAACCCAATCGTGATAGCACCCAGAAGAACACGCCGGGAGAAGGAAGGGCAGCTTGCCCGCAAGAAGCGGGTCTGCCGGTTCTGCGAATCGAAAGACGTGTACATCGACTACAAGGACGAGAAGCGGCTCCAGCGCTTTGTCACGGAGCAGGGCAAAATCATTCCCAAGCGCATCACGGGAACCTGCGCCCGGCACCAGCGCCAGCTTGTCCAGGCCATCAAGCGGGCCCGGCATCTGGCTCTTCTCCCCTTCGTCTCCGACACCATCCGATAGCGAAGGGAGCACATGCCATGAAGGTGATTCTGCGTAAAGACCACGAGAAGCTGGGCCCCACCGGAACCCTGGTGGAGGTGAAGGACGGGTATGCGCGCAACTACCTGATCCCCCAGAAGATTGCCTACGCCGCCACGGCGGGGAACATGCGGACGCTGGAGGAGGAGAAGAAGCAGCTCTCCCGCCGCTCCGAAAAGGAGCTGAAGACCAGCCGCCGCCTGGCCGTGGAGCTGGAGAAGCTCTCCCTCACGCTCCAGATGAAAGTGGGTGAGGACGAGAAGCTGTTCGGCTCGGTCACATCCCAGATGGTGGCCGACGCCCTGAAAGAGAAGGGCTTCCAGGTGGACAAGCGGATGATCGAGCTGGAGGAGCCCATCAAGGCCCTGGGCATCTACACCGTTCCCGTGAAGCTCCACACCACCGTGACGGCCCAGGTCAAGGTATGGGTGGTGCGCGAGTAATGGCAAAGGACGTCCGTACACTGGAGGATGTGACCATCCGCTTTGCGGGGGACTCGGGAGACGGCATGCAGCTCACCGGCTCCCAGTTCACCAACACCACGGCGGCCCTGGGAAATGACCTCAGCACGCTTCCCGACTATCCCGCGGAGATCCGCGCCCCGGCGGGCACCACCTACGGGGTGAGCGGTTTCCAGATCAAGTTCGGAAGCACCGACATCCTCACCCCGGGGGACTCCTGCGACGTCCTGGTGGCCATGAACCCTGCGGCCCTCAAGACCAACCTGCGGCTGCTCCGCTCCGGGGGGATGATCATCGTCAACTCCGACGCCTTCAACGAGAAAAACCTGAAGGCGGCGGGGTACGCCTCCAATCCCCTCGAAGACGGCTCGCTCGGCGGACACCACCTGCACCAGGTGGCCATCAGCCGTCTGACGGCGGGAGCCGTGGCGGACATGAACCTCTCCACCAAGCTGGTGGACAAGACCAAGAACTTCTTCGCCCTGGGGCTCATGTACTGGCTCTACAACAGGCCCCTGGACCAGTCCATCCGGTTTATCCGCGAGAAGTTCGGCTCGAAGGACGAGTCTGTGGCCGAGGCCAACCTGCGGGTCCTGAAGGCGGGGTACAACTACGGCGACACGGTGGAGCTGTTCACTACCCGCTACGAGGTGCGCCCCGCAGCCCTCCCCCCCGGCACCTACCGGAACATCATGGGGAACACCGCCTCGGCCCTGGGCCTTGTGGCGGCGGCGGAACGGGCGGGTCTCGAGCTCTTCCTGGGCAGCTACCCCATCACCCCCGCCAGCGACATCCTGCACGAGCTGGCGGCCCTGAAACATCACGGGGTGAAGGTGTTCCAGGCGGAAGACGAGATTGCGGCGGTCTGCTCCGCCATCGGGGCCTCCTATGCCGGAGCCCTCGGCACCACATCCACGAGCGGTCCGGGCCTCGCCCTCAAGTCCGAGGCGGTGAACCTGGCGGTCATGCTCGAGCTTCCCCTCGTCGTGGTGAATGTCCAGAGAGGCGGACCCAGCACGGGGCTCCCCACAAAGACCGAGCAGGCGGACCTTCTGCAGTCCCTGTTCGGGCGGAACGGCGAATCCCCCCTCTGCGTTCTGGCCGCCTCCACACCGTCCGACTGCTTCGATGCGGCCTACGAGGCGGCCCGCATAGCCATCCGGCACATGACCCCCGTCATCTGCCTCACCGACGGCTACCTGGGAAACGGAGCCGAGCCCTGGCGGATCCCCCGGGTGGAGGATCTCCCTCCCATCCCCGTCCGCTTCGCCACCGATCCCGCCACATTCCACCCCTACGACAGGGACCCCGAGACTCTGGCCCGTCCCTGGGCGGTTCCCGGCACGCCGGGTCTGGAGCACCGGATCGGGGGGCTGGAGAAGGAGCACATCTCGGGGAACATCTCCTACGACCCCGACAACCACGACTTCATGGTCAAGATGCGGGCCGAGAAGATCGCCCGGATCGCCCGTTTCATCCCCCTCCAGGAGGTGTTCGGAGAGCCCGCAGGGGAACTGCTCATCGTGGGATGGGGAAGCACATTCGGCACGATCCGCACCGCGGTGGCCTCCGCCCGCACGAAAGGGGTCTCCGCCAGCCACATGCATCTCCGCTACCTGAACCCCTTCCCCTCCAACGTGGGGGAGATTCTGGGCCGGTTCCGCCGCATCCTGGTTCCCGAGATCAACGCAGGCCAGCTCATCCAGCTTCTCCGCTCACGCTATCTGGTGGATGCCGAGGGATTCAACGTCGTGAAGGGACTGCCCCTTCGCTCCGAAGAGATCGAAGCGGCCATCCTCACCCGGGGAGGAAAAATCCATGCCTGAACCCGCCCCCCCCAAGCCGACCATTCGGGACTTCCAGTCCGACCAGGACGTGCGGTGGTGCCCCGGCTGCGGGGACTACTCCATCCTGGCGCAGGTGCAGAGGGTGTTCCCCGAGTTCCCCCGCCCGCGCGAGCAGTACGTGGCCGTCTCGGGCATCGGCTGCTCCAGCCGGTTCCCCTACTACATGAACATCTACGGCCTGCACGGCATCCACGGACGGGCCCCCGCCATCGCCACGGGCGTCAAGCTGGCCAACCCCGGGCTGGATGTGTGGGTTGCCACGGGAGACGGCGACGGGCTCAGCATCGGCGGGAACCACATGATTCACATGCTCCGCCGGAACATCAACATCAAGGTGCTGCTGTTCAACAACCAGATCTACGGGCTCACCAAGGGGCAGTACTCCCCCACCTCGGTCCTGGGCCAGATCACCAAATCCACCCCCACGGGATCCATCGACGCGCCCTTTGTGCCCGTCTCCCTGGCCCTGGGGGCGGGAGCGACATTTGTAGCGCGGTCCATGGACAGGGACCCCAAACACCTCCAGGAGATGGTGCGCCGGGCGGAGGCACACCGGGGCTCCACATTCCTTGAGATTTACCAGAACTGCAACGTCTTCAATGACGGGGCATTCTTCCTGTTCACCGAGAAGGAGACCCGGGACGACACGGTGGTGTACCTGGAACATGGAAAACCCCTCCTCTTTGGAAAGAACAGGGAGAAGGGGATCCGGCTGGACGGCTTCACCCCCCGTGCGGTCCGCGTGGGAGAGGGCGGGTTCGGCATCTCCGACATTCTCGTCCACAACGAGAAGGACTCCACGCTCGCCTTCATCCTTGCCAACATGATCCACGATCCCGCACTCCCCCGCCCCATGGGGGTCTTTCTCTCCACGGAACGCTTCACCTACGAAGACGCCCTCACGGGAGAGATCGCCCGCGCGCGCTCACGGCGGGGAAAGGGGAACCTGCAGAAGCTCCTGGAAGGGGAAGAAACCTGGACCGTGGCGGGACCCTGACCCCTTCCCTCATGGAGAGCACCTCCGACAGGCTCCTGGAGCTCTTCCGGAAGTCGGGCTCCTTCTGTATCACCACGCACGTCAATCCCGACGGAGACGGGATCGGCTCCGAGCTGGCCCTTGCCCGCCGCCTGGCGGCGGGAGGGAAGCGGGTGCAGATCCTGAACCACAGCGAGACCCCCCGCGTCTACCGTTTCCTGGACCCCCAGGGGCTCATCCTTCGCTACGACCCCGCACGCCACAGCCGCCTTGCAGCCGAAGCCGGACTGATCGTGGTGCTGGATGCCAACACACCCTCCCGGCTCGGCTCCCTGGAAGAGCCGCTCATGGCATCCGGCGCCCCCCGCGTCTGCATAGACCACCATCCCAGCCCCTCCCCGCGCTGGCACGAGGCCCTCATAGACCCCGATGCAACATCCACGGGGGAGATGCTCTACCGCCTCTTCGCCCGCCAGGGAGATCCTCCCCTCACGGTCTCGGAAGCCGAGGCGCTCTATGCGGCCATCATGACCGATACGGGCTCCTTCCGTTATCCCCGTGTCTCATCGGAAACGCACCTCATCGTCGCAGACCTGATCTCCCGCGGAGCGGATCCCGTGCGCATCTACACGCAGGTCTACGAGCAGTGGACCAGGGGCCGGACCCTTCTTCTGGGCCGCATGCTGGCCGATATCGGCATGGCCTGTGACGGGGCCCTCGCCTACGGCAGCATCACCCGGGGAATGCTGGATGCCGCGCAGTGCCGGGAGGAAGACACGGACAACTTCACCGTCCACCTCATGAACATAGAAGGAGTGCGGGCGGGGATCCTCTTCCAGGAAATCCCCGAGGGGGTGAAGGTGAGCTTCCGCTCCCGGGGGAACCTCCCCATCAATGAGCTGGCAAGGGAATTCGGAGGGGGGGGACACATGCACGCTGCGGGAGCCCGTCTGGAGGGGGAGCGCCTGGAAGACGCCAGGAGCCGCATCCTCGCATCCGCGGCCAGGCACATCAGGAGAGAAACCGGCCCATGAACACCGAAAGTCTCCGCGCCCGCATTCCCGATGTAAAGGCCGCCGTGGCGGCGTGTTTTGCCGCCGATGATGCCCCCGCCTGGCGCCGGATGAGAAAAACCCTCATGGGGGAGCTTCCCGACATCGGTCCCGCGCTCACCTCATCCCGCTTCTCGGGGAAACGGGATGAGGTGCTTGTCGCATACCCCCGCCGGGCCGTGCCGGGCTCTCTTCTGGTGGTGGGTCTCGGCCCGGGGGGGGAGCTTACCCCCGAGCGGCTGAGAAGGGCGGCCGCCTCCGCCGTGGCATATGCGAAGAAGGCGAAAGCCCCCTCACTCGCCCTCATGGAGCCCGACTGGGAGACGATCCTCCCCGCCAGGGCCTCCCTCTCACGGGAGGATGGGGTGATGGCCCTCTGGGAAGGGGCGCTCCTTGCCTCCTACGAATACCGCATCTACAAGACACTCCCTGCGGATGCCCCGCCCCGGCTAAAGAAGATTCTCCTTGCCGTTTCCCGCGGAAACGTTCCTTCCCGCCTGAGGGACATAGAGCAGAGAGCCCGCATCGTGTGCGGGGCGACACTCCTCGCCCGGGATCTGGGGAATGCTCCGGGGAACGAGATCTACCCCGCCACACTCGCGCTCCGTGCCCGGCGCGCCCTTGAAGGCCGGGGTGTGCGTGTGAGCGTTCTGGGACCTCCCGCGATCACCCGGCTGCGGATGGCGGGCCTTCTGGCCGTGTCTGCGGGAAGCAGCCGCCCTCCCCGGTTCATCATGCTCCGCTGGGGAAGACCCTCCCCCGGGAAACCCACCGTCGTGCTCGTGGGGAAGGGCATCACATTCGACTCAGGGGGCATCTCCATCAAGCCTTCGGCACAGATGGCCGAGATGAAGATGGACATGGCGGGCGCCGCCGGCGTCATCGGCACATTCCAGGCCGTTTCCCGCATGGGACTTCCCGTTCATCTTGTGGGGCTCATCCCCGCAGCCGAGAATCTTCCCGGCGGCTCCGCCCTCAAGCCGGGGGACATCCTGAGACACCGCAACGGCATCACCTCCGAGGTGGACAACACCGATGCCGAGGGGCGTCTCATACTGGCGGATGCCCTCTCCTATGCCTCCGTGTTCTCCCCCCGTGTGGTGATAGACCTGGCCACACTCACGGGGGCGGTGGTGGTGGCCCTGGGGCACGAGGCCTCGGGCATGATGGGAAACGACCCCCTCGTCATGGAGGCCCTCCGTGCATCGGGCGAGCGCACGCACGAGAGGGTCTGGCAGCTCCCCATGTTCGAGGAGTACGGACATCTGGTAAAGAGCGATGTGGCGGACGTGAAGAACACGGGAGGGCGCTGGGCAGGGGCCATCACGGGGGCCAAGTTCCTTGAGAAGTTCATCCCCCCATCCGCGTGGGTACATCTGGATATCGCAGGTCCCGCCATCATGGAGAAGCCGTCCGCATACACCCCGAAAGGCGCCTCGGGGGTGGGGGTGCGGCTCCTTGTGGACTTTCTCTCCCGGTGGGACGGACGCACGACACAAAGGGCGGGGAAAGAATGAAAAGAGCCCTCCTGTTTCTGGTTCTGATTGCCGCCCAGGCCCCGGCCCAGCCGGGCCCGCCGAAGCGCGAGGAGCCCGATGAGGGACAGATCCTCTATGTGGAGGTTCTTCAGCTTCCTTCCGCGGGGGGTGGGCCCATCCGTGTGGATGTGCTCATCCGGCTGGACAGGAGCTTCTTTGTGCCCGTATCGGGGAATGAGCCCGGCGCGCCCCTCATGCAGAGGGGGGAACTCCTGGTGGAGTTCTTCGCCAAGGGGGGCATCTCCCGCGCCCGGGATATCCGCCGCATGGAATCCGCCTCTCTTCCCGCCCCCGCACCCGACGCTCCCCCCCTGTGGCACGAGGAGGCCTTTTCCTTCCTCCTTGAGGAGGGCCAGTACGAGATGCTCCTTGAGGCGGACGACCTGGAATCGGGAAGAAGACACACCGAGAGAAAGCCCCTTGAGATCGGGAACCCCGCTCCCCCTGTTGCGGCTTCATTCACGGAGGGGGGGGGATCACACCCCCGCCCTGGGAACTTCGGGGGGGACGTGCGGTACGGGGAAGGGGGAGGGCTTCTCCTCGTGCTCCCCGCGGAGATTCTTCCCGAGTCCGTGCAAGTGCGGTTCTCCGTGGCCGGAACGGGAAGGCCGGGTCTCCCCGAGCGGGTGATCCTGAGAGATTCCCTGTGGCTTGATAAGGGGACGGCCCTTCAGGGTGGAGCCCCGAGGGGAAGGGGAGACGCACTCCTCTGGGTTTCCTCGGATGAGAGGCGGGACCTGACCTTTCTTCACATGGATCTTCCCCTCGAGAAGCTCCCCCTCCGGACGCTCACACTTGTCGCCGACATCACCACCCGCGACTCCGTCATCCGCCTCACGAAGGAGTTCCGCACGGTGTGGCCCGGGATGCCCCGCTCCCTCCGCAACCCCGGGGAGGCGCTGGATGCCCTTCGCTTCATCACACGGGAAGAGGAACTGGACTCCCTGAAGAGGGGCTCTCCCGAGCTCCGGAGGGAACGCCTGGAGGCCTTCTGGCGCGACAAGGACCCCACACCCCGCACCCCCTACAACGAGAACATGGCCGAGTACTACCGCCGCATAGACCACGCCCGGCGGGAGTTCACCACCATCCGGGTGCGCGACGGACTCCGCACCGCCCGGGCCCGCGTCTATGTCCTCCATGGGCCTCCTTCCCGTGTGGAGCGGAACCTCCTTCCCTCCTCGGGATACCGGGAGACCTGGACATACGACAACCTGCAAAGGAGATTCACGTTCGGGGAGGGGGACCGGCAGGGGGAGTACGAACTTCTCGGGACGGAGGACTTCTGAAAAAGCCCGTCATAGGCATCACCGTAGGCGACTTCAACGGCATAGGGCCCGAGGTGGCCCTCAAGGCCGCATTCTCCCCCGCCATCGCGCGGATCTGCTCTCCTGCCCTCATCGGTCCCTTCGGTGCCTTTGAGTACTGGCGGAAGCGGCTTTCCCTGGGGGGGCGCATCCACCCGGCAAACCGGGAGCCCGATGGGGCCTCGGTTCCCGTCCTGGATTATCCCCGCCAGGGCCGCCTCCGGATAAAGCCCGGAGCCCCATCCCCTGAATCCGGCTTCGCCGCACTTCAGGCCCTTGAAGCCGCAGTGGTGCTGGCCCAGACAGGTGTGCTGGATGCCGTCGTGACCGCCCCCCTCTCCAAGCACGGCCTCCACCTCACGGGCGTGCGCTTCCCCGGCCAGACGGAACTCCTCCGCCATCTCACCCGGAGCCGCCATGTGGGCATGATGCTGGTCTCCGACACGCTGAAGGTGGGGCTTGTCACGATTCATCTCCCCCTGCGGCAGGTGGCGGGCCATGTGACACGGAGGAACGTGGAAAGTGCCGCCTCCCTCCTCCACGCCTCGCTTCGCGCGGATTTCGGGGTGAGACATCCCCGTATCGCCGTCCTCGCCCTCAATCCCCATGCGGGGGAAGAGGGAGACCTGGGGGATGAGGAGCGGCGTGTGATAGAGCCCGCAGTCCGCTCCCTGCGGTCCCGGGGTCTCAACCTGGAGGGGCCCTTTCCCGCAGATGCCTTTTTCGGTACGGGAGCCCGCGGAAACTACCATGCCGTCCTCGCCATGTACCACGACCAGGGGCTCATACCCCTCAAGATGGGTTCATTCGGCGGGGCTGTCAACTTCTCTGCGGGGCTTCCCATCGTCCGCACATCCCCCGACCACGGCACCGCCTATGACATCGCGGGCTCGGGCCGGGCCGATCCCTCCAGCATGAGGGCCGCGGTGCGGCTTGCCTGCCGCATCGCCCTCCGGAGGAAAGGGAGCACACGCAGGTGATCACCCTCACGGACGTCACGGTGATCTTCAACGGACTCACGGTCCTGGACCGTGTCTCCCTTCAGGTGAAGCCGGGCGACTTCGTGTTTCTGGTGGGGCAGACGGGAGCGGGCAAAAGCACCATCCTCCGGCTCATGTACATGGACATCCTTCCCACAAAGGGGGTCGTCTCGGTGGGACGCTTCAGCTCCGCCTCCATACAGGAACGGGAGAAGCCCCACCTCCGGAGGATGATCGGGATCGTGTTTCAGGATTTCCGGCTCCTCCCCGACAGGAACGTGTACGAGAACGTGGCCTTCACGCTCCACGTGACGGGCGCGCGTGCAGGGGCCATCAAGCGGAGGGTGTTTCACACACTGGCGGATGTGGGCCTCGCCCATCAGCGCTACCGCATGCCGCATGAGCTCTCGGGGGGGGAACAACAGAGGGTGGTGATTGCGCGGGCCCTGGTGAGCAACCCCTCCTTCCTTCTTGCGGATGAGCCCACGGGGAACCTTGACCCCGGCACCTCGCTCGAGATCCTGGAGCTGCTGAAGAACATACACACGAGGGGGACGGCCGTGGTGATGGCCACGCACAACTACGACCTGGTGCGGAGGGTGCGGGAGCGGATCGTGCAGGTGAAAAACGGAAAGCTCTTCGACGTAGAGCTGAAGCCCCTCAGCCCGCCACCGCCTCCACCCGCCTGATCTGGGGGATTTCCTTCATGATCACCCTCTCCACCCCCGCCCGGAGGGTAAGCCGGGACATGGGGCAGATGCGGCAGGTCCCCTCCCAGGCAACTTCCAGAATTCCTTCGGGCAGTATCCTCACCTGGCGCACGTTCCCTCCGTCTCTGGCCAGGTAGGGACGCACGCCCTTCAGGACCTCTTCCACCCTGGGAGTAAGGTCCTCCATACGGCCTCCTATGACTTGAGCCGGATGTCTATCCCCGCCTCCGGCGGGGCGCCGATTGCGCGTATGCTGAGCTGGGCCGCCAACGAGCGGGCGATGGAGAGAAACGCGGCCTGGGCGGGGTTCTCCTCCTGTATTGCCACGGGATGGCCCGCATCTCCGCTTTCCCGTATCCCGGTCGTGAGCGGAATCTCCCCCAGGAAAGGCACTCCCAGCTCCTGTGCGTTCCTCCTTCCCCCTCCCGTATCGAATATGTTCTCCCTGTGTCCGCAGGAGGGGCAGATGTAGCAGCTCATGTTCTCCACGATCCCCAGAACCGGCACCTGCACCCGCTCGAACATGGCATACCCTTTCCGGGCATCCGCAAGGGAGATGTCCTGGGGGGTTGTCACGATGACGGCGCCCGTAAGGGGGATGGTCTGCACCAGGGTAAGCTGGATATCTCCCGTTCCCGGGGGAAGATCGAACAACAGGTAATCCAGCTCTCCCCACAGCACATCCGTCAGAAACTGCCTCACGGCCCCGCTCGCCATGGGTCCCCGCCAGATCACCGCCTGGCGCGGGTCCACCAGAAACCCTATGGACATCACCTTCACACCCCACTTCTCGAGGGGGACGAGCTTCCCACCCTCCACCATGGGCCGGCCTTTGATCCCCATCATGAGGGGAATGCTGGGCCCGTAGATATCCGCATCCACAAGCCCCACAGACGCCCCCTCCCTCGCCAGGGCCACGGCCAGGTTCACCGCCACGGTGGACTTCCCCACTCCCCCCTTCCCCGATGCCACGGCCACGGTGTTCTTGACCCCGGGAAGCATGTCCTGCCTGGGGCCGCTCTCATGAGCCCGCACCCGGGATGTCATCTTCACATCCACATTCCCCACACCCTCCAGGGCATCCCGCACCACCCGGATGGAGGCCTCCTTCATCTGGTCCCGCACGGGGCACGCCGGGGTTGTAAGCTCTATCGTGAAGGCCACATCCGCGCCCTTGACGCTGATATCCTTCACAAACCCGAGGGACACGATGTCTTTCCTCAGATCGGGATCAAACACACTCCTCAAGGCATCCCTGACGCTCTCTTCAGTCAGCGGTTTCTTCATCCTGTCCTTTCCTTTATCACTCCCAGGTCTTTCCCCACCCGGCGGAAGGCCTCCAGGGCCCTGTCTATGTGCCCGGTCTCATGCGCCGCCGATATCTGCACCCTTATCCGCGCCTTTCCCCGGGGAACCACGGGGTAGAAGAACCCCACCACATAGATCCCCTCTTCAAAGAGCCGGCGGGCCATCTCCTGGACCAGGGAGGCATCGTGGAGCATGACGGGCACAATGGGATGGAACCCCTCCCTTATTTCAAACCCCGATTCCCGCATGCCGGTTCGGAACCGGAGTGTGTTTCTCTCCAGCCGGTCCCTCAGCTCCGTGGAGGATTCCAGAATATCCAGGGCCTTGAGTGTGGCCGCCACAATCACGGGACTCAGGGAATTGGAGAAGAGATAGGGCCGGGACCTCTGCCTCAGAACCTCTATGAAGATCCCGTTCCCCGCAACGCATCCGCCCGAAGCCCCCCCGAGGGCCTTCCCGAATGTTGTGCTCACCATGTCCACCCTCCCCCCCACGCCCCGGAGCTCCGGCGTCCCCCGCCCCGTCTTGCCCAGAAAGCCCGTGGCGTGGGAGTCATCCACCATCACCAGGGCGTCATACCGCTCGGCGAGTGTGCAGAGACTGTCCAGGTCGGCCACGTCCCCGTCCATGGAGAACACGCCGTCTGTGGCCACCATGCGGAACCGGCGTGTGCGCGCCTCCCGGAGATGCCGCTCCAGGTCGGCCATGTCCATGTGCTTGTAGCGCCTCCGCTCCGCCTTGCAGAGCCGGATGCCGTCTATGATGGAGGCGTGGTTCAGCTCATCCGATATGACCGCATCCTCCTCCCCGAGGAGGGTCTCAAAGAGCCCCGTGTTGGCATCAAAGCAGGAGGAGTAAAGGATGGCATCCTCCATCCCGAGGAACCGGGCGATGCGCTCTTCAAGCAGCCGGTGCTTGTCCTGGGTGCCGCAGATGAAGCGCACGGACGACATCCCGTATCCCCGCCCCTCCAGGGCTTCCCGCGCGGCCTCCATCACCCCCGGGTGGGAGGAGAGCCCCAGGTAGTTGTTGGCGCAGAAGTTCACCACCTCCCGCTCGGCCCCTCCCCCCTCTCTCACCCGCACCACGGGATTCTGGGGGGAGACCATGAAGCGTTCCTCCTTGTAGAGGTCCGCCTCCCAGAGCTCCTCTATCTCGTTCCGGAAGTAGTCAACCAGCTTCTCGCTCCGGGCCACCGTCTCTCCCTGTTTCTCCCGCCGCGCAGCGCGGGCCTACAGCCCGTACTGCGCCACAATCTGCTCCTTCTTCTTCCCCAGGATGTCGTATTTCCGCCCCACCTTGGTGAAGGCCTCGATGGCCTTGTCCAGGTGCTCCTTCTCGTGGTCCGCCGATATCTGCACCCGTATCCGGGCCGCCCCCTGCGGCACCACGGGGAACGAGAAGCCGATCACGTAGATGCCTTCGGCGAACATGTCACGCGCCACATCCGCGGCCAGCTTGGCGTTGTAAAGCATGATGGGAACGATGGGATGCACCCCTTCCCGGATGTCGAAGCCCGCCTTCGTCATCCGCTCCCGGAAATACAGGGTATTCTGCTCCAGCTTGTCCCGCCGCTCCGTGCTCCGGGTAAGCACATCCACCACCCGGATGGAAGCCGCCACCACCACGGGGGGCACCGTGTTGGAAAACAAATACGGCCGGGCCCTCTGGCGGCAGAGTTCCACGATCTCCTTCCGTCCGCTCACGCACCCTCCCGCCGCCCCGCCCAGGGCTTTTCCGAGTGTGGTGGTGATGGCGTCAATCCGGCCCATCACCCCGCAGTGCTCGTGCGTCCCCCGTCCCCTCTTTCCCACAAACCCCGTGGCGTGGGAGTCATCCACCATCACCATGGCGTCGTACTTCTCCGCCAGGTCGCACACGGCATCCAGGGGGGCGATGTCTCCGTCCATGGAGAACACCCCATCGGTGATGACCATCCGGAACCGGCACGACTGCGTTTCCTGGAGCTTCTCCTCCAGGTGCGCCATGTTGGCGTGCTTGTAGTTGAAGAGCTGGGCCTTGGAGAGGCGCATCCCGTCCACAATCGAGGCGTGCACCAGCCGGTCCGCGATCATGGCGTCTTCCTTGTCCAGGGTCACCTCGAAGAGCCCCGCGTTGGCCTCCATGCACGAGGGAAAGAGCACCGTGTCCTCGGTGCCCAGGAACTCCGTGAGTTTCTTCTCCAGCTCATCGTGGATGTCCTGCGTGCCGCAGATAAAGCGGACGGAGGAGAGCCCGAAGCCCCTCTGGTCCAGCCCCTGGTGGGCCGCCTGCACCACCTCGGGGTGGCTTGAGAGCCCCAGGTAGTTGTTCGCGCAGAAGTTGATCACCTCTTTCGGCGCCGCCCCTTTCGGGAACTCCACCGTGATGCATGCCGCCTGGGGTGACTCGATGAAGCGCTCCTCCTTGAAGAGGCCCGCCCCCTTGATATCCCCCAGGGCCCCGCCGTAGAACGACCGGGCCTTTGCGCTGTATGCCATGGGATTCTCCTCAGATCTTCACGTATTCTTTGAGAAGCGCGATAATGCTGTTCACCGAATCGAACGCCTCGGGAGTGGCCTTCTCATCCGGAATCCGCACCTGGAACTTCTTCTCCAGGAACATCTTGAGGGACACCATGGAGAAGGAGTCCACGATGCCGCTCGAGATGAGCCGGGTGGACTCGGTGAC
>JBAVEL010000165.1:0-22851 GCA_049587715.1 Bacteroidota bacterium
GTGTATCGTTTGCAGGCCGGACAATATGCGGAGGCGAGGAAACTCCTCCTGATTCGATGAAGAGGAAAGAGTCGTACGGGTGAGTGTCTGCGCGGCTCAGGGTGGTTGATGAACGGCGCTGCATGCACCGACGGACTTCGGGGAGGGAGTGCCGGCAGAGCCGATGATTGTGCCGGGTGCACAACAGGCCGGGCCGCAAGTGCAGGCGGTCTTCTCCGCTTTGGGGCCCCTGACTGCGCCTGCCCCGCACGCCCGGCAAGAGGATGAGAGGGGCTTCCGTTCTACGGGGGGAGCCGCAGACCCCGCCGGCGCATCCCTTCACCCCGGCCTCGTACCGGTTTGTTGCAGGGAGCCGGTCAGGCGTGCCGGAGGGGAGCGCGGAAGGGGCTCCGCAGCCGACGTGGCGGGGGCTGCGCCAGGTTGACTCTGGACGCGCATTTCTTTACTATTCGGCATGAGTACGGGTCCTTTCGGGGAGGATGGGATGAAGAAGGGTCTCTGGGTTCTTGCGGCGGCGCTCCTTCTGGGAGCTGGTTCCGCCGCGGCGCAGTTCAAGGCGGATCCCCGGGGGGAGGGGCGGATCACGGACGGTCTCCTGGTGCGTCCCTCGGCATCGGCCCTCTTCGGGTGGTTTGATCCGGCCAGATTCCACATGAGCCACTCCCTCAGCGTTTCGTATCAGACGTTCGGGAACCAGGGGCTGTCGCTCAGCACCTACACCAACAGCATGCTCTACGATTTTGCGGACAACCTGAGGGCGCAGGCCGACGTGAGCCTCATGTACTCCCCCTGGAGCTCCTTCGGAAGGCAGGGAGGGATGGACCTGGGCGGGCTGTTCCTTTCCCGCGCCCAGGTGGATTACCGGCCCTGGGAGAACTTCCTGGTGCAGGTGCAGTACCGGAACGCCCCTTACGAATACTACCCCTGGGGCGGGTATTACCGCTCCCGGATGTGGGAGAGGTGAGCCCGACCGCATGGGCGCCCATCATACGGACCGCACCACAAAGAGGAACCGGGCCGCATTCCCCGCGGGGGACCGCAGTCCGGTTTCGCTGTTTCTGAGAGATGTCCCGAAGCGCTGAATCCCCGCCTGTGCGCCGCGGACGGCTCCGCATCCTGCTGCTGAATGCGGCCATCGGCGTGCTGGCCCTCCTGGTGCTCTACCTCGGCTATTCCCTGCTCCACCGGCACGTGCTGAGCCCGCCCGTGGAACCCGTGAGCGAGGAGCCCGGACCCGTCAAGATCATCCAGATCGACGTGCTGAACGGCTGCGGGACGCGCGGAGCAGGCGCCAAGGTGATGACCTATCTCCGGAAGAGGGGCTTCGATGTGGTGGAGGTGCGGAACTACAAGACCTCCGACGTGGACCGGTCCCTGGTGATCGACCGGGCGGGGGATCTGGAGACGGCGCGGCAGGTGGCCTACGCGCTGGGCATCACGGAGGCAAATGTCATTCAACAGATCAACCCCGACTACTTCGTGGACGTCTCCGTGGTGGTCGGGAGGGATTACAAGACCCTGAAATCCTCACGATAGGAACCCAACGTGCGATCCTCCGCCCTTGCCACGGCCGCCGCTTCGCTGACGCTCACGAAGAAGGCCTTCGATGTGCTCGTGATGGACCTGCGGAAGGTCACCTCCGTGGCGGACTACTTTGTGATCTGTTCGGCTGATTCGGAGCCGCAGGTGAGGGCCATCGCCGACGCGGTGGAAGAGGGAGTGCAGAAGAAGGGGGTGCGCCCCTGGCACCGCGAGGCGGGGAGTCCGAACTGGGTAATCCTGGACTACGTGGACGTGGTGGTGCACATCTTCCAGAAGGCGGCACGCGCCTTCTACAACCTGGAGAGGCTCTGGGGGGATGCGGAGATCACGAAGGTGGAGGATGTTCCCCCCCCGGCGTCCCCCACTTCCCGGAAGGGGAAGCTATCCTCTCCGAAGGCGAAGGCCGCCGCCCGCAGGCCGAAGGCGGCTCCAAGGAGAAAGCCCGCCGGACGGAAGAAGCCCGGGGGGAAGCCGGCATCCCGCGCCGCCGCTCCCCGGAAGAAACCCGCCTCCCGATGAAGACCTATCTGCGGGAGAGACTGCACGCGGCGTTTCTGCGCCTGCAGTTTCCCCCCGACACCTCCCCCGGATTCGAGAAGCCCCGGAACCCGGCGCACGGCCACATCACCGCCACGGCGGCCATGGCCCTGGGGAAGAAGCTGGGGAAAAACCCCCGGGAGGTGGCTTCCCGGATTCTGGAAGCCGCGGATCTGGATGCGGCCCTCGTGGCGAAGGCGGAGGTGGCGGGTCCGGGGTTCCTGAACTTCACATTCACGGACCGCTTCTTCGCCCTCCAGCTTCCCCGTATTCTGGAGCAGGGGGCGGATTTCGGGCGGTCGGCCCTGGGTGCGGGAAAGACCGCCCAGGTGGAGTTCGTGAGCGCCAATCCCACCGGGCCCCTCACCGTGGGACACGGCTGGGGGGCGGTGTACGGCGACACCGTTGCGAACCTGCTGGAGTGGGTGGGCTACGATGTGACCCGCGAGTACTACTACAACAACGCGGGCCGGCAGATGCGCATCCTGGGGGATTCGGTGCGCCGCCGCTATCTGGAGGCCCTGGGAGAGGAGGGGGAGTTCCCCGGGGACTACTACCAGGGGGAGTACATCCGGGAGATCGCCCTCCACCTGAAGGAGAAGCATGGAGAGGCGCTCCGGAGCGAACCCCCCGATGGGCCGTTCCTGAAGGCGGCGGAGGAGGAGATCTTCGCCGACATACGGAAGACCCTGGACACGCTCGGCATCAGGTTCCGGAGCTTCTACAACGAGAAGACCCTCTACGAGGAGGGGAAGATAGGGGAAGTGACGGAGGAGCTCCGGACCCGCGGTCTTGTGTACGAGCAGGAGGGGGCGGTGTGGCTCCGGACGTCGGCCCTCGGGGGCGACAAGGACAAGGTGATCGTGAAGAGCACGGGGGAACCCACCTACCGCCTTCCCGATATCGCCTACCATGTGGAGAAGTTCCGGAGGGGCTACGACCTGATGGTGGATGTGTTCGGGGCGGACCACGTGGCCACCTATCCCGACGTGCTGGCGGCCCTCACGGCCCTGGGACATGATGCGGGCAGGGTGAAGGTGCTCATCCATCAGTTTGTCACGATCGTGCGGGGCGGCGAGGTGGTGAAGATGTCCACCCGCAAGGCCAACTTCTATACGCTGGACGAGCTGATTCAGGAGACGGACCCCGATGTGGTGCGGTTCTTCTTCCTGATGCGCGGGATCGGGAGCCACATGAACTTCGACCTGGCCCTGGCCAAGGCCCGGTCGGACGAGAACCCCGTGTACTACCTGCAGTATGCCCACGCGCGGATTGCCGGCATCATACGCCATGCGGCGGAGCAGGGGGCGGGATCCCCCTCGGCGGAGAATCCCGCCTGTGATCTTCTGGTCTCTCCCGAGGAAACGGCTCTCATCCAGCTTCTGCTGGAGTTTCCCGCCGTGGTGGAGTCCTGCGCCCTCAGCTACGAGCCGCACCGGCTGGCGGAGTACCTGCACGGGCTGGCGGGGCAGTTCCACAGGTTCTACCACGGATGCCGGGTGGTGACGGAGGATCCCGCTCTCACCCGGGCCCGCCTGGCCCTCTGCCGGGCCACGGCGCGGGTTTTTCGCAACGGATTCGCCGTTTTGGGGGTTTCCGCCCCCGAGAAGATGTAGGGATTCGTTGACTTTCGGGGCCTGTTTCCGTATTTTTTGAGTACTGGAGGCTCTCCGGAAGGAACCCTTTCTCGCCTCTTCGCTACTGTTTCGCCGAGACACACTATCCTCCCCCTGCCGTGAGATTCCGCCCCCCGGAGAACGCGGGGCGGGGCTCAGGACGCTCGTTCGACACACATCAGGAAGGAAGCCGACGATCCATGTTCAAGAAGGGAACCATTCAGGGGGTGCTCGTGCGGCCCCTGCCGAAATACCTGGATGACCGCGGGTGGCTCACGGAGGTGTTCCGCTCCGACGAGCTGGAGGAGCGTTTCCTGCCCGCCATGGGGTACATCTCGGTGACGGAACCCGGCATCGCCCGGGGGCCCCACGAGCACGTGGAGCAGGCCGATCACTTCTGCTTCCTGGGTCCCTCCAATTTCAAGGTGTACCTCTGGGACAACCGGAAAGACTCCTCCACCTACCTCACCCGGCAGGTGATCTATGCCGGGGAGGACGCCCCGCGGGCCGTGATCATCCCCCCGGGGGTGGTGCACGCCTACCGGAACATCGGAGGCCGCCCGGGGATGGTGGTGAACAACCCCAACCGTCTCTACGGGGGGAAGGGGAAGAAGGAGCCGGTGGACGAAGTGCGGCACGAGGATGATCCGGCCACCATGTTCCGCCTGGACTGAGCCCATGACCAACATTTTGGTGACGGGGGGGGCGGGGTTCATCGGCAGCAATTTCGTGCGCCACGCCCTGGCGCATCTCGCCGATGCGCGCATTGTCAACTTCGATGCGCTCACCTACGCGGGGAACCTGGAGAGTCTGGCGGATGTGGCCGCGCACCCCCGCTACGCGTTCGTGAAGGGGGACATCTGCTCGGCGGAGGAGGTGGAGAAGGCCCTCCGGGAGCACGCCATCGACACCGTGGTGCACTTTGCCGCCGAGTCGCACGTGGACCGGAGCATCCTGGGTTCGGCGGTGTTCGTGCGGACCAACGTGCTGGGCACGCAGGTGCTGCTGGATGCGGCGCGCACGCACGGGGTGAAGCGCTTCCTGCACGTGTCCACCGACGAGGTGTACGGATCCCTCGGGCCCGAGGGGAAGTTCACGGAATCCACGCCGCTCCATCCCAACAGCCCCTATGCTGCCTCCAAGGCCTCCTCCGACTTTCTGGCGCTGGCCTACCATCACACGCACGGCCTCCCGGTGGTGGTGACCCGCTGCTCCAACAACTACGGGCCCTACCAGTTCCCCGAGAAGCTGATTCCGCTGATGATCGTGAACGCCCTGGGAGACAAGCCGCTTCCGGTCTATGGGGACGGTCTGAACGTGCGGGACTGGCTCTACGTGGACGACCACTGCGCGGCCATCCTCCGGGTGCTGGAGCGGGGAAGAGCGGGGGAGGTGTACAACATCGGCGGGAACAACGAGTGGAAGAACATCGACATCGTGAGGCTGATTCTGCGTGAGCTGGGGAAGCCCGAAACTCTCATCCGCTTCGTGAAGGACCGGCCGGGCCACGACCGCCGCTACGCCATCGACGCCGCCCGGATGCGGGGGGAGCTGGGGTGGGAGCCGGCCTGGAACTTCGAGCGGGCCATCGGCGAGACCATCCGGTGGTACGTGGCGAATGAGCCCTGGTGGCGGCGCGTGCTCACGGGGGAATACATGGAGTATTACAAGAGGCAGTATCATGAACGCTAAGCTCAGGGGGATGGTCCTGACCCTTTTGGTGGCGGCGGCCCTTCCCCCGGAAGCGGAGGCCCAGATACGGTCTCCGTTTCCGATGCCCGACCTGTCGCTCGTGCGGCAGGACCTGAAACAGGAGGGGGCCCTGGCCGCGCCCCCCTCGGTCCCCCTGGATGCGCCGGTGGATGCAGGGCTCTACCATGTGGGACCCGGAGATGTGCTGGCGCTGAACATCTGGTCCAGCTCCCCCCGGGAGCACATCCTCACCGTTACGCCCGAAGCCCTGGTGCTCATCCCCAGCGCGGGTGCCGCGGACCTGAAGGACATGACCCTGGCCCAGGCAAAGGAGGCGATCGCCGCAAAGGCACGGCGCGTGTACCCCTCGGGGGAGATCACGGTGAGTCTCCTCTCCCCCCGGAAGGTGGCGGTGCAGATCTCGGGGAACGTGGTGAACGAGGGAAACTACGAGATGCGGTCGGTCGAGCGGGTGGACGCGCTGATCGTGGCGGCCAATGCCGCCACACAGGTCCAGATGGGCTCGCAGAGATTCGACCAGGACCTGATGGTGGCCCGCCTGACGGGCTCCCGGAGGCGCATCATCCTGAAGCGCAAGGACGGAACACGGCTCCCCGTGGATCTTGTGCGCGCTTCCCTGCCGGGCGGGGGGCGTTCCAACCCCTACCTCCGGGAGGGGGACATGGTGTACGTGCCCCGCGTGGAGCCGGCGGACCGATCGGTGGGGGTGTTCCACGGACTGAGCAACCAGGAGACCTACGAGTACGTTCCCGGAGACCGGCTCTCGGACCTGTTCCGGATGGGCTTCGGTCTCCAGTCCCCCCGGGATTCCTCGGGAGCGCTCCTGACGCGCCTTGCCGGGGACGGCTCCTCGATGGACACCATCTCCATCGACCTGATGAGCATTCTGGCGGGGACGGGGGGGGATATGGACCTCCGCCCCGGGGACAGGGTGCTTCTCCGGTCGGAGGGGGACCAGCGGCTCAACTACATAGCCGCGGTGAACGGGGAGGTGGAGCGGCCGGGGCAGTATCCCATCACGCGGGACGGAACCCGTTTGTCGGACGTGATCAGGCAGGCGGGGGGCTTCCGGTCCACGGCCCACCTGCGGGGGGCCTACATTCTGCGGGCGAGCCTTGCGCCCGTCCACACACCCGAGGACGTGGCCGAGGAGCAGTTGAGGAGCCTGCGCGCCGGGCTCACCGCCGAGGACAGCTCCTACTATCTGGTGGAGACCGCCCTGCGGATGAAGGGGGAGCTGGTGAGCGCGGATTTCCACAGGCTCTTCCAGGAGGGGGACTCCACACAGGATCCCCTGCTGAGGCCCTACGACCAGATCTTCATCCCCGAGCGGCGGGGCACGGTGTACGTGTTCGGACAGGTGGCTGCGCCGGGCCATGTGCCCTTCATCCGGGGGGAGGATGCGGATGACTACATTGCCCGGGCGGGGGGCACCACGAACGACGCCCGGTGCGGGGACGTGAAGGTGATCAAGGGGGGGACGCGGGTCTGGCTGGACCCCGGGGAGACGGAGGTGGAAGAGGGGGACTACATCTGGGTTCCGAAGGAAATCCACCGGCCCTTTGCACAGCACGTGGCCACGTATGCCCAGATCGCCAGCATCGTGGGGGTGGTGGCCACGGTGGCACTGCTTATCGAGACAATGGGGAAGTGACCGTCCCATGACCGACACACCGAACGCACCCGAGAGCTCCACGCCCGGCTCGTCCTTTCTGGAGTTCCTTACGGTTCTCACCCGTCACCGCCGCTTCATCGTGCGGTTCGTGCTGGGCGCCACGCTCGTTGCGGGGGTGACGGCGTTTTTCATGCCCAAATGGTACCGCTCCACCGCATCGGTGTTTCCGGCGGAGAAGGCCGACCTGTTCGGAGCCCTGGAGGGGGTCTCGGGCCTCATGCGGTCCTTCTCACCCGCGCGGGCCCTGGGAGGGCTCACGGGGAACACCGAGACCGACCGCTACATGGCCATCCTGAAGAGCGGGAAGGTGCTGGGGGCCGTGATCGGGAAGTTCGACCTGGTGAACGTGTACGGCATCACCTCCTATCCCATGGAGAAGACCACGAAGGAGCTGCTGAACAACGTGGAGTTCCGGGCGGAGCCCGAGGGGAACCTGACCGTCACGGTGTACGACCGGGATCCCCGCCGCGCCGCCGACATGGCCAACTACTTTGTGGAGATGCTGAACCGGGTCAACACGGAACTCCAGTCGGCGAATGCCCGGGGGAACCGCCTGTTCGTGGAGGAGCGCTACAGGAAGAACCTGACGGACCTGGCGGCGGCGGAGGACTCCCTGCGGGCATTCCAGCAGCGCTACGGCATTATCGCCATGCCCGAGCAGACCGAGGCCTCCATCAAGGCGGCCGCGGAGATTGCAGGCCAGCTTGCCCTGAAAGAGGTGCAGGCGGGTGTGCTGCGCCGGACGCAGGGGGAGGAACATCCGTCCGTGCGGGCTGCGGCGGTTGAGATCGAAGAGCTTGGGCGGAAGCTGGCGGAGATGAACTCGGGGACCGGGGGCCCGGGCATGAGCGTCTTTGTTCCCTTCAGCAGGGTCCCCGCCCTGGGGGGCGAGTACGTGCGGAGGTTCCGGGACGTGGAGATTCAGTACAAGATTCTGCAGTTCCTCACGCCGCTCTACGAGCAGGCCAAGGTGGAGGAACGGCGCCAGACCCCGTCGGTGGTGGTGCTGGACCGCGCCGCCCCCGCCGAGCGCAAATCCAAGCCGAAGGCCACCCTCTGGGCCCTGATCGCGTTCACGGTCTCCTCCCTGGTTGCGGTGGTGGGCGTGTTCCTGAAGGAGGCGCTCGTCCGGCTGAGGCAGAGCCACCCCGACCGCTTCAACGGCATCGCCTCCGCCCTCCGCTCCGACTGGTTCGGTCTCAGGTTCCGGGGCGGGCGGAGCTGACGCCGCACAGAGCGGCGGACAGAACGCATGAACCCCGTTTCCCTCATCTGCGGCGCCGTGTGCGCCGCTCTCGCTCTCACCCTCCTCCGGCGGGGAACGGACCCCCTGTCCCCCGGACGGTTCTTCGCCTTCATCTGGAGTGCCGCCGTGGGGCTCACCTCCCTGAAGCTGAGCGCCCTCCAGCACGAGTGGGCGGCGGAGAGCTGGGTGCTCCTTTTGGCGGGGATCGGGGCCTTTCTGGGGGGCACCTTCGTTGCCTGGGTGCTGAACCTGAAGACACCCCTTCTTTCCCTCGGGGCCATGCGGGCGGCGCTCCGGGAGCAGGAAGTGCACGAGGGGCGGCTCTTCGCCCTGGTGACGGCGGGGGTGGCCGTGTACGTAACGGCCTATGCCCTGAACACCATGATCCGGGGATGGCTTCCCATCTTCGTGGTGGGGAGCAACATCTCCCGCGTGGAGTTCAATGTCTCGGGTCTCACCCTCTTTCTCTATTCCGCGGCCTTCATCCTGTTCTTCACGGTGGTGTACCACGTGACCGTGCGGGGAAGACGCGGCCGGAAAGCCGTCCTGGGCTTCCTGGCTTTCCTCACCCTGGGCTCCTACGTGCTGATGCTCCAGCGCTACCAGATCATCCTGGCGGCGGTGGTGTGTTTTGTCTTCCTGTACTACACCACGCGCGCCGTACGCTGGCGGACACTCCTCCCCCTGGCCGCGGTTGTGGGGGGGTTCTTCTACGGGATCGCCTCCCTCCGGCTGGGAAAGCTGGTGGCCACCTACACCTACTCCATCTCCAAGATGCGGTTCCCGAAGGAGTACGCCTTTCTGACGGAGCCGTACATGTACGTGGTGATGAACCTGGAGAACTTCGCCACCGCGGTGCGGAAGGCCGACCATCTCACCTGGGGATACTTCACCTTTGACTTTGTGACCGCCCTGGCGGGTCTCAAGTACTGGGCCATGGACTACTTTGCCGTGGACCGGTCCCCCCATCTTACCAGCTCGTACAACACCTACACCGCCTTCTGGTGGTTCTACAGCGATTTCGGAACGGCGGGGCTGGTTCTCATTCCCTTCGTGCTGGGCCTGGGCATCGGGCTTCTCTACTACCGGATGCGAAGCCGGCCCGGAATCGGGAGCGTGGCGGCGTACGGGGCGGCCGTCTTCGTGATGTTCATCTCGTACTTCAATTTTCCCGTCTCGTTCCTCTGGTTCGAGTACAATCTGCTGGCCATGTATCTCTTTCTCCGCTGGACCCTGGTGCGGAAGAGTCCGCCGTCTCCGGCGGGGCTTCCCGCGGGGCTCGTTCCTGCGGGTGTGCGGGCACCCGGAGGGGGCGGGGAATGATCCGCCGCGAGGATACACCCGGCGCCCGGGGCGCCCGCACGGCGGGGAGGGGCTGAGTGGCGCCGCCCGTACGGTTGCTCCGTAACTACCTGACCCTCCTTGCGGGAAACGTGGCGGGGCAGCTTCTGTTCTTTGTGGGGCTGGCGCACCTGGCCCGCATGCTCGGGCCTGCAGGGTTCGGGCTGTGGAACTTCGCGCAGGTGTGGATGCTCTATCTGCTGAGGGGAGGAGAGTTCGGGCTGGAGGTGATCGGGGTGCGGGAGACCGCCCGGAACCCGGGTGAGACGCCACACTGGATTGCCACGGTGGTGAGCGTGCGGACGGGCCTGGCGTTGGGGCTTTTCGGGGCGGCGGTGCTTCTGTCTGCGGGGGGACTCCTTCCCGAGGGGAGCGCCTCCCTTGTGCTCATCTCGGCCCTGGCTCTGTTCCCGATGGCGGTTCTCCTGGAGTGGGTGTTCGAGGGGAGACAGGAGGTGGGGCTCATCAGCGCAGCCAGGATTCTGAAGGGGGCCGTGTTCTGCGCGGCGGTGCTGGTTCTGGTGGACGGGAGCGCGGACGGGGAGCTTGCCGCATTCCTTTATGTGGGCGCCCTGGCGGCGGGGTCTCTGTTTGTGCTGGTGGCGGGGGTGCGCCGCTTCGGCTTCAGGCCCGGCGCCTTCTCGCGGGAAAAGGCCGCGCAGGCGCTCAGGATGTCGGCCCCCGTGGGGATCGCCACGCTGCTCTCCCAGTATTCCCTGCTGGCGGCCACGCTCATGGTGGGATACGTTCTCGGGGGGGAGCCCCTGGGGTATTTCACGGCGGCGCACCGGATTGTGCTCTTTCTCTGGGCCTACGTGATCACGAGCATGCACAGGATTCTGCTTCCTTCCCTCTCCCGGAGCTTCCGGGACGCGCCCTCGGACTACGGGCGGTTCGTGGAGCGCTTCTTCCGGATATCGGTGCTGGGGGCGCTCCCGGCGGGACTGGTGGGGGCGCTGGCCGCAGGGCCGCTGATGGAGATGCTCTACTCCGCCCGCTACGCGGAGTCGGGTGCGGTCTTTGCGATTCTGGTCTGGGCCTTTGTCCTGGGCACCACCCGCTCCATCTTCGAGATTGCGCTCATTGCCGCCGACAGACAGCGGCGCTACATGTGGGGGATGGGTCTCCTGGCTCTTCTCTACACGATCCTCACCCCACTTCTGACCATCCGTTTCGGCATCGTGGGCGCCTCCTGGGCCGTTCTTCTTTCGGAGCTCGGCTACTGCATCTTCCTGGTGGTCTCCTTCCCCTACCTGGACAGCCGGCGGCTGGCGGGGGATGCCTGGAAGCCCGTGGCGGCGGCGGGGATCGGCCTGGCCGTGGGAATCCTGCTCTCTCCGATGCACGGCTTTGTGCGGGCGGGTGCGGGGGCCTGTGTGTTCTGCCTGGCCCTGTGGGCGTTCCGCGGGGTGAGAAGGGAAGACCTGGACCTGGCCCGGACCACGCTGGGCTTCGGGAGGACGGGCGTGTGAGGGTGCTGATCAACACGGTGTTCCTCGCCTCCCCCCGGTTCGGGGGAAGCTGGACATACACCCGGAATCTCCTCTCCTCCCTGGAGGCCTATGCGGGGGAGACGGAGTTCATTGTGCTCGCCAACGCCCGTACCGCACCCCTGCTGAGGGGTCTGCAGATGGAGGTGCGGGTGGAGCTCGCGCACCCGGGCCTGAGGGCCCTGCGGGTGGGGTGGGAGGAGCTGGTTCTGCCCCGGATTGCCCGGAGATATGCCCCCAATGTGTTCCATTCCACGGGGAATACCCTCCCCCCCGTGCGGGTCTGCCCGGCTGTTGTGACGCTCCACGACTTTCAGTATCATTTCTATCCGGGGAATTTCCCGGCCCTGCGGAGGGCCTATCTGCGCCGTGCGGTGCCCGCCGCCCTGGGGCGCGCAAAGCGGGTGATCTGCATCTCGGACTTCACCCGGCGCCACGCCGCCGAGCTCTACGGGGCGGATGCGGGGAAGCTCTGCGTGATCCACGAGGCGGGGCTGATGCCGGGGGAGCTGGAGGGAGCCGCACGGGAGGAGACCCTGCGGAGCAGGTTCCGTCTGGAGAGGCCGTTCGTGCTCTCTGCGGGTTCCTCCCTTCCCCACAAGAACCTGCGGCGGCTGGCGGAGGCCTTCGGCCTGATCCTGCACGATGTGCCGCATGATCTTGTGATTGCGGGGGGCGATGTTCCGGACCCCGCACTACGCGAGGCGGTGCGGAGATCGGGGGCGGAAGGGCGCGTCCGGTTCACAGGGTTCATGGACCGCCCCGACCTTGTGGGGCTGTACCGGTCGGCGGATCTGTTTGTCTTTCCCTCCCTCTTCGAGGGCTTCGGGATACCGGCCCTGGAGGCCATGGAGTGCGGATGCCCCGTGGCGGCCTCGCGGGCCGGGTCCCTTCCGGAGGTGACCGGAAGTGCGGCCGAGTTCTTCGATCCCACAGATACCCGCTCCATGGCGGAGACCATGCGCCGGATCTGCACCGACAGGAGCCTGCGGGAGGAATTGAAGGAGCGGGGAGCCCGGCGCGCGGCGGCCTTCTCCTGGGAGAAGGTGGGACGGGAGACCATGCAGCTCTACAGAAGCATACGGGACAACTGAGAACGCACATTCCATGCAGCAGCTCATCGAGAACCTGAAGAACGGCGAGGTCCGCCTTGTGGAAACCCCCGCTCCCGGGTGCGGCGCGGGGGAGATCCTGGTACGGAACGCGGCCTCCCTCATCAGCCCCGGCACCGAGAAGCTCCTGATTCAGATGGGGCAGAAGAGCATTGTGGGGAAGGCCATGGCGCGGCCCGATCTGGTTTCGCTGGCGCTCCAGAAGGCGCGCAAGGAGGGCTTCCTGAACGTGTTCCGGGAGGCCCTGGACCGGCTGGATGAGCCCCTCCCCCTGGGCTACAGCTCGGCGGGGGAGGTGGTGCGGGTGGGGCGGGATGTCAGGGGCTTCTCCCCGGGCGACCGGGTGGCCTGCGCGGGGGCGGGCGTGGCGAGCCACGCCGATTTGATTGCTGTGCCCCAGGAACTGTGCGTGAAGCTCTCCCCGCCGAAGCCGGGGATCGAACCTCTCTCCATGGAGGAGGCCTCCTTTGTGATGCTGGGGGGAATCGCCCTCCAGGGATTCCGCGCTGCGGGCCTCAGCTTCGGGGAGCGCTTCGTGGTGGTGGGCCTGGGGCTCATCGGGCTTCTCACGGTGCAGATCGGGAAGGCCTACGGGTGCGCCGTGGCGGGTCTGGACATAGATCCCGAGAAGGTGGAACGGGCGCGATCGCTGGGATGCGACCTGGGCCTTGTCTCGGGACGCGACCAGGTGGAGCAGGCCGTGAGCGACTTCACGAACGGGGAGGGAGCCGATGCGGTGATTCTGGCGGCGGCCACGAAAGACAACGCCCCCGTGCTGCTCGCCGAGCGGATCGCCCGGAAAAGGGGAGGCATTATTCTGGTGGGTGTGTCGGAGCTCCTTCTCACCCGGAAGGCGTTCTGGGACAAGGAGCTCTTCTTCGCCGTCTCCAGGGCCTCAGGACCCGCTGCCCCTGGGGGGACGGCGCTTCCGCATGAGCTGGTGCGCTGGAGCGAATCCAGGAACCTCCGGGAGTTCGTCCGGCTCATGGAGACGGGGGCCGTGAAAACACGGGAGCTGATCACCCACCGGGTGCCCGTGGAAAAAGCCACCGGCGCCTATGACATGATTCTGAAAGGCACGGAGAAGTCCATCGGGGTGGTGATCACCTATGCGGGGGCGGATCCCGATGCGCGTACGGTGGCCCTCCCGGCGGGGGGGAGCGTGCGGGGGGCGGGTGCTCCCGCGGGAAACCGCTCCCGTGTGGGGGTGATCGGGGCGGGTCTTTTCACAAAGAACGTGCTTCTCCCCACCGCCGCGAAGGTGCCGGGACTCGTCTTCGGGGGGATCGCCGCCAGAACGGGTGTGAGCGCCCGGCACGTGGGGAACAAGTTCTCCTTCGCCTATGCCACCACCGATGTGCAGGCCCTCCTGGATGACAGGACCGCGGGAAGCGTGCTCATCACCACGCGGCACAACCTGCACGCCGGGCTGATCACGGCGGCACTCGGATGCGGGAAACATGTCTTTGTGGAGAAGCCCCTCTGCATCACCCGGCCCCAACTGGATGAGGTGCTGGCCTCTTTTGCGCGCGCGGAGGGCTCGTGTGTGCTGATGGTGGGGTTCAACCGCAGGTACTCCCCCCTGGGGATGCGGATGCGGGATTTCTTCGGCTCGCGCACCGCGCCCATGCAGATTGCCTACAGGGTGAACGCCGGGTTTCTTCCCCCCGACCACTGGACCCTGGACCCGCAGGTGGGGGGAGGGAGGATCGTGGGGGAGGGGTGCCATTTCATAGACTTCATGCAGTTCCTCACGGGGGAGGATCCCGTCTGGGTCTCGGGGGGCTCCCTTGCGGGGGAGACGGGGAGTTTCCAGCCCCACGACAACGTGTCGCTCACCATCGGATTCAGCGGGGGCTCCCTCGGGACCCTCGCCTATACCGCCCTGGGTTCCAAGGCCTTTTCGCGGGAACGGGTGGAGGCGTTTGCGGACGGCTCGGCGGCCGTCACGGAGGACTTCCGCACCCTGAGTCTGGTGCGCGGGTCGAAGCGGAAGAACGAGCGGCTCTGGAACCAGGACATGGGCTTCGGGCGCGAGCTGGAGCATTTTCTGACGGTTCCTCCCCCGGATGCGGGGGCCATGGTGCGGAGCGCGGCCCTCACGACCCTGGCCACCTTTGCGGCCGAGACGGCCCTGAGGACGGGAGAGCGGGTGCGGGTGGAGGGGGGGGCGGCGGCGGGGTGAACATCACGCTGATATCCCTCAGTTTTCCCCCGGAGATCAACTCCTCCTCCCACCTGTTTCACGGGCTGGGCTGCGAGTTTGTGAAGCGGGGCCACCATGTGACGGCCGTGACCGGGTTCCCCTCCTACAACATGGACCGGGCCTCCCTCCCCGCCCGCTACCGGAAGGGCCTCCGGCTCGTGGAGACCATGGACGGGATCCGGGTGGTGCGGGCCCGGACGCTCCAGATGCCCCGCAACGTGCCGGTGCTCCGGGGGATAGACCAGTTCCTGACCGCGGGGGCCTTCGCCCTGGCGGGGATCTTCGCGGGTGATCCCCGGCCCGACGTGGTGCTTGTGTATTCTCCGCCTCTCCCGCTGGGGCTCTCGGGGTGGGCGGTGAAAACGCTGCGGGGGGGGCGCCTGGTGCTGAACGTGCAGGACCTTTTCCCGCAGAACGCCATTGACCTGGGCGTGCTCCGGAGCGGGATTCTGATTTCGCTGTACCGCCGCATCGAGTCGTTCCTCTACCGCCGGGCGGATGCGGTGGCCGTGCACTCACGGGGAAACGAAACCCATGTGGTTGCGCACGGGGGTTCTTCGGCGCACACCCGGGTGGTCCTGAACCCCGTGGACACGAAGACCGTGGTGCCGGGGCCGCGCAACGGGGCCTTCCGGCGGCGGGAGGGAATCGGGGAGAGGGAACAGGTGGTCTCGTACGCCGGCATCATGGGCTATGCGCAGGACATGGACACGGTGGTGGGGGCCGCCTCGCTGCTGCAGGACCGGGAGGATCTGCTCTTCTACATTGTGGGAGACGGGGTGGAGAAGCCCCGCATCATGCAGAGGGCACAGGGGATGAAGAACGTGCGGTTTCTGCCGATGCAGGAGCGGGACCGCTACCTGGAGCTGCTCCAGGCATCCGATGTGTGCCTTGCCACCCTGAGGGATTCCATGAAGACGCCGGTGGTTCCGGCCAAGATCCTGAGCGTCATGGCCGCGGGCCGCCCCCTCGTGGCGGCCTTTCCGCCGGAGGGAGACGCTCCCGCCATGATCCGCGAGGCGGGCTGCGGGGTGTGCGTGGAGGCGGGGAACCCCTCGGCCCTGGCACAGGCGGTGGCGGAGGTGCTGGCAGACCCCGAGCGGGCCGCGGAGTACGGACGGAGGGGGCGCGTCTGGGCCGAGACCCGCTGCTCCATGGAGGGGTGCGCCTCGGCCTATGAGCGCATGTTCACAGACATCACCAGGAGGAGCAATGTCGGAGTATCGTGAATCGTACAAGGGCAGGCGGGTTCTGGTCACGGGAGGAGCGGGCGCCATCGGGTCCACGCTGGTGCGGAACCTGTGCGCCGCGGACTGCGCCATGGTGATGGTGCTGGACGATCTGACCTCGGGCTACCGGTGGAACCTCCCCTCCGCCCGGAACATGATGTTCGTCCAGGGGAGCATTCTGGATGAGGTGAAGCTGAAAAGGGTCTTCTTCGAGAAGCCCCAGGTGGTGTTCCACCTGGCGGCGTTCTTTGCCAACCAGAACTCCATCGACCACCCCGAAAGCGACCTGATGACCAACGGCATGGGGACCCTCCGTCTGCTGGAGTACTCCCAGCTTGCGGGGATCGACCGGTTCGTGTACGCCTCCTCGGGGTGCTCCATCTACGGAAGCGCGGCCCCGCTCCCCCTGCGGGAGGAGTTCATGTCCATGAACCTGACCACCCCCTACCAGATCACCAAGATGCTGGGGGAGCTCTACTGCAACTTCTTCCACAACAACAACGGTCTTCCGGTGGTGAAGACCCGGTTCTTCAACTCCTACGGCCCGGGCGAGGTGCCGGGCCAGTACCGGAACGTGATTCCCAACTTCATCTACTGGGCCATGCAGGGGAAACCCCTCCCGCTCACGGGGACCGGAGAGGAGACGCGGGATTTCACCTACGTGGAAGACATCGCCGACGGGCTGCTGCGGGCGGGCACCTATGAGAAGGCGGTGGGGAAGGAGATGAACCTGGCATCGGCCGCCGAGACCCGGATCGTGGACCTGGCAACCATGATCAACGAGCTGACGGGGAACTCCGGAGGCATTACCTTCACCCGGAGGCGGAAGTGGGACACCAAGAGCCGCCTGCTGGCATCGGTGGACAGGGCCCGGGACCTGATCGGGTACGCACCCCGCACCCCCTTCCGGGAGGGTCTGGCCAACACCATCGCATGGTTCCGGAAGAACTGGGAGCACATCAGGGCATCGGCCAGCTTCGAGCCGGGCATGTCTTCGGCCGTCCGGGAGACGGGAACAAAGAAGTGACGGGTATTCTTCTCACGGCGGGTCTGGCGGCGCTCGGGGTGTCTCTGGCCCTGACGCCCGTGTTCCGTTCCCTGGCCCTCCGGTACGGCATCGGGGACGCGCCCGGCCTGAGGAAGGTGCACGAGGGGTTCATCCCGCGCCTGGGAGGAGGGGGGATCATCGGGGGGTTCGCGGCGGGCCTGGCGGTGGCCTGGCTGATGGAGCCCTTCCTGTTCCGGTTTCCGGGATTCTCCCTTGCGGGTGTGGGAGCGGGGTTCCTTATCATCATCGCCGCCGGGGTGCTGGATGACATCTTCAACCTGGGGTTTCTCACCAAGCTCCTGATGCAGAGCGCGGCGGCGGTCGCGGCTGTGGCGGCGGGCCTGAGGATCGAGCACCTGGCTGTTCCGTTCCTCGGCACGATCGCGCTCGGGTGGGTGGGGATTCCCCTCACCATGCTCTGGCTGGTGGGTGTGACGAACGCCGTGAACCTCCTGGACGGTCTGGACGGGCTGGCAGGAGGGGTGTCGGCGCTGGTGGCGGCCGCCATGCTGTGTGTGGGATTCCACTACGGGGATGCCCTCCTGATCACGGGGAGCACCGCCCTTCTGTTCGCGTGCGCGGGTTTCCTGCGCTACAATTTCCATCCGGCCTCCGTGTTCATGGGGGATACGGGGAGCCTGTTCCTGGGATTCCTGCTGGCCTCCCTCTCTCTCCGGCTGCTCCAGCATCAGGCGGCGGACGCCACGCCGCTCTCGCTGCTGGTGGCCGTGGTGATTCTGGGCGTGCCCGTGGTGGATACCACCGTGGCGTTTTTCCGCCGCCTCACCCGCGGCGCCCACCCCATGCGGCCCGACAAGGAGCACATCCACCACCGGTTGATGGACCTGGGTCTGACGCACCGGCAGACGGTGGCGGCCATCTGGGCCATCTCGGCCTTCAACGGGGTGGTGGCCCTCTTTCTGGTGCTCCTGGACAGCCTGTACGGGGCCGTGCTGCTGGCCGTGGTGCTGGCGGCCACGGTGTTCAGCCTGCACCGGCTGGGGTACGTGGAGGAGATGCGTCTGAAAAGGGGGGACGGCCGCCCGCCCATTCAGCCCCTGTCGGTGGCCCGCATTCTGGACCGCCTGGTGCTGGCGGGAGGAGACATCCTGGCGGTTGTGCTGGGCTTCGTGTTCTCCTGGTGGTTCCGTTTCCACTCGGGGCTGGTGGCGCACGGGGGCTTCGTGCCGTTCGAGACCTACATCACGAGTCCCGTCATCCTCCTCATGATCGTGTACTGGCTTGTCCTCTTTCTGATGGCGGGGCTGTACGAGATTCCCTGGGACCTCTCGCGGATCGACTACGGGCTCAGGATCCTGAAGTCCGCCGCCATCGGAACCCTGGGGCTCTTTGTGCTGACCCTGGATTTCTCCGGCGTCACCCTGGAGGGCCGCCTGACAACCCTGGTGTACGGGGCCTCCGTGGCCTCCGCCGTTCTCTTCCTGCGGATGGTGATCGTGGCCCTGGAGCGGCGCTACGAGGTGCTGGGGTTCCGGCGGCGGAACACGCTGGTGGTGGGAACCACGGAGGCGGCGGCCGAGCTGGTGAGGGAGATCCGGGAACGCCCGGGCCTGAAGTACCGTGTGGTGGGGTTCGTGGCACCGCATGAGAAGGTGTTCATGGACATGCCCGTGCTGGGGGATACGTGCGACCTGCCCCGGCTGGTGCGGGAGTACAATGTGGAGGAGATCCTGGTGGCCGCCGACTACAAGGACCGGGAGGAGATCCTGGAGGTGGCCGCCCAGTGCAACGGCATGGTGTCCAGCGTGAAGGTGGTGCCGGGGGACGTGGAGGTGCTGAGCGGGTTCAAGACGGAGGAGATCCTGGGCCATCCCCTCATCCGCCTCTACCCCGTGAACCTGAAGGCCTGGCAGCGGGCGGCCAAACGGCTGACGGACATTGCGGTGTCCCTGCTGGTGCTGGTTCCCTTCCTCCCGCTCTGGCTGCTGGCGGCCGCGGCGATCAGGATGGATACGGCGGGCTCCATCTTCTTCACCCAGGAGCGGGTGGGGAAGAAGGGGAGGCCGTTCCGGCTCATCAAGTTCCGCTCCATGGTGACCGACGCGGAACGCGACACGGGGCCCGTCTGGGCCCGACCGGGAGACATCCGGATCACCCGCACGGGCCTCATCCTCAGGCGGTTCCGGCTGGATGAGGTGCCGCAGTTTCTGAATGTGCTGAAGGGGGAGATGAGCCTGGTGGGGCCGCGGCCCGAACGCCCGTATTTTGTGGATCAGCTCAAGAAGGACGTGGGCTTCTACACCCGGCGCCTGCTGGTGCGCCCGGGCATCACGGGATGGGCCCAGATCAAGCTCCACTATGACCGGTCCGTGGAGGACGTGCGGAAGAAGATCCAGTACGACCTGTACTACCTGGAGAACATGTCCCTCACGCTGGACTTCAAGATCATGGCCCGGACGCTGCTCGTGGCCCTGAGCGGCAAGGGGACCCACTGAAGGAGAAACGGATGAACCTGCAGATGGTGGACGTGGCGGGTCAGTACCGGAAGATCCGGGAGGAGGTGGACGCGGCCCTGCGGGAGGTTGTCCAGAGCGGCCAGTTCATTCTGGGAAAGCCCGTGGGGGAGTTCGAGTGCGCGGCGGCAGGGTACCTGGGTGTGCGCCAGGCGGTCGGCTGCGCATCGGGCACCGATGCCCTCCAGGTGGCCCTCATGGCCCTGGGCGTGGGTTCCGGAGACGAGGTGATTACCACCCCGTTCACCTTTGTTGCCACCACCGAGACCATCGTGCTCCTGGGAGCCCGGCCGGTGTATGTGGACATAGACCCCCGCACGTTCAACATGGATCCGCATCTTGTGGAGCGCGCCGTCACGCCCCGCACCAGAGCGCTCCTGCCCGTCCACCTGTACGGGCAGGCGGCCGACATGGGCGCCCTGGGGGAGATTGCCCGACGGCACAGGCTCCGGGTCATCGAGGATGCCGCGCAGGCGATGGGCGCGACCTTCGAGGGGAAGAAGGTGTGCGGGTTCGGCGACTGCGCCTGCATCAGCTTCTTCCCGAGCAAGAACCTGGGCGCCTTCGGGGACGGAGGAATGGTGGTCACCCCGGATGAGGAGCTGGGGCGGAGGATCCGGATGATCACCCTGCACGGGTCCCGGGAGCGGTACCATCACGAGGTCCTGGGCGTGAACAGCCGGCTGGACACGCTGCAGGCGGCCGTTCTGAACGTGAAGCTGAAGTACCTGGATGCGTGGAACGCCGCCCGGAGACAAGCGGCCGACCGCTATGACGCGCTCCTGGCCGGCTCCCCCGCGGTGCTTCCCTGGAGGGACCCGCGCTGCGCTCACATCTTTCACCAGTACACGGTGCGACTTCCCCGGCGCGACGCGCTTGCCGCGCACCTCGCCGCGTGCGGGATTCCCCACGCCGTCTATTACCCCGTGCCGCTTCATCTCCAGCGGGCCTACGCGCACCTGGGGGGGAGGCCGGGCATGTTCCCCGAAACGGAGCGGGCCGCAGGGGAGGTGATCTCGCTTCCCATGCACACCGAGCTGACGGAGGAGCAGCAACAGCACATTGCAGGCACCCTGATGGATTTCTATCGCTGAGGCAGCATGAGCGATGACTTCACGCCCCGGAAAGCCCTCGTCGTCATCCCCACCTACAACGAGGCCCAGAACATCCCCACCCTGATCCCGGCGGTCCTGGCGCAGTCGGAGAAGGTGGACGTGCTGGTGGTGGACGACAACTCCCCCGACGGCACGGCCGCCGTGGTGCGGGACATGATGAAGGAGAACCCGCGCATCCGGCTCCTGGAGCGGGAGGGAAAACTGGGCCTGGGCACGGCCTACGTGGCGGGGTTCCGGTACGCTCTGGAGCGGGAGTACGACTGCGTGTTCGAGATGGACGCGGATTTCTCCCACAGCCCCCGGGAGATTCCCAACTTCCTGAAGGCCATCGGCGGGGCGGACCTGGTGGTGGGATCCCGCTATACGGGGGGCATCCGCATTCTAAACTGGCCCATCCAGCGGCTGCTCCTGAGCTACTCGGCCAGCGTGTACACCCGGTTTGTGACCGGTCTGCCGCTGGAGGACGCCACCTCGGGCTTCAAGTGCTTCCGGCGCCCGGTGCTGGAGGCGATCGACCTCTCCCGGATCCACTCCAACGGATACGCCTTCCAGATCGAGATGAGCTACAAGGCCTGGAAGAGGGGGTTCCGCATCACCGAGATCCCCATCATCTTCCTGGACCGGCGGACCGGGGTTTCCAAGATGTCCAAGAAGATCATCTCGGAGGCCTTCTTCATGCTCTGGAGACTCCGCCTGAGGAGCATCTTTCACCGGCTGTAGAACCCCCGTATGGACGTCTCGGTCATCATCGTCAACTACAACGTCCGGCAGTTCCTGGAGAAGGCGCTGAACTCGCTCCACCGCGCCCTGGAGGGGCTGGAGGCGGAGGTGTTGGTGGTGGACAACGCCTCCGACGACGGAAGCGTGGAGATGCTCCGGGAGAAGTTCCCCCGCGTGACGCTGATCGCCAACTCATCGAACGCGGGGTTTGCCCGGGCCAACAACCAGGCCCTGAAGAGGGCGCGGGGACGGCACCTCCTCCTTCTGAACCCGGACACCGTGGTGCAGGAAGACACCGTGCGGGTCATGCTGGAGTTCTTCGCCCGGCATCCGGATGCGGGGCTTGCCGGGTGCATGGTGCTGAACCCCGACGGGTCGTTCCAGCTCGCGTGCCGGAGGAGCTTTCCCTCCCCCTGGGTGGCGTTCACCCGGATTGCGGGGCTGAGCGCGCTGTTTCCCCGCTCGCGCCTGTTCGGGCGGTACAACCTGACCTACCTGGATCCCGGGGCCACCTACGAGGTGGACGCCGTGAGCGGCTCGTTCATGATGATCAGCCGCTCCGCATACGAGAAGGTGGGGGGGCTGGATGAGACCTTCTTCATGTACGGCGAGGATCTGGACTGGTGCTACCGGATCCGTCAGGCGGGTCTGAAGGTGTACTACGTGCATGCCACCCGGATTGTGCACTTCAAGGGGGAGAGCACCCGCCGGAGCGGGATGGACGAGATTCGCGTCTTCTACGGGGCCATGCAGGTTTTCGTGGAGAAACACTTCAGCCGCTCGGTGGTGGTGGAGGCCCTTCTCACCTCGGCCATCCAGCTCCGGGCCGGGATGGCCTTTGCGGCCCGGGCGGCGCGGGCGCTCCTGGCCGCCCTGCCTGACATCCTGCTGGTGAACCTGTCCCTCGCGGCGGCGGAAATGCTCCATTTCGGCGGATTTCTCCGGTTCCCCCCCGAGGCCTACCCCGTGGTCTGGACGGTGCCCGCCCTGATCACCTGCCTGTGCATGTATGCGGCGGGGGTCTATACCACCAGCCGCCACTCGGTTTCGCGAACCGGGGCGGCGGTGATCGCGAGTTTTGTGATTCTCTCGGCGATTGTGTTCTTTGCGAAGGACTATGCGTTCAGCCGGGCCGTGGTGCTGATTTCGGGGGGGCTCTCGCTCGCTCTTCTTCCCGGATGGCGTCTGGGGCTCCGGCTGGCGGGGAGGGGCGGCCCCCGGAAAGGACGCCGGCCGAGTCTTTTCGGGCGGCGGACCCTGATCGTGGGCACGGGCTCCTCGGCCCAGGAGCTTCTGCGGAAGCTCCGGGACCGCGTGGACGGGGGCTATGAAGTGCTGGGTTTCATCGACTCGAACCGGAGGCGGATCGGAGAGACGGTGGGAGGGATTCCCATCGTGGGAAGCGTGGAGACCATCGGGAAGGCCATCCGGGACCACAGGGTGAGCGATGTGGTGTTCGCCTCCGACGGGCTCTCGTATGCGGAGATGCTCTCGGTGATCGCGCGGAGCGACAGGGGGAGCGTGGACTTCCGGCTGGTGCCCGACAGTCTGGACGCCATCGTGGGGAAGACCCGCATCGATTTTCTGGATGCGGTGCCGCTGGTGGAGATTGAATACAACATCCGGAAACCCCTCCACCGGTTCCTGAAGCGGAGCACGGATGCGGCGGTGTCGCTGGCCGTCGTGGTGCTCTGCCTTCCCCTTCTTCCGGGAGCGCTCCGCTCGGGGCCGGGTGCGGGGGGATGGCGGGGGGTGCTGGCCGCGATGCCCCGCGTGCTTGCGGGGAG
>JBAVEL010000166.1:0-4139 GCA_049587715.1 Bacteroidota bacterium
GCTGAGAAGGGGCCATCCCCTCCGGATCAGGTGCCCGAGCTGTAGTCCCGGACGTATTCCTGCTGCTCCGGCGTCAGGGTGTCGATGCGGATTCCCTGCGTGCGGAGCTTCAACCGCGCAATCTCCTGATCCTGCGTCTGCGGAATGTCGTGCACCGCGTTCTCCAGCCGCTTCCCGCGCCTGTCCAGCTCCGCCAGGCGGACCTGCGACATGAACTGGTTGGCAAAGGACATGTCCATTACCTCGGACGGATGGCCCTCCGCGGCAGCCAGGTTCACCAGGCGCCCCTGGGCCAGCACATACAGCCGCTTTCCGTCGCGCAGAACGTACTCCTCGTTGTTGTCGCGGATCTGCCGCCGGCTCCGGGCCAGCTTCGCCAGATCCCCCAGGTTGATCTCGCAGTCATAGTGGCCGGTGTTGCACACCACCGCCCCTTCCTTCATGAGCCGGAAGTGCCTGCCCACGATCACGTCCTTCACCCCGGTGGCAGTCACAAACAGGTCTCCCAGAGGGGCGGCCTCGTCCATGCGCATGACGCGCATGCCGTCCAGGGTGGCCTTCAGCGCCGCCGTGGCCTTCACTTCGGTCACAATGATGTTGGAGCCCATCCCCTGCGCGCGCATCGCCACCCCCCGGCCGCAGTGGCCGTAGCCGGCGACCACCACGTTCTTTCCGGCCAGCAGCACGCTGGTGGCGCGCAGGATGCCGTCCAGCGTGGACTGGCCGGTCCCGTACACGTTGTCGAAATCCCACTTGGTTTCCGCGTCGTTCACGGCAATCACCGGGTACTTCAGCTCCCCCGCCGCCGCCATCGCCCGCAGGCGCTGCACCCCCGTCGTGGTTTCCTCCGTCCCGCCGATCACCGTGCGGTCGGCGAACCGGGGGTGCTTCTTGTGAATGGTGAAGATGAGGTCCGCCCCGTCGTCCAGGGTGAGGTTCGGGCGCATCCGGAGGGTCTGCTCGATGCACCAGTAGAACTCCCGGACGTTCATCCCGTGCCAGGCGAAGATGGGGATCCCTTCGGCCGCCAGGGCCGCCGCCACGGCGTCATTCGTGGAGAGAGGATTGCACCCGCTCCAGGCCACCCGAGCCCCGGCCGCCACGAGCGTCCGGACCAGGACGGCCGTCTCCTTGGTGACATGGAGGCACCCGGCAATGCGGTAGCCCCGGAGGGGTCTTGTTTTCGCGTACTTCGCCCGGAGAGACATCAGAACGGGCATCCTGGATTCGGCCCAGCCGATCAGCCGCCGGCCCTCGGGGGCAAGCCCCAGGTCGGCCACCTTGTACGTTCCCGCCTTTGCGTTCATTACGTTCCCGATGGTATGGTGATTGAAAAGGGTCCCGGACCGCTCAGAGCCGGTCCGCCGCGCTCTGCAGGGTCTTCACCAGATCCAGCTTCTCCCAGGTGAAGTCCGCATCCTTGCGGCCGAAGTGCCCGTAGGCGGCCGTCTTCCTGTAGATCGGCCGGAGCAGGTTGAGCCGGCGGATGATGCCCCGTGGCGTGAGGTCTATCTCGCGCAGAAGCATTTCCTCGAGCATCGCGTCCGGGAGCTTCCCCGTACCGAAGGTGCCCACATGCAGCGACACCGGCTGGGCGACCCCGATGGCATAGGCCACCTGGATCATGCATTCGTCCGCCAGCCCCGCCGCCACCAGGTTCTTGGCCAGGTGCCGCGCGGCATACGCGGCGCTCCTGTCCACCTTGGACGGGTCCTTCCCCGAAAAGGCCCCCCCGCCGTGCGGAGCCCGCCCGCCGTAGGTGTCCACGATGATCTTGCGGCCGGTGAGGCCCGTGTCCCCGTGCGGTCCTCCAATCTCGAACCGCCCCGTGGGGTTGACATGCACGATGGTCTTCCGGTCCCACAGATGGCGGGGGATCACCTTCGGTATCACGTGCTCCAACACGTCCTGCCGGATCCGCTTCTGCGTTGCGTCGGGATCGTGCTGGGTGGAGATGACGATCGTGTGCACCCGGACCGGAGTGCGGTTGTGGTACTCCACCGTCACCTGCGACTTGGCGTCGGGCCTCAGGTAGGGCATCAGCTTCGGGGTCTTCTTCCGGATCTCGGCCAGCCGGTGCACAAGCTTGTGCGCAAACAGGATCGGCATGGGCATGTATTCCGCCGTCTCGTTGGTCGCATAGCCGAACATCATCCCCTGGTCTCCCGCGCCGCCGGTGTCGACTCCCCGCGCGATGTCGGCGGACTGGGCATGGATGCTGGAAATCACCGAGCAGGATTCCGCGTCGAAGCGGTACTCCGCCTTCGTATAGCCGATGTCCCGGATGACCTGCCGCACGATGTCCTGCACCTCGATATAGGCGGAGGTGGTGATCTCTCCCCCCACAAAGGCAAGCCCGGTGGTCACGAATGCCTCGCAGGCGACCCGGGCGCGCTTGTCCTGCGCCAGGATGGCGTCCAGGACGGCATCCGATATCTGGTCGCAGACCTTGTCGGGGTGCCCCTCGGACACCGACTCCGACGTGAACAGATACGACATAGGTTTCCTTCCCTGTGAATGAGAATGCCGGAGGCGGCCGAGTGCCGCCGCGGGTCCGGGCGGGCGGCCCCGGCCGGCGTCAGTAGAAATCAATCTCGGAGGAGCCGCCCACGTTGATGCGCTTGTAGCTCCCCTTCACGGCCGACCCGTTCCCCACGATGGAGCTGTCCAGCATGGCCTTCCGCACATGGGCCTCCTCGCCGATGATGGAATTCCGGATGACCGACTCGGAAATCACCGCGCGGTCCCCCACCGTGGTGTAGGGCCCCACGATGCAGTTGTGCAGCTCGGCGGTGGCCGCAATGTACACCGGCTCGTTGATCACCACCCCGGGGATGGGCCGTGCAACGGAGCGCTTCTCCAGGAGAGCCCTGTTGGTGGAAAGAAGGGTCTCCGGCTTGCCGCAGTCGAACCACCCGTCCACCATGAAGGTGGTCATGGGCTCCCCCCGGTCGATCATCATCTGGAGGGCATCCGTGAGCTGGTATTCCCCCTTGGTGCGCATGTCCTTTTCCACCAGTTCCCCCAGGCAGGCCGCAAGCAGAGGGGCGTTCCGCAGATAGTACAGCCCCACCACGGCAAGCGAGCTCACGGGGTGTTCCGGTTTCTCCACCAGCCGGCGGATCCGCCCGTCGGCAATTTCCGCAACCCCGAACCGCCGGGGATCCTCCACCGTCTTCACGCCCAGAGAGGAGACCCCCCCGCGCAGCACGGGGGCAAGGTCCACGTCGAAGATGGTGTCGCCCAGGATGATCAGGACGGGATCCGTGCCCAGGGTGTGGCGGGCCAGGTAGATGGCATGGCCCAGCCCCAGACGCTCGTCCTGCTCCACGAACTCCGCGGCAAAGTCCGGATAGGCGGCGGTCACATAGGCCCGGATCTTCTCGCTCATGTGCCCCACCACGAAGGTGGCCTCCCGGATCCCCTCCGAGATGACCTTGTCGATGATGTGGGCAAGGATCGGCTTGCCCGCCACGTTCAACAGAACCTTGGGAAGCGTGTACGTATGGGGGCGCAGGCGCGTGCCCACGCCGGCTACGGGTATGATCGCGCGCATGGGGTGCGGGAGAGAGTCAGACGGTGCCGGAGGTTCGGGAATATTGAACATGAAAGTACGCAACAATACGAAGAGAATCAAGAAAACGGCGTGCGCGGGAGCACGCGCCGGGGCCCTTCCCGGGCGCGGGGGGAGGGGGGGCTTCCTTGCCTTTCGGGGGTGAATTGGTTACTTTCGTGCACACTCCCTCTCTCCATGACCGGCAGATGCCGCACCCGACAGCAGGCGGAGGCACCTCCTCCCGCAAGAAGCAGCACGTGGAGATCGCCCTGAGCCGGGACATCCGGTTCCGGGGCAAGACAACCGGTCTGGAGCACATCGAGTTTCGCCACACGGCCCTGCCCGAGCTGGATCTTGCCGAGATCGACCCCTCCACCTGCTTCCTGGACCGGAGGATCTCCTTCCCCCTGATGGTCTCGGGCATGACGGGGGGATACCCCGGCGCGCTCGCCATCAACCGGAAGCTGGCGGAGGCCTGCGAGGAGCTCCGGATCCCCCTGGGCGTGGGGAGCCAGCGCCAGGCACTGGAGGATGAGCGGCACCACGAGGGCTTTGCCGTGGCCCGCCGCGCGGCGCCCTCCAT
>JBAVEL010000167.1:0-5033 GCA_049587715.1 Bacteroidota bacterium
GGGGGGATGGAGGAAAGGAGAGGGCGCAGATCACGGACCGCGTTGTGCGGGAGCCGGGCCCGGCACGTATGCCGGATTTGGTGGGGGAGCGGTTTGAGGCAGCCGTCCAGAGGGTGCGGGAGATGGGTCTGGAGGTGGGGGAGGCGGCGTATGAGTACTCCGGGAGTGCGAGGGAAGGGGAGGTTCTTGGACAGAGTGTTGAGGCGGGGAGTGCTGTGAGGGGTGGGGAGAGGATCTCGTTCAGGGTGAGTGTGGGGAAGGAGCGCGGTGTGCGGGTGCCGGATGTGAAGGGGAAGGTGGTTGCTGAGGCGAGGGGGATGCTTGTGGGCGCAGGGTTGAAGGTGGGGAAGACGGTATATAAGGAGGGGAGGGAAGGAGCGGCGGGGACGGTCGTGGGTCAGGACCCGGGGGCGGGCGTGGACGCGGAACGGGGAAGTGCGGTAGACCTGGTGGTGGCGGAGGTGCTGGCACAGGCCCGCCCGGCAGCGCGGCTCGGTTCTATCCTCATCCAGACCGACATGGAGTGCATCGTCTTTGTTGACACGATGGACGGGCAACGTCTGGCGGCCGGACGACGGCACTCCATCCAGGTGAACCCCGGGGTACATGAGATCAGCGCGATGTCGTTCAGTGCAGAGCTGGTCCGCTGGGGGCCTGTGCAGGTTTCGGTCGGGACTGGTGCGCGAGTACCGGTGACGATCGGGTTGATAGCCATTGCGGAATCAAGTAGGACCCCGCGGGTGCGGGAATTGGAGAGGGCGCAATCGGTCCCCGAAGGCATGGTGTACGTTGAAGGTGGGTGGTTTGCGATGGGGACTAATAATGGGGGTCCGCGTGAGAAGCCGGTGCACAGGGTGTACGTGAGCTCGTTCTACATGGACAGGTACGAGGTGACGGTAGGAGAGTTCAAGCGTTTTGTGGAAGAGACATCGTACAGGACGGATGCGGAGCAATTAGGGTCGAGCGATGTTCTGCGAGGCGGGAGGGATCGGATGATTCACGTAGGAAAGGGGGTCAACTGGCGGCATGATCCGTACGGAGAGGCACTATCGGAGACGGAAACGCACAATCCTGTCGTCCACGTGAGCTGGAACGATGCGAGCGCCTACGCCCGGTGGGCGGGAAAGCGCCTGCCGACGGAGGCTGAGTGGGAATATGCGGCGAGGGGAGCAAGGAAGAGCAAGGGATGCGCCTACAGTGGTGGCCAGAACCTAGGGGAGGTTGGCTGGTACGGTCAGAATTCGGAAAGGAAGACACATCCCGTGGGGAAGAAGCGGCCGAACGAGCTTGGGTTGTACGACATGAGCGGGAACGTGTGGGAGTGGTGTTCGGACCGATACGGGGAGGACTATTACAGCGTGAGCCCCGAGAGGAACCCGGGAGGGCCGGAGTGGGGGGAAGCCCGCGTATTTCGTGGCGGATCATTCGCATCATTTGAATGGACTGTGGCGGGGCGAACCGGAGGCAACCCCAGGGGCCGCCAGCCTGACATCGGCTTTCGCTGTGCCAGGGATTCGAGATAGGCTCCTCTTCACCTGTCTCTTGCCTCGGTGGCAAAGTCCGTGTAGGAGGAGTTCTTGTGTGGCGCTGAAGTAATGGATCGCGTGCCGGGAGGTCGGTATGAGATCCGGGAGGTGATCGGACGAAGGGATGCTGGCAGGTGTTCCGGGGGCCAGGCCGCCGGCAGGTTACGCGTGGGCTTGATGAATCAGCCGGCGGCCGTTTTGTGCCTGGATGGCCGGTCTGACTGAAGGAGGTTGAACGAATGATGGAGCGGCGACATCTCTTCAGACACGCTGCGGACTCTGTTCCGGCGGATCCTACCGTTCTTGGAGGATGAGATATCGAACGAGGTGCTGGTGAACGGGCCCGGGAGATCTACAACGAGAGGCGCTGGGCGCTTGAGCTGACGGCGGCCAGGTTCTCGGACGGGGATCGCCTGATGGCGGCGTGCAGAGACATCGCCCAGTTCAGCGGGACGGCTCTGGCGGATGATACGCTGAGGGTGGACGCCCGTCAAGAACCGGGTGAGCGAGCCACGGATTCCGCATCGGATGGACTCAAGCGGGGGGAGTGGGAATGAGAAGGCTCCCGGAGGTTGATTCCCCGGGGAGGTGAAAGCGGGGCAATTCTGTGAGAGGCGGGAGATGGCCGGAACAATCATTGCAGATCGATACGAGATCAGGGAGAGCATCGGAAGCGGGCAGTCGGGGGAGGTGTTTCGCGCCTACGACAGGCGGCTACAACGTGAGGTGGCGGTCAAGCGGTTGGTGGGGAATCTCGGGGACCGGGAAACCCAAATCTACTCCCGTCTCAAGACCAAGTACATCGTCCCGCTCCACGACAAGGTGGAGGAGGGGGGAGTATCGTATCTGGTGTTCGAACTGATGGAACACTCCCTGGCGACATACACCGAGCCACTGGACGTGGATACGGTGCTTCGGTGGGCCGAGGAGTCCCTGGATGCACTGCGTGACGTGCACGCGTGCGGAGTGACGCACCGGGATATCAAGCCCGGCAACCTGTTCGTGGACGGCCGCGGGAGCATACGGCTGGGAGACTTCGGCGTTTCTGCCCGGAGGGCGCAGACAGCGGCGGACGTGGGGGAGAAGACCCTGACGGTGAAGGGCTTCACACCCGAGTACATGGCTCCGGAGATCATCCAGGGGGACCCGGAGAAGGTGGGGGCCAACAGCGATCTTTACTCCCTGGGTTTTGTGGTGTACCGGCTCCTGCTGGGCGCGGGGGTTATGCGGCGGGCGTTTCCGCAGGTCTACGTCAGCGAGTCCATGGGGGGAGATCTCATACAGTACCGGTGGATGATGTGGCACACGCGGACGGAGGACCGGGCCCCCGACCTGTACACTCTCCGTCCGGACGTGGGCAAACCTGCGGGGGCCTGGGTACGCAAAATGGTGGAGAAGGATCCCGACTTCCGATTCCAGACCGCGGGGGAAGCGCAGGAGGCGCTCCGGAAGGCGGTCGGAGGATCCCTGATCGAGGCGGGCGGGGGAGAGACCGTTCCCCCACCGGCAGATGTTGCCCGGCCGCGCCTGAGGACTACACAGGCTGAAGACGCGCCCGGCGGAGCTGCCCGCGGGATGGACGCTGCCATCTCCCTCCCAAGGCCCGTCGCCGCTCCCGATGAAGGGGAAGGCCGGAGAAGGCGGAAGCGATGGCGGTACGCAATCGGCGGGGGCATTGTGCTGGTGTGTGGAGTGGCTCTCCTGCTTGGCTGGTGCGATTCCGGCGGGTCTGAGGGGGGAGCCAGCGGCGAGCAATCAACGGTGCAATCCCCGCAGGTCATGGGGAAGATGGTCCTCCTGACGGACCTTGCCTGCGAGGTCCGTGTGGATGGCGGCCCGGCGGTGAGGCTCTTCGAGAACCAGACGGAGGAGATCGCCGTCGCAGTGGGTATCCGCCGCGTGGAGGGACGCACCCTCGACGGCCAGGACGTCTGGGGACCGCGTCCCTTCGAGGTGGGGGAAAACCTCATTCCGACCGTGGTTCTCCAGTTCAAACCCCTGCGGGAGCTGCGGCTCCAGCGGGAGCGCGAAAAGTAGGGAAGGAGCACCCCCCTGCATACACTCACGGGAAAGGACCTCTCCATGCAGCATCCCTTCCAGACGGCTTCCCCCCTTTCTTCCCATCAGAAGCCCCGGGGCAGCCGGATGGCGAACAGGGTTCGTGCCGCCTTCGGAGGCGCGACCATCCGAGCTCTGATGACAATGGCCGGGATGCTCTCCCTGATTCCCCCCGCGGCCCTTTTCGCACAGGGAGCGGGATGGCTTGTTCTTACGACTGATGTGACGTGCACGATCGTGCTTGACGGGAAAGGGCTGGGAGGCCTGACGGCGGGGGAGGTGAAGACCCTCCCGGTCACTCCGGGCGGGCACTCCCTCAGGGCTGCCGCAAACGGAGGAATGGATGTCTGGGGGCCGATACCGATCGCCGTGGAAGCCGGGAAGAAGACCGTTGTGAGCATCCAGCTTGGACCGATCGTGGAGGCGAGGAAGGGGAGACGCACGAGTGGGACCCCGACGCGCGCGAAGAACCCCAAGCCCGGTACAGGAGCAGAGGAACCCGAACCGGGCTTCACGGCCTTCTCCCGGTCGGTTGTTCTGGATGGGGAGGCGGTGTCGGTGGAGCAGACTTCCACAGGAGGGTACACGATATTGACCTCTGATCCAATCCGGCTTATCGCTCTGGATGCGCGCGGCATGAAGGTGAAAAGCGCACCTCTTGTGATCGTGGAGGGCTCGAGCGATGCGCTCCGGAGTTACAGAGGGGATCTGTCAGGCAAGGCATCGCCAGGCTGGCGGCCATGGCAGGATGGCGGAATTGTAGTGGGTGTGGTGCGGCTCAGAGAGAGTTCTTCGGGGGGTCGCGGGGCGACGAGCTTGGTGCGTAGATTCGACGGGGACTCCAATCCCGTGTGGACGCAGCAGGTCGGAGAGATTCAGGTGGAGGCGTCAGGTTCGGAAGGAGGGGGGGCGTGGGGATTCTGTTTCGTGGTAACCTCTGCCCAGGCGAACGGGGGTGGTTGCATTATAAGCCTGGCTTGCGTGCGAAAGGCCGTACATGGCGGGTCGGAAGAAAATGAACATGGTGCGGCGGTCTGGAAGCTCACGGAACGCGGTTCGGTTGAATGGAAAAGGGACTGGGAGCCCAGCACACCGGGGAAGAGCGTGAAGGGAGCGATCCCACGAGAATGTCCGGATGGGAACGTGTTTGTATGGACCATAGGAGAGGGGGGGGATCAGGGGGCAACACTGCTGGGTGTGGGCGGACAAGCCCTCTGGAACCGGACCTACGATAATAGTGTGATAGGAAACCCCCAGGACTTTGGTATCCTGAGCGATGGCTTTCTCCTCTGCTCGATACCCCCATCAGAGGCAGACTCTACATGGCTTGTACGGACAGACCGCTGGGGCAATCTGGAGTGGGTCCGGAAGATCGAGTCGGCGGGATTGGAGAAGTTCCGGCCCAGGCGGATCGTCGTGTGCGGGAACGGAGGCTGCGTGGTTGCAGGG
>JBAVEL010000168.1:0-19920 GCA_049587715.1 Bacteroidota bacterium
GGCCACATCCTGGGCGGAGAACTTCCAGCTCTTGCGGGGATCCTCTATCCGCTCCAGGAAGCGCTTCCTCTGCTCTTCGCGCGAGACGTTCAGGAACAGCTTCACCACCTGCACACCGTTCCGCACCAGGTAGCGCTCCACGGCGTTGATGTCCTCGAACCGTCGCCGCCAGAGGTCCGCCCCGCGCGGGCCGGGGGGGAGCCGCTGACCCTTCAGCAGCTCCGGGTGCACCCGCACCACCAGCACTTCCTCATAGTAGGACCTGTTGAAGATGCCGATTCTTCCCCGCTCGGGAAGGCGCGCCAGACAGCGCCAGAGAAAATCGTGATCCAGCTCCTCCGCCGAGGGTGCCTTGAAGCTGAACACCTGGCAGCCCGCGGGATTCACCCCCGACATCACGTGCTTGATCACGCCGTCCTTCCCCGAGGCATCCATCCCCTGGACAATCACCAGCACCGCATACCGGTTGTCCGCATAGAGAAGCTCCTGGAGATCCGCCAGCCGTTCCACGTTCTTCCTGAGCTGAGGCTCCGCATCCTCCTTCCTGCGGAACTTCCCCGTATCTCCGGGGTTCCACCGGGAGAGGCGGAAGCCTCCTCCCGGCGGGACCGTATAGGGTCTGGTGTCCATGGTCTGAGCCTCCCGGGCTGGTTGCATTTGGCTTTGATTCGGTTATATTCCCGTCTTGAGCGGGAGAAACCCAATGCCTGTGAGCATGTACCGGTCCATTGCCTGGATCTCCCTGGCGGGAATCCTCCTCCTGGCGGGGTGTGGATCCGGAGAGGAAGCCCGCAGGGAAGCGCCTCCCCCGGAGGTCGCCCCCGCGCCTCCCCCCGACACCCTGCTCCACTTCGAGACACGGACAGACACCCTGAGCGCCGCCCTCCCCCGCGTCGCGGCTGAAACCCCGCCCGATACGGGGAGTCCGGCCCTCCGGTTCATGGTGCAGGTGGGAGCATTCCGCAATCCCGCCAACGCCGACCGGCTCCGGCACCTCACCCGCAGCCGGTGCGACATGACGGTCATGAACAACTACGACGCGGGGCTGGGACTGTATCAGATCCGGATCGGTTTCTTCGAGACATACGAAGCCGCCGCAGTGTTCCGCACCCGGCTCCGCGCCGACCATCCGGGGGAGTATCGTGACGCATGGATCGTAGGACTGCCCCGCTGATCCTGGCCCTCGGAGGGTGGCTCCTCGCAGGGTGCGGTTCCCTGGAGGAAACCCGGAGCGGCGAGGCCGCCTCGCGCGCCGAGATCCTGGAGCACGAGCGGAGTTTTCGCCCGTCCGAAGCGGAGCCCGATCCCCTCTCGGGTCTGGATACCGCAAGGGGAGCGCACGGAGGGGGGCGTGAGATCTCCCCGGGTGCCCGGCCCGCCCCCGACTCCATTCTCACCCCCGGGTTCAGGGTGCAGGTGCTCACCACCACGGACATCGACCGGGCCCAGGCCCTGCAGGCCGCGCTGGAGGGAGAGTTTCCCGAACACTGGTTCTACCTGAGTTTCGATCAGCCCACCTACAAGCTGCGCGCCGGAGATTTCGCCGCGCGCTACGAGGCGGACCGCTTCGTCCAGATCCTCAAGCTCCGGGGCCATCCCGACGCATGGATCGTGCCCGACCGCATACGGCGGAACCCGCCCCCCCGCCCCGCGCCGCCGCCTCCCGAGGATATCCGGTAGGCCTACGGCAGCCGGAGCAGCACCCCCTCCACGGCCCATCGGGCCCTCACCCGCAGCGTGTCGGGAAGCACCGCAAACCGCTCTGAAGGCGCCCAGGGGAAGGGATTTCCGCGCGTAAAGGCGCCCGAGCCGTCTTCATCCCGGAAGACATCCAGAACGTAGCGCCCTTCGGGAAGGCGATCCGCCCGGAAGCGGCCCCCGTGAGGGGTGCGGAGTATCACGGGATCCGCCTGCGCCCCCACCCGCCGGATGCTGATGATGAGATCCCCCCCCGCCGCGCTCTCCCGCTCATCCAGCACCGTCCCCTCGATGCTCCCCGTGGAGCGCGCATCCAGTATCCTGAACCTGATCACCCGCGTGGAGTCCCCCGCCCTGTTGCCCGATGCATCCCGCACCAGAGTGCTGTCCACGCGGAGGCGATGCCAGGCCCCCCCCGGGGGCTCTTCCCTGAACCCCACGGCCAGATCCGACGCCGTGAGCCACTCCGTCCTGAGGATGAGAGACCGTTCCTCGGTGTCCGTCACCCTGAGTGCCCGCTCCGCCTCCTCATGCCGCACCGGCTCGGAAAAAGAAACCAGGACTCGCCTGGCGGGGGGCCATCCATCGCTGCTGTCTGCGAGACCGGGAATGCGGAACATGGGACGGACCGTGTCCCTCACCGAAGCGCCCGTGAGGAGCGCGCTGTCGTGGAGCGTGTCCACGGGATTCCCGCTCCGGTCCTTCAGCCCCCGGGCGCTCACACGGTAGACCCTCCCCGTATCCAGGATGCCGCCCCCGAGGTCCGCCCCTGCGGGATGCCAGAGGGAAAGAGAACCCGTCCAGGGACCCGTATCGGCCCCCGAGGATGAGTCCGTCACCCGGAAGGCGGCACCGGCCAGCGATGCCGTATCCAGGGGCTCGCTGAAACGCAGGATGATCCTCCCCGGCCCCGCCTCTTCCGCGGATGTCACAAAGGGCCCCGCGGTATCCTCCACCGCGATCCGGAAGTTCCACTTCCGGCCCGCGGGCTCTTCCCCCCCCGCGGCGGGGTCCCCCGGCAGCACCCCCACGCCGTCCATCTGCCTGTTGTAGAGGAGATCCTTGTACTCGTCCCGCACGGCAATCAGGCGGTAGGTTCCCGGGGCGATGTGCGAAAGCCGGAAACGGCCGCCTTCCCCCGTCTGCGTGATGTAGTCGGGTTTCCGGAGGGATGGATTCAGGGTGTCTGCCCCCGCGAGCCTGTAGGCGAATATCATCACTCCCTCGGGACGGTCGTCCCAGACCCTCCCTTCCAGGAACCCCCTGTCGATGGAATCCCCCGTGGAGAACGCCAGGGTGTAGGCCGAGGCCATCCGGTTCCGGGCCCGCACATCCCTGACGTCGGTTCCGATGTTCAACACATACGTGGTGGAGGGGCGGAGGGTGTCGGGAAAGCGCATCTCCACCTCCGTCCCGCTCCAGGAGAACTCGGGACTCCCCAGGAAGGGCGAGATGAATATGGACTCCTCCAGAGAGCGCCGGTCCACATACTCGTTGAACTCGATGCTGATGTGGTCTGCGGCAACCCGCACGGCGTTGGAATCGGGGAAGGCCGCGACCACATGCGGGGGCTCGGAATCCACGGGGCCGCCGGGGGGTGGAAGCTGGCCGGCGCACCCCGCCGCCAGGAGAACCCCCCATCCCGCCGCGAGGCCCCAGAAAAAGGAATCCCGGATGGAACCATTTCCCCGCGCCCGGCGTTGAGGAGTGTGGATGGATTTTGAGGTCCGTCCGGACTGTGTGATGGCGATGATGTCGTGATGATGGTGGGTCATAGCGACGACAGGTCCGGGCGGACCTTTTTTTCTCATCCCTGCCCGCTCTTGGTGAGCGCGGCCTCCGCCGCCTTCCGCCTCCCCGCCCTGTACCGGGAGACGTTCTTCCTGTGCTCCGTATAGGTGGTGCTGAACCTGTGCCCTCCCCGGCCGTCCGCCACGAAGTAGAGATAGCTGTGGCGCGCAGGCCAGAGGGCCGCCCGGATGGCCTCCCTCCCCGGGTTGTTCACAGGCCCCGGAGGCAGACCCCGCCGCATGTACGTGTTGTAGGGGTGGTCCCGTTTCAGGTCCGCATACAGAACCCTCCGGGGTCCCTCTTCAAACATGAACTGCACGGACGGATCCGCCTGGAGCCGCATCCCCTTCCGGAGCCGGTTATGATAGACCCCGGCCACAAGACCCCTCTCCTCGGGAAGTGACGCCTCCCCCTCCACCAGCGAGGCCATGGTGATCGCCTGGTGCACCGACCAGCCGAACCCGCGCGCCCGCGCGGCAAGCGAGTCGGTGAAGAAGCGCGTGAACTCCCGCACCAGGCGGCTGGCCACCTCCCGCTCATCCGGCTGCCAGTCGAAGAAGTAGGTCTCGGGCATGAGATACCCCTCCAGGGAGCCGGCCGTGACCCCGAGGGAGGCGGCAAAGGAGCTGTCGGAGACCAGCCGCACAAACGCGGCCGAGTCCGCTCCGAGCACCCGGGAAAGAATGCGCGCCTGAGCCCGGGAGCGGAGCCCCTCGGGGAGCGTGACGGGAAGGCGCACAACATTCCTCCCCTCCCGGAGAGAAAGAAAGATGTCGGTGTTGGACATCCGCCTGGAGAACCTGTACCGCCCCACCCTGATCCGCTCCGTCCCCCCCCGGATGCGGGCCACAAACACAAACCCCGCCCGGCTCCGGATGAGTCCCGCCTTCTCCAGGGAGTCCGCCACGCGCGAGAAACCCGATCCCCGGGAGACGGTGATCATCCTCTCCTCCCCGTCGGGACCATTGGCACCGTAGAAGAGGTCAGAGAGAAAAAAACCCGCCGCCCCTACCAGGACCACGGCACCCAGCGTGATCCACAGCCCCGATCTTCGCCCCCCGATCATTTCCCCCTCCGGAAGCCGAAGAGCATGCACCCCAGGAGAATCCCCGAAGCCGCCCCGCTCAGGATGAGGCCCCTCCGGAAGGGCTCCGATTCAAACAGGAACTCCACCCTCTGCTCCCCCGGGGGGAGCACCACCGCCCGCTGGCAGAGGTTGGCCCTCAGAACCCGCAGGGGTTTCCCATCCGACTCGGCCCTCCATCCGGGGTACCATGTATCCGAGAGAACCAGAATGCCCCCACGTTCCGACCGGACGGAAAGAGCGATGCGGTTGGCCGATTCCTCTTCGATGCGGACCTCCCCCCCTTCTCCCCGGGCCCCGGCGCCCGCCGCGTCGTGAAGGATCACCTCCCTGTCGGGTTCAAAACCCTCCGATGTCAGAATCCGCATGGCCTCCGCATCCGACCCCGCAGGGAGCGGCACCGAAGCCAGGAACGCTCTCGGGAGCGCCGCCGGGTTCCTGTAGAGGAACACCCCCCGCGGGGCTTCCATCGGCTCATAGGTCGGCTCCTTCACGGGCCAGGGAGAGACCACGTATTTCACGCTGAAGAGGTTCATGAGCCGGAGGAAGAGGGGGCCGGGCAGAAACTCCCCTCCTCCGAGAGAGGCCGTCTTCAGAATAAGCCCGCTCCGGTTCTGGTCCCCCCAGATCTCCACAAGCTGATTGGGGGTGAGCTGGGCGTATCCGTTCGGGCTGGAAAGGCCCCAGAGCACATGAATCCCCGGCTGGAGGAACTCCCTCTGCCTGATGTATGGGCCGAGGTCCCCCTGCCATCCCCGGGCCGCCGCAAACGCCGCCTTGTGGGTTTCGCTTCCGCCCGTGGAGAATACCCGGAAGTGGGTCGTGTCCCTTCCGAGGATGGAGGCGGTGGAGGGGGGCGTGCGCCAGATATCCAGGTCCACCACGGGGTTCTGCCGCATCTGGACAAGAAGAAGGTCTCCCAGAACCAGCGCCGCCATCACACCCCCGGCGATCCCTGAGCGGGAATGCCCTTTGCGGGCCGCCCTCTCCGCAAGGGTCTTCACTCCCTGTGCCGCCAGCAGGGCGAGGCCCGCGTTCACAACAAAGAGAAACCTTGTGGGAAACCTGAAATACTCCATCCCCGGCACAAAGCGCCAGGCCCACTCATGAAGCGGCGTGGCGGGCCCGAGGACCATGAGGTAGCTCACGGCGGCAGCCGCCGCGAAAAACCGCACATGCCACAGGCGCCTGTTGAGGGCGAGCCCCAGAAGGGCAAGCACCATCGTCGTTGCGCCCGCGTAGCCGTAGTCCTCCCAGAAAATCCCCGTCCCCCTGTATGTTGCGTTTCCGATGTCCCCCCGGCCGTACGCCCAGAAGAGGTTCACCCAGTCGGCGGGATCATAGGCATAGCCCGAGGCATAGTCCAGGGAAATCCCTCCCGCCCGTTGGGAGAGACCCACCAGCTCATAGGTGGGGAGTATCTGAACCGCGGCCAGAGCCCCACCCAGAATGAGCGCACCCAAGAGAAGAAGCACTGCGGGGCTGAGGATCGCGGCGGAGAACCTTCTGAGATGTCCCTCCTTCGGGGCGCCCCTCCGGGGGGCGGCATGGGGGCGCAGGTTCGCCGCCCGCGCCACTGCGTAGGCCCCGTACACGAGAGCCGAGTAGTACGCGGTCTGGGCGTGCCCGGCCAGAATCTGGAGCCCGAACACAAGGCCCGAGCCCGCCGCGTAGCGGAGCATGAGCCGCCGGGTGGGGGCCGTGAGGGCCTTTTCCATGAACAGAAGCCCGAAGGGAAACAGCGACACGGTGGCTGTCATGCTCAGGTGTTTCAGGTGCGCCACCATGAAACCGCCGTAGGCGAATGCAATCCCCGCGGCCATGCTCCCTGAGGCGCCCGATCCCATCTGGCGGGCATACAGATACAATCCCCAGGCCGCCGCAAGCAGGGTCAGGAGGATGGAGATGTTCAGTGCCGTCCAGGGGGACACGAGGCCGTAGAGCAGCAGGTTCGGGGGGTAGCAGAGCCCCGACTCGGATCGGGCCACCAGCGGAAACCCCCCGTACACGGGCGGATACCAGAGGGGAAACTCGCCCTGCTGGAGCCGCTCTCCCAGAAAGAACCGGTAGGGGAAGGCATCGTTCATCAGATCGCTGGTGAAGATGTCGTCCGTCAGGATCACCCCCTGCATGGTGACAAGGGGCCAGTAGGGAGCCAGAACGGCAAGCGCCAGAAGGAGAAGCGGAACAAGGGTCCGGCCGGCTCGGGGCTCTCCCATGGCCTACGCCGGCTCCAGCGCGGCCGCCGCCGGCGTGTCCAGGCCCGAAGCCATCCCGCGTGAGAGCCGCATCCATCCCACGTAGGCGATCATGGCGGCGTTGTCCATACAGTAGGAAAGCGGGGGGAAGGCCACCCGCAGGTGTTCACCCTCTGCACGCTTCATGAAGCGTTCCCTCAACCGGGAGTTGGCCGCCACCCCTCCCGCCACTCCAATGCGCTTCACGCCCGAGCGGCGGGCGGCGTCGAATGTCTTCTCCTCCAGCACATCCACCACCGCTTCCTGGAATGAGGCGCAGATATCCGAAAGGGGGAGAACCTCCCCCGGGGGAGTCTTCCCCCCTTCCCTCTTTCGCAGGTAGTAGAGCACGGATGTCTTGACGCCGCTGAAGCTGAAGTCCAGTGTATCCCCCTCCAGGCGCGCGCGGGGAAACGGTATGGCCGCCTGATTCCCTCCCCGGGCCCTGCGGTCTATCGCGGGGCCCCCCGGGTAGCCCAGCCCCAGCATCTTGGCCACCTTGTCGAAGGCCTCCCCTGCGGCATCATCCCGCGTGCTCCCCAGGACCCTGTGCCCGAGGGGCTCGGAGGACAGAACAAGCATCGTGTGCCCCCCCGACACAATGAGCGTCAGGAACGGATACTCCGGCTGCTCCCCCTCCAGGAACCCCGAGTAAAGATGCCCTTCCATGTGGTTCACACCCGCAAAGGGGATTCCAAGGCCCCATGCCATGGCCTTTCCGAATGTGAGCCCCACAAGAAGGGCGCCCACGAGTCCCGGGCCCCGGGTGGCCGCGATGCCCGAGAGGTCCTCCTTCCGCACCCCCGCCGACCGGAGCGCCTCCCCCACGATGCCCGACAGCGTCTGCTGGTGGGCGCGGGAAGCCAGCTCGGGCACCACCCCCCCGTAGGCGCCGTGCACGAGCTGGGATGAGACAACGGACGAGAGCACCCGCCCGTCCCTCAGGACGGCGGCGCAGGTTTCGTCGCAGGATGTCTCGATGCCGAGGATGAGCATGCAGGGTCCTTCAGGGTGAGAGGATGGTACAAAGATGGAGAAGGACTTGCAACAGAACCGCACTTCTGAGTATCATGTGCCGCAGCGGCGGGGCGGGTCCCCGCCTCCGCGCCACACAACGGGGAGATCATCCATGAAGGTCCGGTGCCCCCTGCTCTTCTGCCTGGGAGCGATGATGCTCGGGGGCTGCGGAAAGCGGGAGGAGACGCCTCCCTCCCTCGCCGAGCTCAAGAACGCCACCTACCACGGCCTCGAGCTCACGCAGGAGACGGTGACGCTGAAAGACGGCGTCTGGGAGGGAGCCCCTGATCCCGCCGAAGAGGCCATGCGCTCCATTGTGGTGCTTCTGAGGGACTTCCATATGGAGGGAGACCCCGACCGGGACGGAGTGAAGGAAGCCGTGGTTCTCCTGGAGGAGAACGCGGGCGGAACGGGCCACTACCTGTATGTGGCCGTGGTCCGCCGCGAGCAGGGAAAGCCCGTCAACGTGGCCACCGCCCTTGTGGGAGACAGGGTGCAGGTGCGGGATGCCCGCATGACCCCCGAAGGGTTCGAGCTGGACATCGTGCGGGCGGGTCCGGAAGATGCCCTCTGCTGTCCGGGGGAGCTGGCGACAAAGTTCTGGGAGCTGAGGGGCAGGCGGCTGAACGAAAGGGCGGAGCCCAGAGTCACGGGACGTCTGAGTCTGGAGACCCTCGCAGGGGCCTCCTGGCAGCTGGCCTTCTGGGGATGGGATGAGCCCCTGGAAGAGGGGCCGGCCCCCGTCGTCCGCGCCTCGCATGAGGGCTTGACGGGTCACGGCGGGTGCCGTTCGTTCACCGCGCCCGTCACCGAAGGATCCGTTCCCGGCGAGATCACGGTGGGGCCTGTGGCTCCGGCACACGGCGGGTGCGGCGCCGGGCAGCAGGAGCGGGAGCGCCGGTTCTTCTCGCTCCTTGAGAGCGCCGGCAAGTTCGGCTTTGTGGGGGGCCGCCTGGCGTTCCACTATGAGCGTCCCGAAGGCATGGGCGTGATGCTCCTGGAGAGGGTCCGCTGAAGGGGAGGAGATCCCCCTCCGGTTGCAGGTTGGGGGTTTTCTGCTTATCTTGTGAGGTCAGGTCTGGCGCACCCGCCCCTTTCCCCGCGGGCGCGCGTGAAAAACCCTTCAGAGGAATCGTCATGGCCAGGATCTGCGACATCTGCGGAAAGAAGCCGGTGAGCGGCAACAACATCAGCCACGCCCACAACAGGACCCGCCGGCGCTGGCTGCCCAATCTCCAGTCCGTCCGGATCATGGTCGAAGGGCACCCCCGGAAGGCGCAGGTGTGCACCACCTGCCTGAAGTCCAACAGGGTGGTGAAGGCGCCGTAAGCGTCGCGGGCGGGTCGGTTCCCCCCAGGGCCATCGTTCCCGCGACCGATGGCTTTTTTCTTCCACGCCCCTTCCCTCACCCGGGAATCCCGTGCAGAAGATAGAACTACAGCTCACGCTTCCCAACCAGCTCACGCTCCTGCGGGTTCTGCTCACCCCCGTCTTTGCGGCCCTTCTTCTGGCCGATTCCCCGGGGAGCCGGCAGGCGGCCCTGGGGGTCTTTCTGGCGGCGGCCCTGACCGACTGGTACGACGGATGGATCGCCCGCAGATCGGGCACCACCTCCCGCTGGGGAAAGTTCCTGGACCCCCTTGCAGACAAGGTCCTCTCGGCCACGGCGCTCCTGGTGTATGCGGGCCTGGGCCTGGTGGATGCGTGGATGGTCTGGATCGTGATCGGGAGGGATTTCCTCATCACGGGGCTCCGGACCTATGGGGAGCTCCGGAATGTGCCCATCGCCACATCCCGCGGGGCGCAGGCCAAGACCTTCGGCCAGTTTGTGGTCATCTACTACATCCTGATTCTCTATGTGGCCCGCACATTCCCTCCTGTGGCGGAGCCCCTGGGGGGACTCATAGACACCCTCATGGCTCCCCAGGTGCTGTTCGGCATGATGCTCCTGGTGACCATCACAACGGTGGCAACGGGGCTGGCCTACCTCTTCGAGAACCGGAAGCTCATCCGTGAAATCTGCCGCATCGGCTCCACTGCCCGCCCCTGAACCGGGGGCCCACGCGCCTCTCTGGGCCGTCCTCCTTGCCACCTGCGGAGGAATCGGGCGCCTCGGGTGGGCCCCGGGAACGGCCGCCTCTGCAACGGGGCTTCTTCTTCTGGCGGCCCTCCGGGCGGGAGCCGCCTCTCCCCCGCTCGAGGCGGTTCTCCTTCTTGTGCTTGTCTTTGCGGGACGCTCTGCGGCCTTCCGGGCGGCATCCTCCCTGGGCCACCGGCTCACGGAGGGCGCCGCATACCTGAAGCGCACACTGGGTCAGGCGGCTCCCTCCCACCCGGACCCTTCGGCCGTGGTCATAGACGAAGTCGCGGGGATGTGGGCGGCCATGCTGTTCGTTCCCCTCACCTGGCCCTCGGCGCTTGCGGCCTTCATTCTCTTCCGGCTCCTCGACATCCTGAAGCCCTTTCCCGTCCGGCAGGCCGAGCGCCTTGGCCGCGGCTGGGGCATCATGATGGATGATCTGGCGGCCGGGGCATATGCGAACATGGGCGTGCGGGTGCTCTGTGCACTCCTCCCGCAGGTGTTCTGCCCGTGACGGCCGAGATCCTCACCATCGGGGATGAGCTCCTCATCGCTCAGGTGCTCAACACCAACCAGAGTTTCCTTGCCGAGCATCTCACCCGGGCGGGCATCCGGGTCGGCCGCATGGTCACGGTGGGGGACGACATGGAGGAGATTCTGGCGGGGTTTGCGGAGGGACTCTCGCGCTCGGACGCGCTCCTTGTGACGGGAGGCCTGGGCCCCACCCACGACGACATCACGCGTGAGGCGGTGTGCCGCTTCTTCCACACGGACCTGGTTCCCAGTGACACCGTCCGGGAGAGTATCGCCCGCCTCCTGGAGTCCCGGAACCTCCCCTGGAACCCCGCCCACGAGAGCCAGACACTCGTCCCCCGGCATGCCACCCTCATGCCCAACACATCGGGAACGGCGCCCGGGTTCATCCTGGAGAGAGAGGGGCGCTTCATGCTGGTGATGCCGGGAGTCCCCCATGAGATGAAGGGGATGGCCCTCGGGAGCGCCATCCCCTTTCTGGCAGAGAGATCGGGACCTGCCGCCATCTGCCACCGCACGCTCCGCACCACGGGAATCCCCGAGAGCATGCTGGCCCGCGCCCTCGAGCCCCTGGACACCCTCCTGGGGGAAGCCCGCCTGGCATTCCTTCCCTCGGTCACGGGAGTGCGGCTCCGGCTGAGCGCCGGGCGGGACTCTCCGGAGGAAGCCCGCGCCCTCATTGCCGGAGCCGAGCGCAGGATCCGGGCGCGCGTGGAGCCCTACATCTACGGGGTGGAAGAGGAAGAGCTGGAGGAGGTGGTGGGGAGGATTCTGGCGGAAAGACACCTCACTCTCGCCGTGGCGGAGTCCTGCACCGGAGGCCTCCTCGCGGACCGGATCACGGATGTGCCCGGCAGCTCCCGCTACTTCGAGCGGGGAGTGGTGGCATACAGCAACGAATCCAAGACCTCGCTTCTGGGAGTTCCGCCCGACATCATCCGGACTCACGGGGCGGTGAGCCGCCGGACGGTGGAGGCCATGGCACAGGGCATACGGCATGCGGCCGGGACCGACATCGGCCTCGCCACCACGGGGATCGCCGGACCCTCAGGAGGGAGCGCGGAAAAGCCCCTGGGCCTGGTCTGGATCGGGTACTCCTCACAGGGGGAGACCCTCTCGGCCTCGCTCCGCCTCGGGAACCACAGGCGGCGGACAAAGGAGCGGGCTTCCCAGGCCGCCCTCGAGATGCTCCGGAGAACACTCCTCGGCATTCGCTGAGACCATGCACACGTTGCGCCTGTTCGTGGCCGTGGAAACGCCCCCCTCCGCACGGGAGGAGCTGGGAGAGCTGCGGCGTGCGCTCGAACGGACGGGTGCCGCCGTCCGCTGGGAGGGATTGGAGAAGATGCACATCACCCTCAAGTTCCTGGGACCCGTGGGGGAGAACCTGTTACCCGAGGCCGTTCATACTCTTGAGGAGGCCTGCCGGGGGGGTTTCCCCTTCCGCGTGGAGTACGCGGGTATCGGGGCCTTCCCCCATTTCAGGAGTCCACGGGTGATCTGGGCGGGGGTGCGGGATCCCCGGGGCGGATTCCCTCCCCTTCATCGGGCGGTGGAGGAGGGCTATGCGCGCATCGGCTTTCCCAGGGAGGAGCGCCCCTTCCATCCCCACGTGACCCTGGGCCGTGTGGGAGGGGGCTTCATTCCCGATCGCTTGCTTCGCACCATCGAATCCACTACCTTCGAAAGCCGGACGGTGGAGATCCGCCATTGTGCCCTCGTGCGGAGCGACCTCCGCCCCTCCGGGTCCGTCTATACCACACTGCACCGGTTTCCCCTCGGCCCGTCCGATACGGAGACAACCGGGGCCATCCCCTGAGGGAGCACACCATGGCCGATGAGCGCGACGCCAAATCGCAGGCACTCAAGATCGCACTGGAGCAGATAGAGAAGCAGCACGGCAAGGGCGCCGTCATGCGCCTGGGGGAGGGCCCGATTCAGAAGGTGGACGTGGTTTCCACGGGCGCCCTCTCCCTGGATGCGGCCCTGGGCATCGGGGGCATCCCCCGGGGCCGGGTGACCGAGGTCTTCGGGCCCGAGTCCTCGGGCAAGACCACCCTCTGCCTGCACGTCATTGCCGAGGCCCAGCGCGGGGGGGGCATCTGCGCCTTCATCGACGCCGAGCACGCCCTGGACATGCAGTACGCGAAGAAGCTGGGGGTGGACGTCAACAACCTCCTCCTCTCCCAGCCCGAGTTCGGGGAGCAGGCCCTGGAAATCGTGGAGACCCTGGTGAGGAGCGGGGCCCTGGATGTGATCGTCATCGACTCGGTGGCCGCCCTCACTCCGCGGGCCGAGATCGAGGGGGAAATGGGCGAGCCCAGCATGGGGGTCCAGGCCCGGCTCATGTCCCAGGCGCTCCGGAAGCTCACCTCGGCCATCAGCAAGTCGCGCACTTCGGTCATCTTCACCAACCAGCTCCGGATGAAGATCGGCGTCATGTTCGGCAACCCCGAAACCACAACGGGAGGCAACGCCCTCAAGTTCTACGCCTCGGTCCGGCTGGATGTCCGCCGGGTGGAGGCCATCAAGGAGGGGACGAACGTGGTGGGGAACCGGGTGCGCGTGAAGGTGGTGAAAAACAAGGTGGCCCCTCCGTTCCGGGAGGCCTCCTTCGACATCCTCTACAACGAGGGCATCTCGCGGCTGGGAGACATGATCGACCTGGCCGTGGACCACAACATTATCGTGAAGTCCGGCTCCTGGTTCTCCTGGAAAGACGACCGCATCGGGCAGGGCCGCGAGGCCGTCCGGAAGTTCCTTCAGGAAAACGAGAAGACGGCGAAGGCGGTGGAGCTGGAGCTCCGCAGGAAACTCTCTCTTCCGCTCCCCCCCTCCGAAGCCAAACCCGCCTCCGCTCCTCCGGCCCCCGTGAAGCCCGAGCCGCCGAAGAAGAAGTGACCCCGGGATCCCGCCCCGCGCCGGACCCCGGGGAAGGGAACACGCAGTGAAGATCACCCGCATCACGGCCCGCGGGGGAGGGAAAAACCTCCACGATCTCTTTGTGGATGGCGATCTCGCCGCCTGCGTGAGCGCCGAGACCCTTCTGCGCCTGGGGCTCCGCACGGGGGATGCGCTCACCCCCGCCGTGCTCCGCGCCATGAAGGAGATGGAAGAGGCCCGGTCCGCCCGCAACGCGGCGCTCCGGCATCTGGCCCTCCGGCCCCGCACCGAGAAGGAGCTGACGGACCGGCTCCGCACCCTGGAGTTCCCCGAGGACCTGGCGCGGCGGACCGTGGCCGGGCTCCGCGATGAAGGCCTTGTGGATGACGGGGCCTTTGCCCGCATGTTCATCCGTTCGCAGATGAAGACCCGCCCCTCGGGCGGAATCCTCCTCCGCCGGAAGATGCTCCTTCTGGGGGTTCCGCCGGCGATCGCCCGGGAGGCCCTCCAGGAGCTGCTCCCTCCCCGATCCCAGGAGGATGCGGCCCTCCGGGAGGCCCGCGCCTACCTCAGGCGGAGGGGAAAGAAGAAAGAGGAGGACGCGAGGCGTCTGAACGCCCGGCTGGCCAGGCATCTGGCATCACGCGGGTTCACCTGGGATGCCATCGGGCCCGCTCTCCGGAAGGCGGGAGATCCAGGGGAGGAAGAGACATGAACAGGGTGGTGTTCGACATCGAGACGATGGCTGTTCCCCCGGAATCACTCCAGGAGGAGCAGCGGGAGTATCTCTTCCGGTTTGCCGACACGGAGCAGAAGCGCACCGAGGCCCTCCAGCAGATGAACCTCTCCCCCTTCACGGCCCGGATCATCGCCATTGCCATGCTGAACCCCGACACGGGGGGAGGAAAGGTCTTCTACGAGGACCCCGTGGCGGAGCCCTCCGCTTCGGAGGACGGCCGGGTGGAGTTTGTGCCGGGCTCCGAGCGGGAGACGCTCCAGGGGTTCTGGGGCGCCATCGAGCGTTACACGCAGTTCATCACATTCAACGGAAGGGGTTTCGACTGCCCCTTCCTGATGCTCCGCTCGGCCATGTTGAAGGTCAAGCCCACCCGGAACCTGGTTCCCTACCGGTACAGCACCGCCGAGTCCATAGACCTCCTGGAACAGCTCGGCTTCTACGGGGGGTTCCGCAGGTTCAGCCTGGATTTCTACTGCAGGGCCTTCGGCATCCAGAGCCCCAAAGCGGGAGGGATCACGGGACTGGACCTCCCCGCCCTCCACGCGGCGGGCCGCTTCAGGGAGATTGCGGAGTACTGCCTGGGGGATGTCGTGGCCACAGCGGAGCTGTTCCGGATCTGGGAGACCCACCTGAGGTTCGAGCGCCCGGCCCCTCCGAAACACGAAAGCCGGACCTGAGCCCGGCTTTCTTCCCGCACGCCCTCTTCCGCTACGGAGTCTGCCGCACCCGGCGTGTGTGTGCGAGCGCCCGGTACACACCTGCGGCGGCAAAGAGCTTCACCAGATCCCACCAGGAGAACGCCACGAACCCCGTGGAGAATGCCGCGGCCCAGTCCCTGAGGAGTACCGCATAAAGCTGCACGGTCCCCGAAAGAAAGATCACGAGGAGCCCTGCACCCATGGAGAGATACGTCCATCCCGCCGAGCTCCCCCGCCCCACAAGCCATCCCGTCAGGGCGGCTGCGGCGGGGAATGCCAGAAGGTATCCCCCCGTGGGACCCAGAAGGTGCGCCGGCCCGAACCCCCACAGTGCAAACACGGGGAGGCCCGCCGCACCCGACGCCAGATAGAGGATCTGACTCAGGGCTCCGTTTCTGGGTCCGAGGAGCGCTCCCGCAAGGAGAACGAAAAGGGTCTGGAGAGTATAGGGCACCGGGGTGGAGGGAACCTGGATCTGCGCCCCCGCCGCCGTCAGAAGCGCGAACGCTCCGATCCAGAGCGCCTGCGTGATGACGGCCGGGCGCGGAACCGCCGGCGGATGCACTGCGCCTGCGGGCGGGCTTGTGCTCATGGGATTCTCCGTCTGGAACAAGGTGCCGTCATGATACTGAACCCTCTGCAGAAATGCAAATATTGAACTTGGGCATCCGCATCGGTATCTTTCCCTTATCATAGGGAGTCCGCCCATGACCCATGCTCTGCTTCTCCTCACCCTCCCCCTTCTCTCGGGCCCCGAGAGCATCATCGTGAGTCCCGACACGCTCCGCCATGCGGGAAGGCCCGGCACACGGTCGGAGCATGTGCTCACGGTCCGCAATACGGGACCCACCCCGGTCACGGTCTCCGTTTCGGAGTCCACGTTCGTGGGGGGACCCTCCGCACCCGCGCAGGCCTCCCCTCCCGAGGCATTCGTCACGGCGGCCGTGGATCAACGGGGCGACAACCTGATCGTGGGGGCGGACGTGCTGGAGCTTCTCTACCAGAAGCGGGTGACAATCATCGGCACGGTGCTGGATCTCCGGGTGCGGATGGCGGCCCCCGACTCGGCCCTGGGGGGGGTGTTCTCGCTGGATGTGGACCAGGATTTCGGCACGGGCTCCTGGCCCGTCCCCTGGGGGTTCGGACCCCGCGCCCGCGACATCGGGGCCGAGTTCGAGGTGGTGGTGGATGCAAGCGGCTTCCTGAGCGATTCCCTGGGATTCGGGAACATTCCCATTGCCGTCGTCGTCCGGAGCTCCGACAGCTCCGTGGTGTACATCCCGCTGTTTCCCACCCTGGCGCGCGACAGTCTGCTTACCATCACCGTCCCTGGCATTCCCCTCGGACCGCTCGGCATCAACGACCCCGATCAGAACCTGAACATCGGAGCGGTGTTCGCCCGGCTCGTTCCCACCGCCGCATTCCCCGACTTCATACCCGATCTGGGGCACGGGAGGGTGGGCGCCGAGACAGGCACCTCCTGGATGCGGAGCTCCTGGGGTGCCCGCACGATTGCGGCGGGAGATTCTGCCTCACTCGATGTCTCCCTTCTGGCGGCGCTCCCTCCGGGCGCCTACCTGTCCCGGCTCCGCTTCACGGCTCCGGGCCTTCCACCCGCCGCAGTGACGGCAGCCATGACCATCACGGCTCCGGGTCATGCCACGCTCTCACTCAGCCGCTGGTCCGTCTCCGATACCCTCGCACCCGGGGACTCATCGGATCATCCCGTCACGGTCTCCAACACGGGGGACCAGGAGCTCCTCTGGGCCATCCTGGACACGTCCGCTCTCGACTGGGCGGACGCCTTCCCGCCGGGGGGATTGCTGGAGCCGGGAGGCGTCACCCAGGCCACGATCCGGCTCCGCTCGGCGGCCCTCCAGCCGGGCGCCACATACGCGGGCACCCTGATGGTGGCAACGAACGACCCTGCCGCCCCCGCCACCCCCTTTTCCGTCTCTCTCCGCGTGGAGAGCTCATCCGCCGCATCGGGGTGTGCGCTGCCGGAGGCCTTTTCCCTCGCCCCCAACTACCCCAATCCCTTCAATCCCGCAACCACGCTCCGGGTGGAGGCCCCCCGACCCATGTCCGTCCGGCTCACGGTCTGGGACATGCTCGGAAGGCCCGTGGCCGAGGTATTCAGGGGCGTGATCCCTCCGGGGAGCTCTCTTTTCAGGTGGGAGGCGGGAAATGCGCCCGGGGGGGCCTATTTCTTCCGCCTGGAATCGGGCGGTGTCTCCCGGACCCGCATGGGGCTTCTCATCCGATAAAGGGGCGCTGAGGGGGCGCTGAGGGGGGCGGAGATTGCTTCGGAATCCCCTTTTTCCTATATTGATACGCTGAATCAGCGGACGGCGCGTCGCGCGCGCCTCCTCCCCTTGGGAGCATCGTCCACCCCCTGCGAGCGGAGCATGCACAGTGATCTGAGAGTGTTTTCCGGCCGCTCCAACAGGCCGCTCGCCGAGCTCATCGCGCACGAGCTGGGAAGGCCGGTGGGTGCATGCGACATCAAGGATTTCAGCGACGGGGAGATCTGGGTCAAGTACTCCGAGAACATCCGCGGGAGCGATGTCTTCATCGTGCAGTCCACGAACCCGCCTGCGGAGAACATCCTGGAGCTCCTGATCATGATCGACGCGGCCCGGAGGGCCTCGGCCCGGAAGGTGGCGGCGGTCATCCCCTACTTCGGGTACGCGCGGCAGGACCGGAAAGACCAGCCCCGGGTTTCCATCACGGCCAAGCTGGTGGCCAACCTGATCACCCATGCGGGGGTGGACCGGGTGATCACCATGGACCTGCATGCGCCCCAGATCCAGGGTTTCTTCGACATCCCGGTGGATCACCTGTATTCCTCCGCGATCCTGGGGGGATACTTCCGCGGGCACAAGGTAAGCGATCTGGCCGTGGCCTCCCCTGATGTGGGCGGGATCAAGATGGCCCGGGCCTATGCCAAGCGGCTGGAGGCCGACCTGATCGTGATCGACAAGCGGCGCCCCCGGCAGAACGAGGCCGAGGTCATGAACATCATCGGCGACGTGAAGGGGAAGAACATCCTGATTGTGGACGACCTGGTGGATACGGCTTGGACGCTCTGCAACGCCGTGACCGCCCTGCACAGGGCGGGTGCACGTGACATCTATGCGGCCTGCACGCACGCCGTTCTCTCGGGGGACGCGCTGGACCGCATCGAGGCCGCCGACCTCCGGCTGCTGGTGGTCACCGACACGCTTCCCCTTCCACGCCCTTCGGAGAAGGTGCGGGTGGAGTCGGTGGCGACCATCTTTGGGGAGGCCATGAAGAGGACGTTCCGGCACATGTCCATCAGCTCCCTCTTCGACGTGGACAAAGGATAGCACAGGAAAAGGAGAAAGCACAATCATGGCGGAGATCGCACTCAGCGCCGAGCGGCGCACGGTCATCGGCAAGGGAATGGGGCGCATCCGGCGGGAGGACTTGATCCCCGGGGTGTTCTATACGCGGGGCGAGGAGAACATCCCCATCCAGGTGCCGGCGACCAGCCTGCGCCCGGTGGTGTACACCTCCGAAGCCCACATCATCGTCCTTCAGCTCGGCGACGGAACCAGCCGGCGCTGCATCCTGCGGGACGTGCAGTACGACCCCGTCACCGACCGTCCGATCCATTTCGACCTCCAGGGGCTCCGGGAGAACGAGGAGCTCACCATCGAGGTGCCCATCTCCCTCACGGGCGGCACCCCCGCCGGCGTGCGGGAAGGCGGCACCCTCCAGCAGATGATCTACCGGCTGAAGATCTCCTGCCTCCCGAAGAACATCCCCGAGAAGATCGAGGTGAACGTGGCGGATCTGGTCATCAACCAGACCATCCACGTGAGCGACCTCCGGGTTCCCGACGCCACGATCCTGGAAAACGAGGACACCACCGTGGTGGCGGTGCTCCCGCCGACCCTCCAGAAGGAGGAGGTGCCCGCCGAGGCGGCCGTGGCCCCTGAGACCGCGGAGCCCGAGGTGGTGGGCAAGGGAAAGAAGGCCGAGGGTGAGGAGCCCGCCGAGGGCGAGAAGGAGAAGGAAAAGGACAGGGAAAAGAAGAAGGGGAAAGAAAAGGAGTAGGCCCCCTCCCTCCCGTGGGGAAGCTGGTGGCAGGGCTCGGGAACCCGGGCTCTCTCTATGCCCCGACCCGCCACAACCTGGGCTTCATGGTGGCGGACGAGCTGGCCCGCCGGCTGGATATCGCCTGGGGAGGCGGGAAGGGGGACTACCTGAAGGCGGAAGGAAGGGGGGATTGGGGCGGCCTTGTTCTTCTCAAGCCCCTCACCTGGATGAACGGAAGCGGAAGGGCTGTGGCCGAAGCCATGGGGACCTTCGGCCTTCACCCCGAGGATCTTCTTGTCGTGAGCGACGATGCCGCCCTCCCCTTCGGCTCCCTCCGCATGCGTCCCGGGGGATCGGGCGGAGCCCACAACGGTCTCCGCTCCGTGATCGAGCATCTGGGAACGGAGGCCTTCTGCCGGCTCCGCCTGGGGATACGGCCCCCCGAGGGCATGCCGGACGTGCCCCTCCGGGCTTTTGTCCTCTCCCCCTTCGGCATCTCCGAGCGGGCGGGGGTGGAGGCCATGGTGGGAAGGGCGGCCGAAGGGTCCCTCGAGTTCATCCGCTCGGGACCCGGGCGCGCCATGACGAGTGTCAACACATAACAGCGGGACCCGCCTGCCGAGCTTGCGGCGGACGGCCCCTCTACTCTTCAATTCACCGCCCGGTGATTATTGAAGGGTCTTCTCCATCACCAACAGAAGTCCACAGGGAGGCAGAATGGACAAACCCACAAGGATCTACGAAACCACCGTCATCCTGAACGCGTCGCTGGATGACTCCCAGACCGACGGGGTCATCGGCCGCATCCAGGACCTGATCGTCAAGAACGGAGGAGCGGTCAGTGCCGTCAACAAGTGGGGCCGGAAGCGGCTCTCGTATCCCATCCGGAAGAAGACCAACGGGTTTTATGTGAACATCGAGTTCACGGCCCCCGCCCCCTTCCTGACCGTTCTGGAGCGGGCCTACCAGCTGGACGAGGTGATCCTCCGGCATCTCACGATCGCACCCGACCGGAAAGCCCTGGCGGCCCGGCCCCCGCGGCCCGCAGAGCCCCCTCCCCCCGCCCCCGCGGTGCGGGAGCCGCTGTTCAAGGG
>JBAVEL010000169.1:0-30779 GCA_049587715.1 Bacteroidota bacterium
CCTCCGGCTCGGGCCCGAACAGGTGGTGGGAGTGGATGTGGCACCCCGGATGCTCCGCGTGGCGGCTGCGAAAATCCGCCGGAGGGGGGCGGGCGCCGTCATCCGGCTCCGCAGGGCCCCCGCGGAATCCCTCCCTTTCCCCGGGGAATCATTCGACGCGGTCACCTCGGCATTCGGGGTGCGGAATTTCAGGGAACCATCGGGCGGCCTTCGCGAGATGCACCGGGTGCTGCGCCCCGGAGGGGCGGTCCTGGTGCTGGAGTTTTCCCGCCCCCGGGGGCCTCTGTTCGGCCCCCTGTACCGGTTCTACTTCCGCCGCGTGCTCCCCCTCCTCGGGGGGAGGATCGCGGGGAACAGGGGGGCCTATCGGTACCTTCCCGAAACGGCGATGGGTTTTCCCGAGGGAGAGGATTTTCTCCGACTGCTCGGGGAGGCGGGATTCCGTCGGACAAGCCAGGAGCGGCTCTCTCGTGGCATTGCAACCATCTATCTGGGATGGAAAGACCCCGCCCCCGGCAATGCTCCTGGGGAAGAGCCTGCCGGGGGCGGGACTTCGGCCTCTCAGTTGTTGACGATAATCTGAGCCCCGAGGGCCTGGGGCCCCACGCCTCCGACGAACCCCCGCGCCCATACGGTATAGATCTTCCCGGGGGCCAGGGCCACGCCATTCAGTGCAAGCACCGGGGTGGCACTCCCCGCAAGCCGCACCTCCAGGTCATAGGTTCCCGCATCCACGGGGGTGAAGGCGGAGTACTCCAGGAACCCCTGCCCGGCGAAGAGCACCGGCCCGCCCGTCACCGCCACATCCACCGTGTCTGCATTGGGACTCAGGTGCACGAACCTCACGTGCGCCTTCCCCGCTGCGGGTGCGGCAAGGTTGTCCGCAAGCAGGAGCGTCTTGAGCTGTGCCACTGAATCCGCGGCAAACACCGTGGAGACCGAACCCGCGGCCACCGGGAGTGTCTGGTTCAGAACGGTGACCGTGTCACCCCCCACCTTCACCTTTACATTCCTCGTCCCGGCTGGCACGGTCAGATAGGCCGTGGCATTCGGGAACGAAAGAGGCGTCTGGTTGACCTTCACGTCGTCCACGTAGAGATCCACGGGAGGCGCATCGGGGGAGGCATGCACCACCATCACCCGCGCGGTCTGCGGAGCGGGGGGCGTTGTTGTCTCATCCTCGCTGCATCCCGCCAGGGTGAGAAACGCACCCCCTGCGACAAACCAGGCGGAGAGATTAAGGAACTTCTTCATCTTGTGTTCTCCTTTCGTGTGTGGCACCCCCCGTAAGGGGGCCGGATGAGGAAGCCCCGTCCCTGCGGACGGGGCTTCCCGGTATGATGCCCCCTCAGCGGAGGAGGGTCAGTTTTTTCATGTCTGTAAATGATCCCGCCTGGAGCCGGTAGAAGTAGACTCCCGAGGGCAGCTCCGAGGCCTCGAATGCAACATCGTACGTCCCTGCCTCCTGCACTCCGTTCACCAGCTCCGCCACCTGCTGTCCCAGGGCATTATAGACCCGCAGGCTGACGTTCCCCCCCTCAGGCATCGAGTACCGGATCGTGGTGGTGGGGTTGAACGGATTCGGGTAGTTCTGGGCAAGCCCGTAGGAAAGGGGCGTCCCGGCCGATTCCGCCTGCCGTCCCGCGACGGGAGGCACCTCCCCCTCCGCCGGCACCACAGGCGGGAGGGCCGCCACCGTCCCGTTGGGGAGAGCGGCGTAGAGGCCGAAGGCCGGACCGTTCTGGTTCACCGCCGGATTCAGAAAGCCCGAGGCAAACACGACGGCCGCCCCTCCCGCCAGTCCCCGCAGGTCCGCCCGGAAGGACGCCACAACGGTGGGAGAGTTCCCGGGAGTCACTTGCAGAACGTAGTTGAGAGCGGGGACACTCCGGTAGGGGGAGAACTTCCCGTAGGAGATGTCGTTCATCAGGGGGATGAACCGGATGCCCTGCACGCGGACATCCACCGTGGGGGCATCGGTGGCCCCGTGCAGCGCCACCAGATCCACGAATCCGTGAAGGATTCCCTTCTCGCGGATCCGGTCCCGGACGAACAGAGTGAAACCGGTCTCCCTGCCGTCTGGATTGGGGGCGAACACCCCAGGGGTCAACACGCCGTTTGCCACGGCCACATACGAACGTCCCGCCGTGAACGTCACGGTGAAGTTCTTCAGCGTGTCGGCCGGGCCCGCACTCGTGCCGGGAGCCACCCCGATCTGGACCGGGACCCCCGCCGGCACGTCCACAAACGGGGTTGCCGTGCGGAATGCAAAGTCATTCAGCAGCAGGGCTCCGTTCACATAGACATCCACGGACGCCGCAGCCGGATCAGCCGCATTGTGAATCACCTGGAGCCGGGCAGTGCCGATGCGGGGAAGTTCCACCACATCCCCCGAGGGAAGCGCGGCAAACAGTCCGAAGGAAGCTCCGCCCTGGTTGGCGCCGGGGTTCAGGAATCCGGAGGCGAACACGGTGGCCGCGCCGCCCCCGAGACCGTTCAGATCGGCCGTGAAGGATGCCGCGGGCTCGCCGGTCTGGGAACTCACCACATCCAGAGTGTACGCGCGGGGCGCGACCGTACGCCATTGCGAGAAGCTCCCGTACACCAGATTGTTGAACAGGGGAAGGAGCATCCCCCGCGCCCGCACATCCACCTTCGGGGCGTCGGTTGCCCCGTGGAATGCACGGAGGTCCACGGAACGCCTCGAGATGCCCGACTCACGGGCGCCGTCGGAGGCAAAGACCCCCAGGGAGATGTTCCGGCCGCTCGGGTTGCCTCCGAACCCGGCCGGGTTTATCACCCCCGAAGCAACGGCGGTGTATTTTCTTCCCGTCGCGAACCGGACACGGAAGTTCTTCAGGGTGTCTGCCGCCGAGAGACTGCCCTTGGGGGCAATGCCCACATTCAGCTCGACTCCGGCGGGGACATCCACAAAGGGAGTGGCGGTCCGGAAGGCAAAGTTGTCCAGGAGAAGCGTCCCCTGGAGATAAACGTCCACCGAATCCGCCGCGGGATCGGCGGAGTTGTGAATCACCTGGAGCCGGGCCGTGGTCGCCCCCGACACTCCTGCGAAAAGCACAAGGCCTGCTGCAAGGCCCGCTGCATGTCGCCTGATCTGCATGACTTCCTCCTGTTTTTGACGGGTTACCGGACGGGTTTGCGGTAATGTTCGAAATACACGTTTCCGTCCGTATGGCACTGTAACAGGCCACCCCTCGGTAAAAGTTCCCTCCCCCGAAAAAAAAGGCGGAACCTATCCATGGGGGACTCCGTTGGAGAGGGGTATCCGGGCGCCATCTCCTGAAAGGATTCCATGCGGTTTGCGGTGTTTTTTCTGACCATCTCCCTCCTCGTCGGGGCCGCCTTCTTCTATACGGGAAGCCGGCTCCGTGCCCTCGCCCCGAAAAGAGAGGGGCCCCCGGGAAAACGCGCCGCTCTCAGGGGACTCCTTGCCGCCTGGTATGCTGCCTGCATGGTCCCGTTCGGGCTCTACCTGTTTGGATTTCAGGGGTCCTGGCTGGACATGCTCCTCTACTGCGGTTTCACCGCCCTCGGGGGATTTTCCCTCACTCTCACATTCGTGCTGGGAAGAGACCTCCTGCTCGGCGTCCGCTTCCTCGCCAGGCGTCTCGGCATCCTCCCGGCGGGAAGACGGGCGCCTCCCCCCGCTTGGCCCTCTTCTCCCCAGAGCCCCCCGAGGCGGCGCTTCCTTGCCGGGGGATCCAACGCCCTCATCCTGGGGGGAGCCGCCATCCTGACGGGCTACGGCAGCTTCGAAGCCCGGCGGAGACCCGAGGTGGTGCGCCTGGAGATACCCATCCCGGGTCTGGCCCCGTCTCTCGACGGATTCCGCATCGCGCAGTTCTCCGATCTGCACGTGGGACCCACCATCAAGAGATCCCATGTGGAGGAGGTGGTCGGCAGGGTGAACCGTCTGGAAGCCGACTGCGTGGTGTTCACAGGAGATCTCGTGGACGGATCCGTCTCATGGCTCCGGGAGGATACGGCACCCCTGGGAGATCTCCGCGCGAGGGCAGGGCTCTTCTTCGTCACGGGGAACCACGACTACTACTCGGGGGTGGAGGAGTGGGTGGCGGAGGCGGAGCGGCTGGGGTTCACCGTGCTCCTGAACAGCCATCAGGTCATACGGCGGGGGGATGCAGGCATCGTGATGGCGGGGATCACAGACTGGTCGGGGGGGGATTTCCACCCCCTGCATGTCTCCGATCCCGAGGGGGCCTTCCGGGGAGCCCCCGAGGGAATGCCGCGCATACTCCTTGCACACCAGCCCCGGAGCGTTGTGCCTGCCGCCCGGGCGGGTTTCGACCTCATGCTCGCGGGGCACACACACGGAGGCCAGTTCTTCCCCTGGAATTTCCTTGCCTCACTCAGCCAGCCGTATGTCCGCGGCCTTCACCGGCACGGAGAGGGTTGGGTGTATGTGAACAGGGGAACGGGGTACTGGGGTCCTCCCCTCCGCATCGGGGTCCCTCCCGAGATCACGCTCATCACCCTCCGCCGGGCCGCCGGGCGGAGCCCCCTCAGCACCTGATTCTCCTCCCGGCCGCCTTCCGGAGGCGGTTCATGAGCGCGTGTCCCAGGCGCTCCTCGGGAAAACCCTGACAGAGAATCACCTCCACCCCCCTCCCATCCAGCATGCGGAGACCCGTGAAGAGCCGCCGGGCGGCCCGTTCGGCGCCGCCCCCTCCCAGAGAAGCCACATCCGCTCCCCTGAACCCCGATGCGGCGGAGCCCTCACAGAGCACCCCGGCGCGGATTCCGCGGCGGAGCAGACCCCGGCAGGCCGAGCGCATCCCCGCCAGCACCTGCGGCCGGCCCCCCTCGAAGAGGAGCATCGCGGCGCGGGGAGCATAGTGCCGGTACTTCATCCCTGGAGACCGCGGGCCGAGGCGACTTCCCCGTGGAGACACCACCCGCATCCCCAGGGCCGCCTCCAGTTCCTCCCGTGTGGTTCCACCGGGACGGAGGAGCAAGGGGCGGCGCCCGCTGATATCCAGCACGGTGGATTCCACACCGATCCGTGAGGCCCCCCCCTCCAGGACGGCGGCAATCTTCCCCCCCAGATCCTCCAGAACGTGCGATGCCCGCGTGGGGCTGGGTCTCCCCGCAATGTTGGCGGAGGGGGCCGCCACGGGCACGCCGGTTTCCTTCAGCAGGGCGCGGGCCACGGCGTGGTCGGGCATCCGGATGGCCACCGTGGGAAGCCCCGCAGTCACCACGTCGGGAACCGCGCGGGACTTGCGCAGAACCAGCGTGAGAGGTCCCGGCCAGAACCGCTCGGAGAGCACCCAGAACATCACGGGGATGGTCTCCACCAGACGCCAGATCTGGTCCAGATGCCAGATGTGCACGATGAGGGGATTGTCCCGGGGCCGCCCCTTCACCCTGAAGAGCCGCTCCAGGGCGCGCCGGTTGAAGACCCCGGCCCCCAGCCCGTAGACCGTCTCGGTGGGAAAGGCCACGAGACACCCCTCCCGCAGGAGCCGGGCGGCCGTTGCGATGCTCCTCCCCCGGTTCCTGCCTCCGGTCGGGAGAACACGCGTCGCTATGGCTCGTCCTCTCACCAGCCGGCCCTTTCCGCATGCGCCGCCGGGGCGCGCCTCTCCCGGATCTCCCCTGGGGGAGGTGTCGCAGGAGACCGCATCATGCGCTTCCCTTCCAGTAGTCCCCCCAGCGGTCATCCACTTTCTTCCGCACCTCCTCGCCCATCCGGAGCGGAGCCGGGAGGCCCGGCTTCCAGGTGGCGTCTATTCCCATGATGCCCCGCACCACGGGCGCAGGCCCCTGGAGGCGCTGCTCCGTGAACACCAGATCCCGGGCGCAGTCAAACCTGGTGAAGATTCCCCAGAGGTACGACTCGCTGTCGGAGAGATCCACATCCTCGCTCACGGCGGCCGCAATTTTCACTCCCGGGAGCTCCGTGTGCCGCACCAGCCGCTCCACCACCCCCATACCCCCCCCGTTCACCTTCACCAGGAGGAGGGTGTCGTGCACGAGAGCAATCTCCATGATCCGCGGATCCAGGGCCCGGAGGTTCCGCACCTGCTCCTCCCGCCGCTTCCGGTCCACCGCGGGCCTCTCCTCCCCGGCCCCGCTCCGCTTCACCGTTGCATCCAGGATCATCCGGCTTCCCGTGTCCATCAGCCCGATCCTGCCCTCCCCCGCATCCGGCGGAAGGCCCGCCGTGAGGTGAAAATCGCGCGAGGCCTCGAAATGGTCCCGGATGTTCTTCATCACCTCGTCTATGTTCCGCACGTTCACGCCGCGGGAGACCAGAACCAGGCATCTGGTCAGGGAGAGACCCCTCATCCCCAGGAGGCCGCAGGCGGCCTTCAGGGCATCACCGGCATGGCGCTCCTCCACGGCGGCCACAACCAGATTCCGGAACCCCGTCTCGGAGTACGCCCACAGGTCCGACACCTCCGTGTGCACGAGACGCACCAGCGGACCCAGCATCATCTGCACCGCCTCCCCCAGCCACTTCTCCTCCATGGGAGGGAGCCCTGCCACCCTCCCCGGACAGACGGGCCGGTGCCGGCGCGTGACGGCCTTGAGGCGGAAGACCGGGGCCTCGGAGGCCGCACCGGTGCGCCCGGACCCGTCGGCGAAGGGTCCCTCCATCCGCCTTTCACCCGGAGAGAGGGTCCCTTCCAGGATGAACTCCGCCTCTGCGGGGACCGCCAGGGGGATGCTGGATCCGCGCACAAACGGGAATCCCCTCCCGCGCAGATACCCCGCAAAGAGAACCTGGTCCACGCTGTCCGGAAGGGGTGATGCGGCGGCAAACAGCAGTGCGGGATGCGCTCCAAGGACAGCGGCAACGGGAAGCTCCAAACGGTCCGTCTCGGCCCGCGCATGGTGGAGCACGCAGGGGGCCTGCACCTGCCAGCGTATTCCCGTCGTCCGGCCGTCGAAGACCTGCATCCTGCACATGCCCGTGCCCCGCCGCCCCGTCCGGGGGTCCTCCGTGACCGCCTGGGAAAAAGGAAGGGACCTCCCGCAGTCGGAGGGCCAGCAGGTCAGCAGAGGGAGGTCGAACAACTCGGGGGACTCGATCACCTCCTGGGAGGACGCCTTGTGCACGCGGCGGGGGGCCGCCCGGACCAGGCGCCACAATACCGACCGGTGGCCCGTCAGGGCGGATGCCCGCGGCGGAAGAAGGTCTTCCGCGAAGCGGACCAGTTCCTCCCCCACCTCCTCGGGGTGCCTCCCCAGGGCGAGCTCGCAGCGGAATCCCCCCGCAAGCGTATTGACCACCAGAGGATACCGGGCCCCCTTCACACGCTCGAACCAGAGCGCCGGCTTCTTCTCCCGGATTGCCCGCCGCGCCACCTCGGTGACCTCCAGATACGGATCCACCTCGAAGGGAACCCGGCGGAGCTCACCCACGCTTTCCAGGAACCGTGCGAAGTCGCCCAGGGTACGGATGTGCATGGCCCTATCCCCGTCCATCCCCCTTCTCATGTCCCCGGCCCCGGAGGCATGATCCCCTGCGGGTGCCCTCTCGTCCTATTCCCATTCGATCGTGGCGGGCGGCTTGGAACTCACGTCATAGACAACCCTGTTCACCCCTGCCACCTCGTTGGTGATGCGGGAGGAAATGCGTTCCATCACCGCGTGGGGCATCCGGTACCAGTCTGCGGTCATCCCGTCCACGCTCGTGACCGCGCGGACGGCCACGGTCGCCTCGTAGGTCCGGCCGTCCCCCATCACACCCACCGACCGGACGGGGAGCAGCACGACGAAGCCCTGCCAGATCTCCCGCTCCAGGCCCGCCTTCCGGATCTCCTCCCGGAATACTGCATCCGCTTCCCGGAGCAAACCCAGGCGCTCCCGCGTCACCTCCCCCAGCACGCGCACGGCCAGACCCGGGCCCGGGAACGGATGCCGCCAGATGAGCTCCGGCGGAAGACCCAGCATGGATCCCACCGCGCGCACCTCGTCTTTGAAAAGCTCCCGGAACGGCTCGATGAGCTTCAGGCGCATCCTCTCGGGCAGGCCTCCCACATTGTGGTGGGTTTTGATGGTGGCCGAAGGCCCGCGTGCGGGGGAGGATTCGATGACATCCGGATAGAGCGTGCCCTGCGCGAGGAACGCGGCGTTTTCGATCCGGACCGCCTCCTCTTCAAAGATGCGGATGAAGAGGCCCCCGATGATCCGCCTCTTGAGTTCCGGATCGGCCGCACCCGAGAGCGCATCCAGAAACCGGTCTCCCGCATCCACCGCCTTCAGCGGGATGCGGAAGGCATCCCGGAACATCTCAACCACGGAGGCGGATTCCCCCTTCCGCATCAGGCCGTTGTCTATGTGGATGCAGCAGAGCCGGTCCCCGACAGCCCGGTGGAGCAGAACCGCTGCCACCGAGGAGTCCACCCCTCCGCTCAGGGCGCAGATGACACGCCCCTCTCCCACGGTTGCGCGGATGTCCCGGAGGGCTTCCTCTATGAAGGCCCCCGCCCCCCATCCCCCCGCGCAACCGCATATCCGGTAGAGGAAATTCCCGAGGATCGCCCTGCCCGACACGGTGTGCGCCACCTCGGGATGAAACTGCACCCCGAAGATCCGCTTCTCCCGGTTCCGGATGGCGCAGATGGGGGCGTTGTCCGTGCAGGCGATGGCTTCGAAACCCGGGGGGATCGCCGTCAGGTGGTCCCCGTGGCTCATCCAGACCGATGTCCCGGTTCCCTCCAGACCCGCAAACAGATCCGCTCCCTCCTTCACCGACAGGAGGGCGTTCCCGTATTCCCGCCGGGCCGACCTGTCCACCCCTCCCCCGAGCTGCACCGCAATGAGCTGGAGACCGTAGCAGATACCCAGGACGGGAATACCCAGATCGTAGATCCGGGGGGACGGAATGGGAGCACCCGGCTCACCCGTGCTGTGGGGGCTCCCCGAGAGGATGATCCCCGCCGGATGCATCCGAGCGATGAGGTCCGGGTCCAGGTCGTAGCGGTGGATCTCCGAGTACACACCCAGCTCCCGCACTCTCCGGGCGATGAGCTGCGTGTACTGGGATCCGAAGTCCAGTATCAGGACGACTTCCGAGTGCTTCATGAAGGAGACGGGGAAGGACGACGTGAGGCAATATAGCGAATGGGCCCCTCTTTCGAAAGGCGGGATGGAGCCCGCTTTTCTCAGACGGGCGGAAACAGCGCGGAAGAGGCTCCCCCCCTGCGCGTCCGGAAGAGGGACGCCGTCCCGATACCCGTCCGGATGCCTGCATCCCTCAGGGCTGATGCCAGGGCGGAGACTTCCATGTGGGGTCGAACCCGCATTCCGTCCAGGGTCCGCGGCGGGCGATGACAGGCGGGAAAGAGATAGAGGGCGTCCGCTCCGGGGCCGTCCCGGACGGCGCCCCCGTCCTGCCGGGCCAGGAGGCGGACGAACTTCATCTGCTCCAGGAGGTCCGGAAGAACGGCTGCGGGGATGGGCGTCTCCCGGGGTGGATTCCCGGCGGCGCCCCGTACCCTGATGCACACCCTGCCGGCATCCACATCCCGGACCCGGAGGGAAACGCATTCCCGCAGACTCAGGCCCGCCCCGTACAGGAGGCAGCCCATGAGGCGGGCGGTCCCCCGCATGGCCGAGAGAAGACCCGCAAGCTCCCGTTCCTCCAGCACCCTGGGGGACGGGGAGACCGCTGTCGGGCGGCCGGGAGGGGGAACCCGGGATTTCCTGCGGAATTGCGTTTGCACCTGCGAATTGATACTTTGGGGGGTCTTCTCTTCCAAACGCACGCGCGTAACACTCCCCCCGGGGAATCCCGGCGGGAAAACCGGAAAGGGACCCTCTGGCACGGCGCTCCAGAACAAGCAGATTCGGAACCGGCTCCCGGATCAGCCACGACTCTTCGGCCTACTACAGTTCCCGGCTCTACCGGGAACTCCCGCCCGGCGGTTCTCCTCCGTCGGGCCCGGCCAACCCGTTCCCCGACGCCTGCGCCAACAGGATCTTCCAGGGAAGCGCGGAGAAGATGTCCCATCTCCCGGACAATTCCGTGCACCTCATGGTCACCTCCCCCCCCTACAACGTGTCCAAGGAGTACGATGCCGATCTCTCCCTCGGGGAATACAGGGAGCTGCTCGCCAGGGTCTTCGGGGAAACCCACCGGGTGCTCGTGGACGGGGGAAGGGCCTGCGTGAACGTGGCCAACGTGGGACGGAAACCCTACATCCCCCTGGCGGACCACGTCTCGGGACTCATGCGGGAGGCGGGATTCCTCATGCGGGGGGAGATCATCTGGAACAAGGGGGCGGGGGCGGGGGTCTCCATGGCCTGGGGGAGCTGGTGCTCCGCCGCCAACCCCGTCCTGCGGGACACGCACGAGTACATCCTGGTGTTCTCGAAGGGCTCCTTCGCCCGCCGGAAGCCGGGTCCCGGCGCCGACACCATCACCCGGGACCAGTTCATGGAGTGGACCCGATCGGTCTGGTCCCTCAATCCCGAGTCGGCCCGGAAGGTGGGCCACCCCGCCCCCTTCCCCCCCGAGCTCCCGTCCCGGCTCATCCAGCTCTACAGCTTCCGGAACGATGTGGTGCTGGACCCCTTCATGGGAAGCGGAACGACGGCCCTTGCGGCGCTGGATGCCGGGAGGCGCTATGTGGGATACGAAATCAAGCCCGAGTATGTGCAGCGGGCCGAAGAGCGGATAGCCCGGCGCGCCCGTTCTTGACTGTCACGGGGGCATTCCGCTTCTTGGGCGGAGGGTTGCGGAGGATGGATTCGACAACGGGGAGAACGGCATGATGGAACACCGCGCCATACAGGACTACTACCCGGAAGAGTTGAGCCACTGCTACGGCTGCGGGCGGCTCAACCCGGACGGGTACCGTCTGAGGAGCGCCTGGGACGGCGAGGAGACCGTGGCGCACTTCATGCCGCTCCCCGCCCACACAGCCGTCCCCGGGTACGTCTACGGGGGCCTCATCGCCTCCCTGCTGGACTGCCACGGTACGGGCACGGCCGCGGCCGCTTCCTACCGGGCCGAGGGACGCGACATGGACACGCTCCCCCCGCTCCGGTTCGTCACCGCCTCCCTTCATGTGGACTACCTGCGGCCCACACCCATGGGTGTGTTGCTGGAACTCCGGGGGCGGGCCGAGGAGGTGACTGAAAGGAAGGTGATTGTCCGGGCCGCGCTGGCGGCGGGGGGGGAGCTGTGCGCCCGGGGAACGGTGATTGCCGTGCGCATGCCCGCACACATGCTCCCGCGGGTCTGACCGTCGGCGCCCGGATCACGCACACACAGCGAGGAACCCATGCCGTTCAGCCGGAAGTACTTCCCCGGGACCAACTTCATCCTCACCCGCGTGCACGGCTGCATCGACGACGCCCAGCTTCTGGACCACGTCCGATCCCTGAACGCCGAGGCGCGGGAGTGGAGGGCGGCCAGGGAGGTCGCCGATTGCCGGGACTTGGGAGACATCAGCCGGCTCACCGTCCAGGGGACCACCGAGGCCGCCCGGCTTGAGAAGGGTCAACCCCGCTGCATCGGGGGACGCCTTGCCATCGTGGTCCCGGAAGGCGGGGCGGCCTTCGGCATGGGACGGGCCTATGCCTCCGTGGCCGAGCTGGCCCGCGGACACGCCATCGTGACCCTCTCCCTCTCCGAGTCGCTCCGCTGGCTGGGTTTTCCGGAGGCGGAGCTGACCGCCCTGGAAGACCTCATCAATGCCGAACGGCCCCGGAAAGAGGGGGCCGTCTGATGCGCGCCCGCGGGCCCGGCCCCCCGAGCATGCCCCGCGCCCCGAAGGCCGCAGAAGGGAGCCGACATCCCATGACACAAGCCCGCAGGGCGGCCGCCCTGATCCCGGCCCTCTGGGCGCTGAGCCTGGCGGGATGTTCCTCCGTCACAACACTCCTTCCCCTTCGGGGGGGGGCCGATGAGGCCCGGATGGCGCGCTACGAGGGAACCTGGCTCATGGAGGATCGGGTGATTCACGTGCGCCGGCCCGACAGCGGGGCCGTACGGCTGGCCGCCCTGGAATGGGGCCGGGGGGGGTTCCGCATGGAGCAGGGAGAGATGTACGTGACCCAGGCCGGAGACCCGGACTACCTTTCCGTCCGGCTCTGCGAAAAGGGGGAATGGATGGAGAGCTACTACCTGCTGCTGGCGCGCTTCACCGACGGGGGGGACCTGATCCTCTGGGCTCCGCTCCAGGATTCGTTCCTGGACGCCCTCCGGCGGGGGGAGCTCCCGGGCCGCACGGCGGGTACCGGCCTCCCGGGGGAGTCCGTCCTCCTGACCGGCCCTCCCGATTCCCTCCTCGGCTTCCTCCGCCGGCGTGGTGCGGAGGAGACCTTCGACCTCCTCTCCCCGATGATCCTGCGGCGGCTCCCCCCTTCCCCGCCCGGGCCTTAGCCCCCCGGGGACTGCTCAGCGCCGCGCCCGGGAGCTCTTTGGCTTCCGGACCCTCTTCAGGAACCGGTCCAGCACGGAGGCAAGGTCCGGCTTTCCCTCTTCCTTGAGGGTGTACTGCACCCGGACCGAGGGTTTCCCGAGTGTGATGACCCTGCGCAGGTCGATGGGGGTTCCCACCACAACCGTATCCGCGGGAACCCGTGCGATGGTCGCCTCCAGGTCCTTCATCTGTTTCTCTCCGTACCCCATGGCGGGGAGGAGAGCCCCCGTGGAGGGGTAGGCGCGGAACGTCTCGGCAATCGACTTCACCGCCCAGGGGCGGGGATCCACGATCTCGGCGGCCCCGTAGGTGCGGGCCGCCAGGACCCCGGCCCCGAAGCTCATGTCTCCGTGCGTCAGGGTGGGCCCGTCTTCGATCACCAGGACGCGTTTCCCGCGAATGGCGGCCTCATCGTCCACCGTGATGGCCGAAGCAGCCCGTATCACGGTCGCCCGGCTGTTCACCGAGCGGATGTTCCGGAGGACCGTCTCGACATTTTCCCTGGGAGCGGAGTCGATCTTGTTCACCACCACCACGTCCGCCAGGCGGAGGTTCACGGCTCCCGGGTAATACGAGAGCTCGTGCCCGGGCCGGTGCGGATCCGCAACCGTGATTGTCAGATCCGGCCGGTAGAAGGAGAGATCGTTGTTTCCCCCGTCCCACACGATGACGTCGGCTTCCTTCTCCGCCTTCCGCAGGATGGCCCCGTAATCCACTCCCGAATAGATGATCGTCCCCTGGACGATGTGCGGCTCGTACTCCTCCATCTCCTCCACCGTGCACCGGTGCTTGCGGAGGTCTCCGATGGAGGCAAAGCGCTGGACCCGCTGCCGCACCAGATCCCCGTAGGGCATCGGGTGCCGCACCGCCACCACGCGCAGGCCCCTCCGGTGGAGATGCGCGCACACGGCGCGCGATGTCTGGCTTTTGCCCGAGCCCGTCCGTACCGCCACCACCGCCACAACCGGCACGGCGGACTCCAGCATCGTCTCCCGGGCCCCCAGCAGGCGGAACGAAGCCCCGCAGGCGGTCGTCAGGGAGGCCCGTTCCATCACATACGGGAAGCTCACGTCGGAGTAGGAGAAGACCACCTCATCCACCTCCAGACGGCGGATCAGTTCCGGCAGCTCCTTCTCGGGCCGGATCGGAATGCCCCGGCCATAGAGCCGGCCGGCCAGGGCAGCCGGGTACTTCCGCCCGTCGATGTTGGGGATCTGCGTCGCGGTGAAGGCCACAACCTCATAGCGCCGGTTGTTCCTGTACACGGTGTTGAAGTTGTGAAAATCCCGGCCGGCCGCTCCCATGATGAGCACCCTGGTCCGCCTCATGCGTCCTCCCTGTACGTCCTGTGGTGTGTGGTCAACATTCTCATCCGCCCCCCCCCGTCCCTGCATCGGAATGGATGTGGGTCCCCGCCCTGCCGCGGGTTCCCGCAAACAGGTGGTCCATGTCGGTGACGACCACCTCCCGTCCTCCCTGCTGCAGGTAGTCCAGGGCCGCCTCCACCTTCGGCCCCATGCTCCCCTCGGGGAACTGCCCCGCATCGAGGTGGCTCCGCGCCGTGGCGGCGTCCATCCTGTCGATGGGGCGCTGGGAGGGCTTCCCGTAGTCCAGGAAGACCCGCTCCTCCCCCGTCACGATGGCAAACAGATCCGCCCCCAGCCCTCCCGCCAGGAGGGCGGAGGTCAGGTCCTTGTCAATCACCGCCTCCACCCCCTTGGAGATATCGTGGTCGTTCGACACCGGCACTCCTCCTCCTCCTCCGGCAATCACCACCAGATGCCGCTCCACGCACGCCCGGATGGCCTCCATCTCGATGATTTCCACGGGGCGGGGGGAGGGCACCACGCGGCGGAACCCCTTGCGGGGAATCTCCTTCATGATCCAGCCCAGCTCCGCCTGCTGGCGCTCCGCATCCGCCCTCCTGTAGAACGGCCCCACGGGCTTGGTGGGGTTGGTGAACGCGGGATCCCGCATGTCCACCCGGACCTGGGTCACCAGGGCCGCCACCGGAATCCGGAGCCCCTCCCGCTGCATCACCTGCCAGAGGGCGTACTGCAGCATGTACCCGATCTCCCCCTGCGTGGAGGCCACGCAGCAGTCATAGGGAAGGCGGTAGGCGTGGGCGGAGGCCTTCTCCGACCGGATCAGCGCCGCCCCCACCTGGGGGCCGTTCCCGTGCGTGAGCACCACCCGGTCGCCCGCCTTGAGGAGCTGGACCACGGAGACCGCGGTGGTCATGGCGTTCCGGAACTGTTCCTCCGCCGTTCCCTCCTGCCCTTCCCGGATCAGGGCGTTGCCGCCCACCGCCACCAGTACCAGGGCCACGTCAGTCCTTCAGAAGCTCGAACATGATTGCCTTCTGCACGTGCAGCCGGTTCTCGGCCTGGGGGAACACCACGGACCGTTCCGCGTCGATCACCTCGTCGGTGACCTCCTCCCCCCGGTGGGCCGGCAGACAGTGCATGAAGATGGCCGCGGGGTTCGCCCGCCGGAACAGGTCTCCGTTCACCTGGTAGGGCATCATCACCTTCCGCCGCTCGGCCGCCTCGGCCTCCTGGCCCATGCTGGCCCAGACATCCGTGTAGATCATGTCCGCCCCGGAGGCGGCGGCCGCCGGATCCGCCGTGAGACCGATGGATCCCCCGGTCCCGGACGCGATCGCCTGTGCGCGCCGCACCACGGCCTCCGAGGGCCCGTACCGCTCGGGGGTGCAGACCGTGAGACGGGCTCCCAGCTTCGCCGCAGCCAGCATCAGGGAATGAGCCACGTTGTTCCCGTCCCCCATGTAGACCAGCTTTTTCTGGGGAAGGTTCCCCAGGTACTCCGTCATGGTGAAGAAGTCCGCCATGGCCTGGCAGGGGTGCTCCAGGTCCGTCAGGCCGTTGATCACCGGAATGGAGGCGTGGTGCGCCAGCCCCGTGCAGACTTCGTGGGCGAATGTGCGGATCATGATGGCCTGCACCATCCGTTCCAGGTTCTTGGCCACGTCGTAGACGGATTCCCTCTTGCCCAGGTTGATCTCCGCCGGCGAGAGATAGATGGAATCCCCCCCCAGCTCCTTGATGCCCACATCGAAGGTGGTCCGGGTCCGGAGGGAGGGCTTCTCGAAGATGAGGGCCATGATCACCCCCTCCAGGGTCTTCCGGTAGGCGGCGCGGTTCCGCTTCATGTCCGCCGCCAGGCGGAAGATCCCGAGGATCTCGGTGGAGGAAAGATCATCCACGGACAGAAAATCCCGCCCGCGCAGGGCGGCATGGGGGGAGCGTTGCTCTCCTGGGGAAAGGTGCGGCATTGCCGGGACGGTCATGCTGTTGATCTCCACCGGTTGTGATGATCCCCCCGCCGGCGGGGCGCCGGCGGGAGCGGAATGAGAACCCCGGGGGAAAGCGCTACTTCCCCGCCATGGCCCTGTAGGCGGCGGCGTCCATGAGGGTGGCCGCCTCGGAGGGGGCGCTCAGCCGGATCTTGACCATCCAGCCCTCGCCGTACGGGTCCCTGTTGACGATCTCGGGGTTCTTCTCCAGGGTCCTGTTCACCTCGGCAATGCTCCCCGAGACGGGGGCGAACAGATCGGAGACCGCCTTCACCGCCTCGATGGTGCCAAAAGACTCCGCCTGCTTGACGGCCTTCCCGACGGCGGGGAGCTCCACGAACACCACGTCTCCCAGTTCCCCCTGCGCGTGGTCGGTGATACCCACCGTGCCGATCTCCCCCTCGACGCGGACCCACTCGTGGTCCTTGGTGTACTTCAGGTTCTCAGGAACGTTCATGATGGGTCTCCTCGGTTGTGGGCCGCTTCCGTCTCAGGATCCGGGCCGGTAGGTAAAGGTATCCAGAAAGCCGATGTCGAAATCGCCGCTGCGGAACCGCTCGTCCCGCATCACCTGCCGGTGGAAGGGGATGGTGGTGTGGATCCCCTCCACCGTGAACTCCTCCAGGGCCGATGCCATCTTGTTGATGGCTCCCTCCCGTGTCTGGGCGAACACGATGAGCTTGGCCACCAGGGAGTCGTAATAGGGAGACACCTCGTAGCCCGCGTAGCTGTGCGTGTCCACGCGCACCCCGAACCCTCCCGGCATGTGGAAATCGGTGATCTTCCCGGGGGAGGGCCGGAACCCGTGGTCCGGGTCCTCGGCGTTGATGCGGCATTCGATGGCATGCCCGCGGGGGGTGATCTTCCTCCGGGGCAGCCGCTCGCCCGCAGCCACCCGGAGCTGCAGCTTGATCAGGTCGTGGCTGGTCACCTGTTCCGTCACCGGGTGTTCCACCTGGATCCGGGTGTTCATCTCCATGAAGTAGAAATTCCCCTCCCGGTCCAGGAGAAACTCGATCGTGCCGGCATTCTCGTAGTTGACGGCCCTGCACCCCTTCAGGGCGGCCTCCCCCATACGGGTCCGGAGGGCCTCGTTCACCGCCGGGGAGGGGGATTCCTCCACGAGCTTCTGATGCCGGCGCTGGATGGAGCAGTCTCTCTCCCCGAAGTGGATGACGTTCCCGTGACGGTCCCCGAACACCTGGAACTCCACGTGCCGGGGACCTTCCAGGAGCTTCTCAACGTAGAGGTCCGCATTGCCGAATGCCTTCTCCGCCTCGGCCCGGGCCGTGGCAAACTGCCCCTCCATCTCCGCCTCCTCCCGCACGATGCGCATCCCCTTTCCCCCGCCTCCCGCCACCGCCTTCACCATCACGGGAGCTCCGATGGCGCGGAGCACCTCCACCGCCTCCCCCGCCGACTTCACCACACCCTCGCTGCCGGGAATCACCGGCACCCCCGCCTTCCGCATCGTCTCCTTGGCCAGGGCCTTGTCGCCCATGGCGGCGATCATCTCCGCCGAGGGGCCGATGAACTTGATGCCCGAGGTCGTGCAGATCTCCGCGAAGCTCGCGTTCTCGGCCAGGAAACCGTACCCCGGATGAATGGCGTCGGCATCCGTCACCTCCGCCGCCGCGATGATGCGGGGTATCTTGAGATAGGAGTCCTTTCCGGGAGGGGGGCCGATGCACACCGCCTCGTCCGCAAAGCGCACGTGGAGCGAGTCTGCATCCGCCGTGGAGTACACCGCCACGGTCTTGATGTCGAATTGCCTGCAGACCCGGATGATGCGGAGGGCGATCTCACCCCGGTTTGCCACGAGCACCTTCTTGAACACGGACGGTCTCCGGCGTTCAGGACTTCTCGATGAGGAACAGCGGCTGGTCGTACTCCACGGGCTGGCCGTTCTCCACAAACACCTTCACCACCTTCCCCGCCACGTCGCACTCGATCTCGTTCATGAGCTTCATGGCCTCCACGATGCAGAGAATCATGCCGGGGTGCACCACGGCGCCCGGCTCCACATACGGGGCGGCATCGGGGGCGGGGGCCCGGTAGAAGGTTCCCACGATGGGGGACTTCACTTCGTGCAGATTGGCCGCGGGGGGCTCCGCCGCCTGTTCCTTTGCCGGCAACTGCGCCGGCGGAGCGGGAAGGGGGGCATAGACCCCGGACCCGGGGGGGGCATAGTGCATGGGAGGGGGCGCCCCCGCAAAGCGGGTCTTGGCCACCCGGATCTTCCTTCCCTCCTCCTCGATCTCCACCTCGTCAATCGTGCTTTCCGACACCAGCTTGATGAGCTTCTTAACCACACTCAGGTCCATGCGGGCTCCATGAATGGTTGGACTGCGACCTGCGGAGGGTCCGGCCCCGCCCTACGCCTTCACACGTTCCATGTACTCCCCCGTCCTGGTGTCCACGCGCAGCAGGTCCCTCTCGTTGATGAAGAGGGGAACATTCACGGTGGCACCCGTCTCGAGCCGGGCCGGCTTGGTGCCGGCGGTGGCCGTATCCCCGCGAACCCCCGGCACGGTCTCCACCACCCGGAGCTCCACCGAGATGGGAAGCTCGATCCCCGTGATGTCGATGCCGTTGAAAAGGATGTCCACCGACTCCCCGTCCTTGAGGAACTGCGCCCCCTGTCCCACCTGGGCCCCCTCCACCGTCAACTGCTCGAATGTGTGCTTGTCCATAAACACGTACCCGGTCCCGTCCCTGTAGAGGAACTGGAACTCCTTCCGCTCGATCCGGACCACCTCGATGGCCTCCCCCGCCCGGAACCTGTTCTCCAGGACCTTGCCGGTCTTTAGGTTCTTCAGCTTCGTGCGCACGAAAGCCCGCCAGTTGCCGGGATTCACGTGCTGGAATTCCACGACAGTCCAGAGTTCGTTGTTGTACCGTATGGTCAGGCCCGGCCTGAAATCAGATGTAGAAGGCATGGAATCAGTGAAAAAATGATAAGAAATGAGTGAAAATCACCGGAAAACCATCCGAATGGGGTGCTGAATATATCACTATCGGCCGCCATTGTCAAGGCGCCCTGCTGCCGTTGACTTCCAGGGGGTGATTCGCTACCCTGACCCCCATGCACCTCCGGGATATTCTGGCAGGAGTTCTCCCCTTTCTGGCGGCGGGGATGTGGGCGGGCTGTCAGCCGGCGGGGGAGAGCCACCGGGTCCCGCCCGGGGAGGCCCTGGAGGAGGCCCATGCCGCCCTTCTGCGGAATGCGGAACACACGCCGGAGAGCCTCGCCACGCGCCGGGTCTCGTCCATCCTGGATTCACTGGGGATGACCCCCGGGGAATACCGCCTCGGGGTGGCTGGTCTTGGAGGGAGGGCCGACTCCTGGAGAGAATTCTACGCCGGGTCCGTCAGGCGCCTGGAGACCGCCCCGGGAGCGCGCCCGGGGGCACGCCCCTTCAGGGCTCGGGTGGGGGAGGATCCGGCTGTGCCCGCTTCAAGGTGAAGCGGAAGGTGCTCCCCCGTCCGGGCTCGCTTTCCACCCATATTTCCCCCCCGTGCGCCCTCACGATCTCCTTGCAGATCCAGAGGCCCAGCCCCGAGCCCTTGATCTCCCGCGCCTCCCCCGAGTCGATCCGCGAGAACTTCCGGAACAGCCGGTCGGCCTGACCCGGAGGGATGCCGATTCCCTCGTCCGTGACGGAGATCATGATGAAGTCCTCCTTCCATTCCGCCGCCGTGACGGTCACCTTCCCCCCCCGGGGGGAATACTTCACGGCGTTGGAGAGGAGGTTCTGGAGCACCTGCCGCAGCTTGCTGAGATCCCCCTTGATGTAGGAAACGTTGCTCTCCACCGTGAAGTCCAGCGTGTGGCGGCGGGAGAAATGCACCAGGGCGGCGGCGTCCTTGATGAGCCGCTCCACGTTCACAACCTTGAACAGGTAGGTGAGCCGGCCGGACTCCATCTTGGTGATGGACAGCGTGTCCTCCGCCAGAAGGCTCAGCCGGTTGGCCTGGTCCACGATGATTGTCAGGTACTCGTGCAGACGCCGGGGGTCGGCGGCGTCCCCTTTGCGGAGCAGCGCCCTGGCGGCCAGCATGATGCTGGCCAGGGGCGAGCGGAAGTCGTGGGAGACGATGCCCAAAAAGTCCGACTTCATCCGGTCCAGCTCCGTCAGCTTCGCGTTGGCCGCCTTCACCTCCTCGTAGAGGCGGGCGTTCTTCATGGCGCTCCCGAGCTGGTCGCAGAGCGTCTCCAGCACGATGGCATCCGTCTCATCAAAGGCGTGGAGCCGCGTGTCCTCCACGTTCAGCACGCCCACCACCCGGTTCTCCACGCGGATCGGGATGGCCAGCTCGGAGCGGGTGCTGTGATACTCGTAGGCCATGTAGCGGGGATCCTCGGCCACGTCGTTGATGAGCAGCCGCTCCCCTTCCCGCGCCGCCCAGCCGACCACTCCTTCCGACAGCCGCTGGCGGTACCCCTGCGGCACAAAATCCACGTAGTTGCCCGCATGGGCCACCAGCACCGCCTCGTCCGCCTTGGGGTCCACCGTGAAGATCGTGACATCGAACAGGCCGAAGGTCTTCTGGATGGTCTCCGCCGCCGAGCCGAGCAGCTCGTCCAGGTCCAGGGTGGAGGTCAGCTTCTCCGCAATCTCGTTCACCAGCTCGATGTGCGTCATCCGCCTCTGGGCGTCCTCCAGAATCGCGGCGTTCTTGAGGGCCGTGGCGGACTGGATGCCCAGAAGCTGGGCCAGCCACATGTCCTGCTCCCGGTAGGCCGCGGGGTTGGCGGAGCTGAATGTCAGGGAGCCGATGGTCTCCTCCCCCGTCCGGAGTGGGACGATCAGGAGAGATTGCATCCCCAGGTCCGTGAGGATTCCCTCCACGGATTGCGTGAACGCCGGTCCGGCGGAGACGTCCATCAGGATGGGCGACTGGTTCTGGATCACCCAGCCGGGCATGCCCTGGTGCAGCAGGAAGTGCTTGCGGTTCAGATCCGTGGCGTCGGCGATCGGCGAGAGGGTGGATACAAAGTAGTGGGTGCGGGTCCGGTTGACCTGCGAGAGGAAGCAGACGTCATGGTCCACCAGCCATTTGGCCTCCGAGCGGAGAACCCGGAGGATCTCCTCCCGTCCCCGGGCGGCATCGATCTGGAGCGAAATCTCCGCCAGGGCCCCGATCCGGCCGTACAGGGCATGGGCCTGGCCCAGACGCTCCTTCAGCTCCTCCACGCTCAGCGGCGCGTCGGTGGCGGCAGCGGGAAAAGGCCCGAGCTCTATGCGTATCCCCCTTGGCGGCCCTCCGCCGGGAGGGGGGTTCTCTTCCGGATTCGCCACAGTCCGATCAGATACAGGGTCCGATGTCTCCGAGCATCACCGCCCGCTCGCCCCTCCTCCGGAGCCAGCGGAGGACCTCCTCCGCACTCCTCTCCCGCACAATGATCGTCAGCCCGATGCCCAGGTTGAAAGTCCGCCGCATGTCGCGTTCCGGCACGCGGCCCGCCCGCTGAATCAGGGAAAAGAGCGGGGGACGTTCCCACGCATCCCAGCGGATGCGCGGCCGCAACCGGGCCGGCACCACCCGCCGGGTATTGCCCTCAATCCCCCCTCCCGTCACGTGCGCGCACGCCTCCAGGCGGAACTCTGCGCCGAGGCGCTCCAGAACGGTCCGGTATGAGCGGTGCACCGCCAGGAGCGCATCTCCCAGCGTCATGCCGAGTTCCGGGGTGCGTTTGTGCAGATCAAACCTCTTCAGAAGCACCTTCCGCGCCAGCGAGTAGCCGTTGGTGTGCAGTCCCGTGGACGGAAGCCCGATGATCACATCCCCCGCCTGCATCCCCCTCCCCGTCGGGATCCCGCTCCGTTCCGCCACCCCCACGATCGTCCCCGCCAGGTCATACTGCTCATCCCGGTAGAGCCCCGGCATCTCGGCCGTCTCTCCCCCGAGGAGGGCGCACCCGTTCTCCCTGCAAGCTTTCGCCACCCCGCGCACAAGCGACTTCGCCCGCCGGAGGGAAAGCCTGCCGAACGCCATGTAGTCCAGGAAGAAGAGGGGCCGCGCCCCGCACACTGCGATGTCGTTCACGCAGTGGTTCACAAGGTCCTCCCCCAGACCTTCATGCCTGTCGAGGAGCTGCGCCACCAGGAGCTTGGTCCCCACGCCGTCCGTGCTCGCCACCAGCACCGGGTGCCGGTAGCCGGGAAAGCGCCCCGAATGAAAGCCGCCGAACAGACCGATCTCCCCCACCATGGAACCTGTCCGTGCCGCGTGCAGGCGATCCCTCAGAAAACGGACGAAGGAGTCCCCCCTGGCGATGCTCACTCCCGCGCGCGCGTACGTGACACCCAAGCAGCGTTCCCCCGGCTCCGGATATACCGGACGGAAAGTAGACATAATCAAAAGCAATTGCAAGCGGGGGATGGAATACGCAAACTTTTTTAGATTGCATCCCCCTCCGTTGATAATCCCCGCCCGGCTCACTATATTCGTGAACGGAATGAACCGATCCTCATGCACATGAAGCGGGTACGCCTCCATCCGGGCGGCAATGAGATGGCCCCGGGGAAGATCCTCTGCCTCGGCAGGAACTATCCTGAGCATGCCAGGGAAATGAACGCCCCCGTCCCCGAGGAGCCCGTTGTGTTCCTGAAGCCCTCCTCCGCCCTCCTTCCAGGGGGCGGCAGGGTTGTCTTTCCGCCCTTTTCCCGGGAGATGCATCACGAGGTGGAGATGGTCCTCCTTCTGGGGTCCGAAGCCAGAAACATCGCGCTCCAGGACGCGCCCCGCTGCATCGCGGGCTACGGGGTGGGCCTGGACATGACGCTCCGGGACATCCAGGCCGAAGCCAAGCGGAAGGGGCTCCCCTGGACCGTGGCAAAGGGGTTCGACACCTCGGCCCCCGTCTCCGACTTTCTGCGGAGCGAACTGGTGGAGGACCCCGCAGGACTCCGCCTGTCGCTGGAGGTGAACGGTGTCCTCCGCCAGGAAGCCTCGGCGGAGGAGATGATCTTCCCCCCCTGTGAGGTGCTTGTCTGGCTCTCCCGCATTTTCACTCTCGAGCCGGGAGACCTGGTGTTTCTGGGGACCCCTGCGGGCGTCGGCCCGGTGCGGCCGGGAGACCGCCTGCGCGCCCGCCTCCAGGGCGTCGCCGAGCTCTCCGTGGAAATCGTATCGCCGGAGCCCTCGTGACCCGCACGATCGCCGTGGCCCTTCCCAAGGGAGGTGTCGGAAAGACCACAACGGCCGTGAACCTGGCGGCCAGTCTGGCGGTGGCCGAGAAGCGCACCCTGCTCGTGGATCTGGACGCGCTGGGCGCGGCCGGGCTCTCCTTCGGGTTCACCGAAGCCAACACCCGCGCGGGCATCTTCGATGTCTTCAACTTCACCGCCTCCATGGAGAGGGCCGTCCACAGGACGGAGCTGGAATACCTGGATGTGGTCCCCTCCAACGTCCACACCCTTCAGGCCGAGGAGCGCCTGGCGCGGCTGGCCGATAACCGCTCCATGCTGAAGAACGCCCTGCGGGGATGGAGCGCGCGGTACGACTTCATCATCCTGGATTGCCCCCCCTACCTGCGCGGCATGACGGCCAATGCCCTCACCGCAGCGCACGGCGTTCTCGTGACCGTCCGCTCGGGCCACTTCTCCCTGGATGCGGTGGACAAACTCTTCTCCTTCATGGAGCGGATCCGGGAGGCGGCCAACAGGAGTCTGGAGGTGGAGGGGATCCTGCTCACCATGCATGAGCCCCGCACCAGGGTCACCGACATCACACTCCGGGAGCTCCGGGCGCGGTACGGCGGCCACCTCTTCGGAGGGACGATCCCGAGGAATACGCTCCTGGCCGAGGCCAGCTTCTACGGAAAGCCCGCCGTTCTTTTTGACGCCCGCTCCCGCGGATCGGCCGCCTATCTGGCCGTGGCCCGGGAGATTCTCCTCAGGGAAGAACGCCGCCGGAGCGGGCGCGAGCACCCTCCATCGCTCCTTCGTTCAGGGGAGTCCCGCACGACGTGAACCGCCCCGGGGGGAGGAGAGGCATCCGGAGTGCATCCCGCGCGGCAATTCTCGCGCTGGCATCGGGGCTTCTCCCGGCCGCCATTGCAACGCAAGGCGGATCTCCCGCCGGGCCCGGAGCGCCCCGGGAGCCCGCATGGGGGGACTACGCCTGGCCCACGGACGCAGGCCGGAAGCTCACCTCCACCTTTGCCGAGTTCCGCCGCACCCACTTCCACGGAGGGGTGGACATCGGAACCGGGAGCTCCACGGGATTCCGGGTCTTCGCCATGCAGGAGGGTTACGTGGAGCGCATCCGCGTCTCCCCCGTCGGATACGGCAAGATGCTCTACCTGAGGCATCCCGACGGGTTCACCACCACCTACGCCCACCTGGAGAGGTTCGCCCCCGGTCTGGAAGAACGGGTGCGCCGCGAGCAGCGCCTCCGGGAGCGGTATCCCGTGGAGATACTCTGCGACAGCACCGAGTTCCCCGTGGGGAGGGGGGACCTCGTCGCCTTCACCGGGGAGACCGGCGTGGGCACCCCTCATCTCCATTTCGAGCTCCGGGACGGAAGCCTGGATTTCGTGAACCCGCTCCTCTGCCCCGCCCTGCGTATGGAAGACACAATCCCCCCAGAACCGCGGCGGCTCAGTTTCACTCCGCTCGATGTGCACTCCCGCGTGGACGGCTCGGGCTCTCCCGCCGTGCGGCGCCTCCGCCCGTCGGGGAGGGGCCGGTACAGCCCCCGGGAAAGGGTGCGGGTCACGGGAAACGTCGGGATCGGGATTGAAGCCCGGGACCTATCCAACGGATCCCACTTCCGGCACGGGGTGTACCGTCACGACCTTTTTCTGGATGATTCCCTCCTTGTGGCCGTGCGCCTGGACAGGGCACCGAATACCCTGGCCCAGCAGATCGGGCTCTACTACGACTGGGACCTCCTGGAGCAGGGAGCCGGGCGACTGGAGCGGCTTTATGTGGAGACCCCCGCAGCTCTCTCTCTCCACACCCCGCGCGGGGAGGGCTCCGGCATCCTCCGCACAGACATCCTCCCTCCCGGACCGCACGAGCTCCGGATCGTCACATCGGACTTCTCGGGCAACACATCGGAGGTTCTCTGCACACTGATCATCCTCTCCCGGCCCCGGATTTCCATGGTCGCGGGGGGAGGGGAACACCGGGTCGTGCTCGAAGAGGGAAGGCCTCCCCTCCGGATCCACACTTCCGCCTGGATTCCGGGGCCCGGGTGGCGGGATCTCCCTTCCCTCTCCATGACGGGGAGCCACCTGGAACTGCCTCCCCCGCCCCCGCAAGCCGCGATCCTGCGGGTGATCGCCCGCGCAGAGGACGGGGGGGTTTCCCCCCCTTTGGTGCGCCTCCTGGGCGATCCCGGGGAGAAGGGCCGCTCTCTGGCGCTCACCGGAAGGGTGCGCGGCGCCAGGGTGGAGATCCGGGCGGCCGCCTCGGGTGTGTGTACCTCCCGGCCCGAGATTGAGATTCTGGAACCCGGCTCCCGGCGCGTCCTGGAGCTTGCGGCCGAGCCGGAAGGGAGCTTCGCAGGGAGCTTCACCCCCACGCGCAGCCCCGGGCTCCGCCGGATTGTCTGCCGCGCCCACGTCAACGGACACCCCGCCACCGCATCCCTCTCGCTCGACATTCATCCCGTGGCTCCCGGGGATTCGGGGACACTGGTCCTGGACGGGGGCCGACTCCGGCTCGCCTACGGACCTGCATCCGTCTGGAGCACCCTCCTTCTGGAGGTGGCGCGTTCGGAGGAAGACGGCAACATCGTCTACCGCCTGGAGCCGCGCAACACCGTGCTGAGGGAGGGCTTCCGGGCCGAGCTGGAGACGGAACCCCGGAGGGGGGAGGGGCTCTACTTCCAGGGCTTCGGAAGGCGGAGCGTGCTTCTGTCCAACCCCGGATCGGGGGTCCTCGCGGGCCGCATCGCGGCCACTCTCGGGGAGCTTTCCCTCCGGACCGATACGCATCCTCCCGAGGTGGGCCGCATCCGGATCCGTCCGCGCGGGTCCGCCCGGCCCGCGGTCTCCTTCGGACTTCGGGACGCCCTCTCGGGCGTTGATTATGAGGCCTTCAGAATGTACATTGACGGGGCTTCCGTGATACCGGAGATCGACGGCGAACATCGCCGGGTCACGTACCAGGTCCCGCACCCGCTCGCACGGGGTCCCCACCGCCTCCTCGTCCGGGCGGCGGACCTCCAGGGCAACACCCGCGAGCTGGAACACCGCTTCACGGTCCGCTGAGAGCCGGACCGTCCCCCGCACCGGGAGCCGTCACAGGTGCCTCGCAGAAAGGGAATCCTCCGTGCCTGACAAGGATGCCGCGCTGGCCAAAGTCTATGCCCCCGCCGAGGTGGAAGCCGGGTGGTACGCCTTCTGGGAGAAGCAGCGCCTGTTCCACGCCGAGCCGGACCCATCCCGGAAGCCCTTCACCATTGTGATCCCCCCCCCCAACATCACGGGCGTGCTCCACATGGGGCACATCCTGAACAACACCCTTCAGGATGTCTATATCCGGTACAAGCGCATGACGGGCCACGCCGCCTGCTGGATTCCCGGCACCGACCATGCGGGCATCGCCACCCAGAACGTGGTGGAGAAGGCCCTCCGGAAGGAGGGCCTCACCCGGCATGATCTGGGGAGGGAGAAGTTCCTGGAGAAGGTGTGGGAGTGGCGGAAGGAGTACGGGGGCGTCATCATCCGCCAGCTCCGCACCCTCGGGGCCGCCTGCGACTGGGACCGGGAGAAGTTCACCATGGACGAGACCCTCTCGGCGGCCGTGCGGGAGGTGTTCGTCCGTCTCTACGAGGAGGGGCTCATCTACCGGGGAATGTACATCGTCAACTGGTGTCCCAAGGATCACACGGCCATCAGCGATGATGAGGTGGAGTACGTGGAGCAGCAGGGGTCCCTCTATTACATACGGTACCCGGCGGAGGGAGGGGGGGGCCTTCCCCCCGCCGTCGTGGCCACCACCAGGCCCGAGACCATGCTGGGGGACACCGCCGTGGCGGTGCACCCGGAAGACGAACGCTACCGTGCCCTCGTGGGGAAGTCCCTCCGCCTTCCACTCGCCGGACGCTCCATCCCTGTCGTGGCCGATTCCTTCGTGGACCCCGCCTTCGGGACCGGCATGGTGAAGGTGACTCCCGCCCACGACCCCAACGACTATCTGATCGGTCAGAGGCACCGCCTTCCGCAGCTGACCATCCTGGACGCCTCCGCACGCACCAACGAGAACGTCCCCGAGCGGTACCGGAACCTGGACCGCCTGGAGGCACGCGCGCGGGTGCTGGAGGATCTGGAGCGGGAGGGCCTGCTGGAGAAGACCGAACCCCACCTCCACAGCGTGGGCCGCTGCTACCGGTGCGATACCGTGATCGAGCCCGCGCTTTCCGACCAGTGGTTCGTGCGCATGCAGCCCCTGGCGGAGCCCGCCCGGAGGGCGGTGGCCGAAGGGCACGTCCGGTTCCATCCCGAGCGGTGGAGCCGCGTCTACAACCACTGGATGGAGAACCTGCGGGACTGGTGCATCTCCCGGCAGCTCTGGTGGGGTCACCGGATACCGGTCTGGTACTGCGACAACACCGCCGCCCCCGGGGGCCCCTGCCCGGGGCCCATCGTGGCCCGGATGGCGCCTGCATCCTGCCCCCGCTGCGGCGCGACGCGGCTCCGCCAAGATGAAGACGTCCTGGATACCTGGTTCTCCTCCTGGCTCTGGCCCTTCTCGGTGCACGACTGGCCCGCCCACCGGGAGCGGGGGAAGGCCGCGGATCTGGGGTACTTCTACCCGACGGACCTGCTCGTGACCGGTCCCGACATCATCTTCTTCTGGGTGGCCCGGATGATCATGGCCTCCCTGAAGTTCGCTCCCGGCTTCACACACAGCGACCGCATCGGCGACAACGTTCCGTTCCGGGACGTGTACATGACGAGCATCGTGAGGGACGAAAAGGGGAGGAAAATGTCCAAGTCCCTCGGGAACTCCCCCGAGCCCATGGACCTGATTGCCGAGTACGGGGCGGATGCGGTGAGGTTCACCATCCTCTATCTCGCCCCCCTGGGGCAGGACATCCACTACGCCCGGGAGAAGAACGAGCTGGGCCGAAATTTCGCCAACAAGATCTGGAATGCGGGGCGATTCCTGCTCATGAACCGCACCGGAACGGGGGAGGAACCCCCGCACACGGGCTTCAACCTGGCGCACAGGGACCTGGCCGACCGGTGGATTCTCTCCCGCTTCCACTCCACCCATGCGGAGGTCACCGCCGCCTTCAACGCCTTCGAGATCAACCGGGTCTCCCGGACCGTGTACGGGTTCTTCTGGCACGACTACTGCGACTGGTACCTGGAGATGATCAAGTCGCGGCTCTACGGCGCGGAGCCCCTGGAGGCGAAGAGGGCCGTGATGACGCGGGCCCTCGACATCTACGATGCCGCCCTGCGCCTCCTGCATCCCCTCATGCCGTTCGTGACCGAGGAACTCTGGCAGCACATACGCCCCCGCCCGGAGGGGGACTCCATCCTGGGATCCCGGCTGGAGGAGCCGGATCCCTCCCTTTCGGATCCCGCCGTGGAGGCGGAGATGGGCTTTGTCCAGGGAGTCATTGAGAGCGTGCGGGCCGTCCGGGGGGAGATGGGGATCCACCCTTCGGCGGAGCTGAAGCTCCGGATGGCGATATCCGGCGGCCGCTCCGAGGAGAGCATCCTCCGGTATGCGGGATACCTGGAGCGTCTGGCGCGGGTGCGCGATGTGGGCTTCCTCCGCACGGGAGATCCGCCCCGGCCCGCCGCCACCGCCGTTGTGGAGGGGGAGGAGCTGTTCATCCCCCTCGAGGGCTTGATTGATACGGCGAAGGAACGCGCCCGTCTGGAGAAGGAGCTCCGGCGCCTGACGGGCATTCTGGACGGGGTAAAGACAAAGCTGGCAAGCGACGGGTTTGTCTCCCGCGCCCCCGCGGAGGTGGTGGCACGGGAGCGGGAGAAGCTGGCCGGCCTGGAGACGCACCGGGAGAAGGTGGAGCGGAACCTGGCCGCCCTTCTCTGAGGCACCTCCCCCGCCCCGGCTTGAGAATACGGGGCCGTTCTCCTATCTTTCCCGCATCCATCCAGGGGGACATTCTATGAAGAAACCGCACGGGCGCGGCCGCCCTCCCGCCGTGGTGGGCATCATCATGGGAAGCACTTCGGACGTCCCGGCGATGCAGCCGGCGCGGGACATCCTGGAAGAGTTCGGCATCGGGTGCGAGTTCCGCGTCGTCTCCGCACACAGGACCCCCACCCTCATGTTCCGGTATGCCGGCACGGCGGCACGGCGGGGCCTGCGCGTGATCATCGCGGGGGCGGGGGGAGCCGCCCATCTCCCCGGCATGGTGGCCTCCCGCACCTCCCTCCCCGTGATCGGGGTGCCCATCAAGACCCGCACGATGGACGGATTGGACTCGCTGCTCTCCATCGCGCAGATGCCCCCGGGGATTCCGGTGGCGGCCATGGCCGTCAACGGCGCCGCCAATGCCGGCCTGCTGGCGGTCCGGATTCTCTCAGTACGCAACCCCGCCCTGGGGCGCCGCATGGACGCCTACCGGGACCGGATGCGGCGGAAGGTCCTGGCCGCGCGCATCGAGGCCTGAGTGTGAGCCCTCCCGGCATGCACGAGGCCCTGAAGGCCGAGCCCCTTCTCCCCCCCGCCTGCATCGGCGTCATCGGAGGGGGCCAGTTGGGCATGATGCTGGTGCGCGAGGCCCGCAGGATGGGGTACGAGACCATTGTCTGGGATCCCGACCCCCGGTGCCCCGCCGCGCGAGTCTCGGGCACCGCCATCGCCGCCCCCTTTGACGACGCCACCGCCGCGGACCGCATGGCGGAAGGCGCCGATGTCATCACCTACGAATTCGAGAATGTGGACCCGCAGATGGTGGAGCGACTGGAGGGGCGGAAACCCCTCCTCCCGGGGTCGGCCATCCTGCGCACCGCACGGCACCGCCTGCGGGAAAAGGAGGAGCTGCGCGCGAGGGGATTCCCCACCGTCCGCTTCGCGGCCGCCCGCACCCGGAGCGAGGTCCGGGAGGCACTGCGCACGGTGGGTCTTCCCTCCGTGGTGAAGACCGCCACCGCGGGCTACGACGGAAAGGGACAGAAGGTCCTTGAGGACGAGCCGTCCGCGGAGAGATTTCTTACCTCCCAGATCCCCCCCGGCGCGGAATACGTGGTGGAGGAGTTTGTCCGCCTCCGGACGGAGATCTCCGTGCTGGTGCTCAGGAGCCGGAACGGGGAGGTGCGGTGCTTCCCCCCGGCGGAGAACGCGCACAGGGAGAACATCCTCTACCGCTCCGTGATTCCCGCCCGCATCGGGAGCGAGCTCACCCTGCGCGCCCTGGCGATGGGGTCCGACATCATCCGGAGCTTCTCCCTTACGGGGCTTCTCTGCGTGGAGATGTTCCTCACCCATGCGGGAGACCTCCTCGTGAACGAGCTGGCCCCGCGCCCCCACAATTCCGGGCACTGGTCCCTGGACGCATCCACGATCTCCCAGTTCGAGGGCCTGGTGCGGGTCCTGTGCAACCTTCCCGTACCCGAGCCCGGAATGCTCTGCCCCTGCGGGATGCTGAACATCCTGGGGAGGCACATGGGGAAGCTGGATTTCCCCGGGCTCCTTTCAGCGGAGGGGGTGAAGCTCCACCTGTACGGAAAACACCGCGTGGAGCCCGCCCGGAAGATGGGACATATCACCGTCACGGGCCCCTCCCCCGAGGTCGTGGAGGAACGCCTGGCCCGCATCGAGGCCATGCTGGAATCATCATGAGAGGGCGCCTCATCGGGGCGATGCTGCTGGCCGTAGCTCCCGCGCGGGGAGAGGTGCCTGCCGGGGAGGCGGTGGATACCGCCGCCGTCCGGATGATCGGCGAGGAAGGGCTCCACCGCTCCCGGGTGATGGAGATCCTGGGTCTCCTCCTCGACCTGCACGGTCCCCGGCTGACCGGGTCCCCCTCCTGCCTGGCCGCATGCCGGTGGGCGCAGAGAACACTGGAGGGATGGGGCCTCCGGAACGCCCGTCTGG
>JBAVEL010000170.1:0-1803 GCA_049587715.1 Bacteroidota bacterium
GATCCAGACCTACAAGCAGCAGATCTCCTCACTCTTCACCTTTAATGAGATGGTAATCATCTCTGATGGGCTTGATGCAAGGGTAGGTACCCTGACCGCAGACTGGGAACGTTTCATGCCATGGCGGACTATCGAAGGTGAAGAACTTGCACCGGATACGATGCCGCAGCTTGAAGTGCTTACCAGGGGAATTTTTGAGAAACACCGGCTGCTCGAACTGATCAGGCACTTCATTGTCTTTGAAGATGATGGTGAAGGAGCGCTCATTAAAAAGATGGCAGGATATCACCAGTATCATGCAGTGAGAAAAGCTGTCGAAACCACAGTAAGGGCATCTGGACCGGAGGGAGATCGACGGGCAGGAGTTGTCTGGCACACCCAGGGATCAGGCAAGAGCCTTACGATGGTCTTTTTCACAGGGAAGATTGTGCTCCACCAGAAGATGGAGAACCCGACTATTGTTGTGCTCACCGACAGAAATGATCTCGATGACCAGCTCTTCGGTACCTTCTCACGCTGCCACGAACTCCTCCGGCAGAAACCCGTTCAGGCAGAAGATCGCCCGGGCCTGGCAAAACTCCTTGCAGTCGCATCCGGTGGAATTGTTTTTACCACTATCCAGAAATTTTTCCCGGAAAAGAAAGGAGAAAAATATCCGGCTCTTTCCCAAAGAAAGAATATCATTGTCATCGCAGACGAAGCCCATAGGAGCCAGTACGACTTTATTGACGGATTCGCCCGGCACATACGCGACGCACTGCCAAACGCGACCTTCATTGGTTTCACCGGGACGCCGATCGAACTTACTGACAAGAATACGAAGAATGTTTTTGGAAATTACATCAGTATCTACGACATTCAGAGAGCCGTGGATGATGGTGCAACGGTAAAAATCCTGTATGAGAGTCGGCTTGCAAAAATTGACATCGACCAGAAAGAACGCCCGCAGATCGATCCAAAATTTGAAGAAGTGACTGAAGGAGAAGAAGTCGCATACAAGGAAGACCTGAAATCGAAATGGGCTGCTCTTGAAGCAGTCGTGGGAACAGACAAACGGATCAACCTTATTGCGCAAGATATCGTCGAACATTATGAGAACCGGCAGAGCGCGATTGAAGGCAAAGCGATGATTGTCTGTATGAGCCGGCGCATTTGTGTCGAACTCTATCATGCGATGACCAGAATCCGGCCTGACTGGCATAATAAAGAAGATACAAAAGGGACGCTCAAAATCGTCATGACCGGATCTGCTTCCGATGACGCTGACTGGCAGCCGCACATCCGGAATAAAACGAAGCGCGAAGCTCTTGCCAAACGATTCAAGAATCCGAAGGACGATTTCAAAATTGCCATTGTCCGCGACATGTGGCTTACCGGATTCGATGTCCCTCCACTCCACACGATGTATATCGACAAACCGATGCAGGGTCACACCCTCATGCAGGCGATTGCCCGTGTAAACCGGGTCTTCAGGGACAAACCCGGTGGACTTGTCGTCGATTATATCGGGCTTGGTGAAGAACTCCGTCAGGCAATCGTCAACTATACGGAGAGCGGAGGTACAGGCAAGACCGCGATCAACCAGAGCGAGTTTGTTGCTGTCATGCACGAAAAGTACGAGATATGCTGTGGAATGTTTCATGGCTTTGACTGGTCAGAATGGGAAGACCCTTCGCAGAGGCTTGCAATGCTCCCTCTTGCTCAGAACCATATTCTTGGTAAACATGATGGGAAGACCCGGTATCTCAAAGCGGTCACTGAGCTTTCCAGGTCATTCGCGCTTGCGGTCCCCCATATAGACGC
>JBAVEL010000171.1:0-16182 GCA_049587715.1 Bacteroidota bacterium
ATGCGGGAGAGAAGGCGCAGGGGAGCATCGTGCACGCGGGGGCCTATCGCCGGGTGCGAGGAAGATGAGGAAAGGGGGGTGTACGTCAAACGGTCCCGGAGAGGGAAACGGCGCACATGGGAGAAGAGGACCCCGCTGGCGGCGGGCCCGGAAGAAAAGAAGGGGCCGCCTCAACCACTGAGGCGGCCCCGCCGAAACCCCCCGGGGGAGGTTACTTCAGAAGCAGCAGCTTGCGCGTGGCGCTGAACCTGCCCGCCTCGAGCCGCAGGAAGTAGGTGCCCGAGGGCACAACCATTCCCGCGTTGTTCGTGCCGTCCCAGGTGACGCGGTAAATGCCCGCTTCCTTCGACTCCTCATCCATGAGGGTCCGGATGCGGCGGCCCAGCACGTCGTAGATCGTCATGCGGACCGCACTCTGGAAGGGCAGCGAGAAGTTCACGCTGGTGCTGGGATTGAAGGGGTTCGGGTAGTTGGCGCTGAGCGAGAACTCCTCGGGAATCTCCGGCACCGCGCCGACCCCCACGGAGATGCAGTCGGTCACCAGCTTGTAGCGCCGCCCGGGGACCAGCGTGTCTATGTTGAGACTCTGCAGTCCGGTTCCCGGATACGCCCGGTACATGAGGTGCGCGTCGTCGGGGAATCCCGGCGCCGAGGGAGGCAGGGGGAAGTTCTGAGGCGCGTCCTCGTTCCGGAGCGCGAACCAGTTCAGGTTCGGCACCGTGAACGGAGGGGCCGTGTACCAGGTGAACGTGAGCTCGGTGATCCGGATGGAGTCGCATCCGTCGGCGTGGAGCAGCCCGTTCACCGACGCAAGCTGCTCGGGCGCCGTGGTTCCCCGCTCCAGGTACACGAAGAACCCGGTGTGGGGCATGGCCACCGAGAAGACGGTGTCCGTCAGCATGTTCACGCTGAACAGCAATCCGCCCGTGATGATGTCTGCAATGCGCGCGGAGGCGAGCGTGGCGCCCAGTCCCGAGGGCCATCGCAGGCGGATGGGACGCCCTCCCGAGCCCTCCTGGAAGGCCACGTAAAAGGTGTCCTTCTGTCCGGGGGCCGTGGCGGGACGCAGGTCCACCAGCGACCCTTCGTCGAAGCAGGGGGAGGGGACCAGCGCGGGGTTCTTGAGCCGCGCATCAAACACCCCGACCGGGGGGAAGGGGGGAAGACCCAGCTCGCCCCATCCCTGGAACGTGTCGGCGGGTGTGATGCAGGGATTCATGCCGGGGGCGAACCCGAAGCCGAGTGTCCGGGTGTTTCCGCTGTCGTCACGGACGGTGAACGGAACCACCGTCCCTATGGCCGAGGGGCCCGCCGTGAAGGAGACGTACACAGAGTCCGTGGGGGGCTGCACCACCTGCTCCTCCACAACGGTGGCACGGATGATCACATCCGAGACGTCCCGGGAGCGGTAGGGGGCATAGCCGTTTGTGTATTCCCATGTGCGGAAGGAGATGGGCGTGGCGGACTCATAATTGTAGGCCATCTGGCCCCGGGCGCTGGCGAAGAAGCGCCCGCCGTTCACCCGGATGCTGTCGGAACGGAACGAAATGGCATTCAGGCCCGTGACAGCCGTGACGGATCGCGTGCCCAGCACGGCGCCCGGGGCGCCGCCCGTCCCGTCCAGAATCTCCACGATCATGGGCTGCGTGGTGATGGAGGCGATGCTCACATACACGGACTCGATGCGGACACGCGCGGCGGGCACCTCGAAGTCCACCGCCATGCCTCCTCCGCCGCTCCAGTTGATGTTGCCGCCCACCGTTCCGCCCTCAAAGGCGAGGGGCGTGCGCACGCCGGGGGCCAGGTTCACGGAGAGGATTTCCGTCACCTTGCTGTTGTTGCTGGGGCCCACATCCCCCGGGACAAACGCGGCGAATGTGGCCGTGTAGGTTCCCGTCACCGCCGGGGTGAACAGCCGCGGGAAGCTGACCACCGTCTGGTCTCCCGCCGTCATGGAGGGGATCCACACCGTGTCCCGCAGGGTGGTCTGCCCGATCCGGACCACCTGGGCCGTGACCCGCACGGTCGTGAGGTTCGCGGTTCCGAAGTTCTTCACGATCGTCCGGAGTGTATCGGGGCGGTTCTGGCGCATCATCTTCGCCAGGTTCTCGGTGTTGAAGCCCCCCACGATTCCCGCGTCGGTGACCTGGAGGCCCGTGTTGACCGTCCGCTTGATCCGGATGGCAAGCCCGTTGGTGGGCATCAGGGCATGGGGGCCCGTGCTGGAGAAGGTGTAGTTCAACCCGATCTGACCGGTCTGGTTCTCGATGCCGATGCAGAGCGTGGTGTTGCTGGAGGCGTTGTACTGTCCCTGCTGCTCCCCGTACTGGTACACGATGGAGCTGTCCTGCTTGTTGAGGATGACCTGGAAAGTGTGCTTCAGGTTGGGGTTGGGGGTGACCTGCCACTCGGTGACGTTGATGTAGCTCACCACCAGGGAGTCCACCCCGTTGGTCCAGTAGTAACACCGGGGGTTGGCGGCCGCCACGGTGAAGTCCAGATCCCCCGTGCAGATGGCCAGCATGTCGTTCGGGGCCGACGTGTTGGGGAGCGCGGCAAAGGGGGAGGCGAAGTTGGCCGTCTGGTTCCCGAAGGTGACGTACCCGTTGGATCCCACCCGGAAGGTGTTGACGGTGTACCAGTAATAGGGGAACGCAAACTGGATGGGGAACGGACCCGCGCTGTTGTCGTCGCCGAGGCCGGTGACCTGTGTGCCGCGGGTGGTGATGTCCACCCAGTTGAACACGGGGCCTCCCGGATCGGTGGACCGGACCCAGGTGTACCCCCAGGCGTCGGGAGCGCTGGTGTCGGGTCCGGCGGGGACGCCCTGGAGCTTCGTCCCCACGACGCCGAACGCGAGCGCCGGCACGCACAGGAGGAGGAGGAACATGGTAGCTGTCCGCATCATACGAACCTCCCTGCTTGGATGTGGAATGGTGGTGTGGTTTACGGGCTGCACGACTATCCCGGGACCAGCAACTCCGGGTGACCGGGGGTGGAAAAACAGGCTGTAATGTATCACCCCCCCCCGAAACATGCAAGCCGGCCTTGCAACAGGGGAGGAACCTTCCTACATTCGGGCGCATCATGCCGGGGCGCTCTTCCAGGGGGGCCCGCGGCTGTCATGCCCTCTCCCGCCATGCCCAAGCAAAAAGAGACGAGCCCCCTCCCGCGCGCGATCACGGGTTCCAGCCCCCAGGTTCGGGAGCTCCGCACGCAATTGCAGGCCCTCGCAGGGACCCCCCGGCCGCTGGTTCTGGCAGGGGAGCCGGGGGCGGGGAAACGGCACTTCGCCCGGTGCCTCCACCTCCGCACATACGGGCGATCAGGCGCCCCCTTTGTGGAATGCGATCCCGAGACGGACGAAGAGGCCCTCCGGGTCATTCTCTTCGACGAGGGCCGCCGGAGGATGGAGGGGATCATGGGCCGGAAGCTCGCCGACCTGACCGCAGAGGGAACCCTCCTGGTCAGGAACCTGCACGCGTTCAAGATCATCGCGCAGACCCGGCTGGCGCGGTTTCTGGTGCAGCAGGAGCAGGGGAAGTCCCCGGGGGTTCGGGTCGTCTTTTCGTTTCCCGACGGGGTTCCGGGGGCGGGGAGGCGGGGGCCCCTCATGGAGTCCCTGGAAAGGTCCCTGCGGCGGTTTCCGCTGGTGACCATAGCGCCCCTCCGGGAGAGGAGGGAGGACATTCCAGTGCTTGCGGAGGAATTTGCGCGTCGCCGGGGGGTTTCCGGGCGGGAGGCCATCCCGGCGGATGCCCTGGAGGCGTTTCAGCGGCACCCGTGGCATGACAACGTACGGGAACTGAGATCCGTTGTGCGCGAGTCCCTGGCGGGCGGGACCGGATTCCGTCTCCCGGGGGGATTCCTGGATGAGAGGGAGGGCGTGCGGAAGGCAATCGATGCCATCCTGGAGGGGAGACCCTTCTCCATCGAAGAATACCTGAACACGATGGAACAGGCCTTTCTCCGGCGCGCCCTCATCCGCTGCGACTACGACAAGGTGCGGGCGGCATCGCTTCTGGGCATGACGGAAATCCACCTCCGCTACCGGATGCGGAAGTTCGGGCTGCATGATCCGAACGAGGAGGAGCGGAAAGCCCCGTGAGGTGTGTCAACGGGATACACCCCGCCTTCCGGGGGTGTGTGTAGAAACTCCACAGAGCTCCTTCCAGGCCCCGATTCCGGGGCGTTCGGGCCCCCGCGTCGGCGGCACGGGGATTGCAGGAGGTTCCGTCGTCCCCTCACCTCTGAGACCACTTCAAGGAACCCCTGCGCATGAGAATCCGCCAGGTTTACGGCCCCGGCGTGCTTCCTCCCGACCGGGCCCGGCTTGTGGAGCAGACCCATTTCGCCGGCTGGGACAGCGCCCGTGCGTCGCTCAAGAAATTCCTTCCCTCCCACAACGTGACGAACCTGGGAGCCAGGATCCGGGTCTCCAACAGGGACCGGAGCGTCACGGTGGCGGTCTTCGAAAAGCGGTAGAGGTCCCCAGCCGGGCGCCGGGCGCCCGCTTGACATTCAACGGCGCACTGAGTATGATAGGCCCGTCACGGGGCCCCGTGCGCGCCGTTTCCCGTCGTTTCGCCTGCCGCGATAGAGCTTCCTCGTCCCGCCGCACCGACGGGCCCTCCTGACGTTCCTCCACACACTGCCACAACCAGAGGACCGCATGTGCCGCCGCGTCCTTCCGCTTCTTCTGTGTGCGGGCCTTCTTGCGCCCGCACACTCCCAGCCGCGCCTGGTGGAGGGGTTTGAGGGAAACGCCCCGCTCCCCGAGGGTTGGAGCGTCTGGAACAACGCGAGCTTCCCCGTGAGCCCTCTCTGGAACTGGGCCGTCCGGGATACGGGCACCACACCGCCGGGACTCGTGGGCCTCACCACCAGGGCGCATGCGGGCGCCCGGGCCTCGGGCGTGAGCTGGTGGGCGAGCCTGGACACCACGGGACTCGACACCACGCACCAGGCGGATGCCTGGCTGGTGACGAGGGGGATCAGTCTTGCGCCGGGAGACGTTCTCCGGTTCTGGGCCTCGGGAGGTTCCCCGGGTTTCCTGGACAGTCTCCAGGTCTGGTACTCCGCCCTGGATTCCACACCCGGGGGCATGCTGGCGGGAGTCCGGCTGGGAACCATCGTCTGGCCTGCGGGGAGCGTGTTCGGGTCGTTCGCCGAACACCTGTATCCGCTTCCCCTTCCCGCGTCCGCCCGGGCTTGGGTGGGCTTCCGGTACTACATGGACTGCGATATGGAGGGGTTGTACGTCCACCTGGACGATGTGAGCGTGGAGGCGGGGAGCGGGGTGGAGGAGCCCGCCGGAGGGCTCCCCCCGGGGCCGCGGCTCGGGCGGAGCTATCCGAACCCGTTCAACGGAAGCACCACCCTGGAGTTCCGGCTCTCCCGGCGGGAGCATGTTCGGCTCAGGGTCTTCGATCTGCTGGGACGGGAGGCGACGGTTGTTCTGGAGGGGGAGGAAGGGCCGGGCCTGAGGCGGGTCCCGTGGGATGCCGGGCATCTGGCGAGCGGGGTCTATGTGGTGCGCCTCGAGGCGGGAGGGATGGTGTCCGAGGGGAAACTGATCCTCCTCCGCTGATGTTGGACAGGGGGCGAACCGGGGCGGCGCCGCGCCGGGTTGTCCCTCCAGATCACCACAACGGGGTTGAGACCCGATGAAGAGCACCATTACATGCGACATGGAGGGTGTGATCCGCTCCTACAACAGGGGCGCGGAGGAGGTTTTCGGATATGCCGCCGCGGAGGTGGTGGGTCTGAAGCGCGTGTCGCTCTTTTCCCCCGGGCTCGTGGTGCTGCAGAACGTGGAGGCCTGGCTCCGCACGGCCCGCGAGAAGAAGGTCTATGAGGGAGAAACGGTTTTCGTGCGGAAGGACGGGTCGGAGTTCCCGGCGCATATCCGCATCACACCCACCTACCAGGACGGCGTGCAGACCGGATACTGCGGGGTCACGGAGCCGCTGGACAGGCCCGTGGCGGTCCGTATCTCGGCCATGACACGGGCGCTGGCGTGGCTGGTGGTGATGCGCGCTCCTTTTCTGAGCGCCTCCATCATGCCCGTTCTCATCGGCGGGGCCTTTGCGGCCGCAGCGGCCCCGCAGGCGGACTTTCCCGGGGGGCACTTCGCCCTTGCCCTCATCGGTGTGGCCCTGCTGCACCTCGCATCGAACGTCTTCAACGACTACTTCGACTGGAAGAGCGGGACGGACCAGGCCAACGCATCGTACTTTCTCAAGTACAGCGGCGGCAGCAGGGGCATCGAGCTGGGGCTCGTGACCGTGGGGCAAACCCTCCAGCTCGCCGTGGGACTTCTGGGCGTCTCCACGCTGATCGGCATCTATCTGACGGCCGCCGTGGGGTGGGGGGTGCTGGTGTTCGGGCTGGCGGGCGCGTGTGCGGGGTACTTCTACACGGCGCCCCCCATCCGGCTGGTGGCCCGGCGGGGTCTGGGGGAGCTCTTCATCGGGCTGGCGTTCGGCCCGCTCATCACCGCAGGGGTTGTGTACACCGTTACGGGCTCCACGGAGCTCCTCTGGTCTTCTCTGCTCCTGGGGGCCCCTGTGGGACTTCTCACGGCCAACATCCTGGTCATCAACCAGGTGCCCGATGCCGAGGCGGACGCCTCCACGGGGAAGAACCACCTGGTGGTCACCCTCGGGAAGGAAAACACGCCGCTGCTCTACGGCGGGATCTGGGGGCTCGCCCTTGTGCTCCATGCCGTGCTGGCCCTCTCGCTCCCGGCAGCCACCCTCTGGTGGTGGATCCCCTGGGCGGCGGCCCTCATCCACGGTGTCTCCATCCTGGCGTACATGCGGCGGCACATCGGGGACAGGTCCCTGGTGCGCGCCAACGTCCAGACCATCCTCCTGAATCTGCACTACGGCCTGCTGACCACGGGGGCCATTCTCATCTCCTGACGGCCCCCGGGGCCGCCTGAGGGCCGAAAACACCACCCCCGGGCATCGGGGTCCGGTGCCTGAGGGGGAAAACAGAAAGCCCCGGCCGCGGCCGGGGCTTCCCTGTTCTCCTCTGATGCTCCGGATCAGTCGCCCGAGCGGGCGCCCAGCCGTCCGTCCAGCATGAGCAGGGAGGGGGAGCTGTCCCCGATCATCTTCAACTGCTCCACGATCTCGGAGGCGTGCGCCTCCTCCTCCACCTGCTCCTTGATGAACCACTGGAGCTCCACCTGGGCGGGGTAGTCGTTCTCCTTGAGGGCGAGGGCATAGAGCTGATGGATCAGACGCGTGACCTCCCGCTCGTGCTCCAGGGTCTGGGCGAAGATCTCGTGCGCCGACTTGAACTTTACCGGGGGCTTGGGGATTTCCCGGAGGACCACCTGTCCCCCCCGCTCCTGCACGTGGTCGAGGAGCTTCATCCCGTGCTCCATTTCCTCCTGAAACTGCTTCCGCATCCAGTGGGCGCAGCCCGGGAGGTTGGAGGCGGCAAACCAGGCGGACATGGAGAGATAGAGGTAGGCGGAGGAGAACTCCGCCGCAATCTGGTCGTTGAAGGCGTCCTGAACTTTCCTGCTGATCATGTCTGTGCATCCTGTTGTGAGTGAGAGGTAAGAAGAACTATAATATATCAACCGAGGGGGGGTTTGTCAATCATACCCGCCCCGGGGAGGGTCTCCGGACGGGGTGGTCTCCACCCCGGGAAACCGCCCCATCCCCTGCGAGGGCCGAATCCCAACGCCCGGCCCGGGATCTGCAGGCAGGACCGGGCCTGCGGGCCCCGGGGGGAGAGTCACCCGCCGGAAGCCGGAAAACTCAGGGGTTGCGGGAGCCGGCGGGCGAGGGGGCTGATCCCTGCAGGATCATGAGACCGTCCCCCGATGTCTTCACCCAGTACCCTTGCCCCGGCGAGAGCGCGGAGACTGCCGTATAGCTTCCCCCTCCGTCGTACCGGTAGAACGAAGAGGAAATAAGCCCGGGCGGAAGGGTCGCCACCGAGCCCGTTCCGGCGGTGGCGCTGAGCCCGCCCACCAGGTTCCATCCCGCGGATACGGCCAGCGTCTCCGCGGCAAGATAGAGCCCGGTGACAGCCGCCGTGCCCGCCCATGGGAACTTCAACCAGTATCCTCTTCCCGTCTCCAGGGTGTCACAGGCGGCATACCCTGTTCCGGGGTCGAAGGCGAAGGCCGGGCCGGATGCGGAGGGGAAGAGCCCCGAGACCCTGCGCCCTTCGGGGGCGACGGGGAGGGAGATCAGGTTCCATCCCTCGGCCAGGGCCACCTGCGCCGTGGTGGGGGCGATCCGCAGGATGGCGGTTCCCTTTGCCGGGATGCTCACCGGGACGGTCCAGTTGGTGAAGCTCCCCGAAGCCCCCAGGGTCAGGATGCCCGCGTTCTCGCCCCCCAGGAGCTCCTCCACCGCGTAGGTTCCGCCCGGAAGGGGGGAGCCGGCCAGTGTCAGCACCGGGCTGGAGACGGTCTGATTCTGGAAGTTGTGGAGGACCACGATCATCTGTTCCGGGGAGCGGCGTGTGAAGGAGTAAAGACCCGACGTGCCGTTGCTCACGGGGGCGTAGTCGCCGCTGCGGAGGGCGACCTGGGCGTTCCGGATGGCGATCAGCTTCCGGTACCGGTGCCAGAGGGAGTTCTGGTCCGCCTGCATGACGGCCACGTTGTAGAGGGCGTAGTTGGAGTTGACCGCCCGCCAGGGGGTGCCCGCGGTGAAGCCCGCATGCGGAGCGGTGCTCCACTGCATGGGTTTTCTCTTGTCTTCATCGGGCCCCGAGCCCAGCATGCCCACCTCCTCTCCGTAGTACATGTAGGGAATCCCCGGGAGGGTGAGCAGGAGCGCGGCGGCCTGCTTCATCTTCGTCATGTCCTGGCCGAGCTGGTTGAACACACGGGTCTGGTCGTGGTTTGTCAGGAAGGGGGCGTACTGGAGGGCGGGGTAGGCACCCGTCACCTCCTGCATGGCGTTGATGACCGCATCGGGCTGGCCGCTCGACACGGCGCTCAGGATGGAGCCCGCCAGGTTGAACTCGAAGCAGTAGTCCACACCCGTCCCGTCCACATACCAGGCCACCTGGTTCGTGGGGGACCAGACCTCCCCCACGGTCATGGCGGCGGAGTCCACGCCCTTGTAGAACTGCCGGAACTGGCGGAGGAAGGTGAAGGTGGCGGGGACGTGCTCCATGACGGGCCCGTCCTCGAACAGGTGCTTGATGGCATCCAGCCGGAAGCCGTCCACACCCACGTCCTCCAGCCAGTACCGGGTGATGGCGAACATGGTGTCCTTCGCGGCGGCCGTGGCGTAGTTCAGGTCGGGCATTCCGCCCCAGAAGAGCCCGAAGTACCAGGCCCCATAGAGGGAGTGCCAGACCTGCTGGCCCCAGGGGCCGGTGTAGCCGGGGTTCACGGCTTCCCAGCGGTACCATGAGCGGTAGGGGGAACCGGGGTCGGGGGCGCTCTGGACGAACCAGGGGTGCTGGCTGGAGGAGTGGTTCATGACAAAATCCACGACCACACGGATGCCGCGGGCGTGCGCCGCGGCCAGGAAGGTGCGGAAGTCCTGCATCGTGCCGTAGTCCTGCTCGATGCCGCGGTAATCGGTCACGTCGTAGCCGTGGTAGCTGGGGGAGGGGCTCACGGGCATGAGCCAGATTCCCGTGACGCCCAGGTCCGTGGTGGTGGCGGGGTTCCCGTCGTTCAGGTAGTCCAGCTTCTGGATGAGTCCGGCAAAATCCCCCGTGCCGTCGGCGTTTGCGTCGTAGAAGCTGCGGACGAAGATCTCGTAGAAGACACAGTCGTTCCACCAGGGAAGGCCCCCCGACTGCGCCGCGGCCGGTGTGGGGAGTACGAGAAGCGCCGGGATCAGCGCGGCCAGGAGAACTCTCTTCATGGTTGGATTCCTTTCGGGGCGTACGCCGGCGGCGATTCCGCGGCGCAGATCAACATAGGGGCTGCCCCGTGGAATAACAACCGCATCGGGCCGGAGGTTCAGCTCCCGCGGGGCTTCTTTTCCCGGAGGCGGCCCGCCTTCCGGGCCGCCTCCGCAAGCAGGAACTCGATCTGGGCGTTGATGCTGCGCAGGTCGTCGGCGGCCCATACGGCCAGGGCGCGGTACAGATCCCCGTCCAGCCGCAGGAGGAACCGCGCCTTTTCGCTCACTGGTAGAGGGTCCCCGTGTTGATCACGGGCTGGGCCTCCCGGTCTGAGACGAGGGCCACCATCAGGTTGTTCACCATCACGGCCTTCTTCTCCTCATCCAGCTCGATGATCTTCTGTTCGCTCAGCATCCGGAGGGCGCTCTCCACCATTCCCACGGCCCCCTCCACGATCTTCTGGCGGGCGGCCACGATGGCCTGCGCCTGCTGGCGGCGGAGCATGGCCTGGGCGATCTCCTGGGCGTATGCGAGGTGGCTGAGGCGGCTCTCGGTGACTTCCACCCCCGCAATCTCCAGCCGGGACTGCAACTGAGCCCGCAGGTTCTCGGCAATCTCCTGGGGATTCCCCCGCAGGGAGGAGCGGACCTCGTCCTGGGCGTCGTAGGGATACTCCGAGGCCAGGGCGCGGATGGCCGTCTCGCTCTGGATGGCCACGAACTGCTCGTAGTGCTCCACGTCAAAGAGAGCCCGGGCCGAATCCACCACCCGCCAGACAACCACGGCCGCGATCTCGATGGGATTCCCGTGCAGGTCGTTGACCTTGATCTTCTCGCTGTTGAAGTTCCGGATCCGGAGGGAGACATGCCGCTTCACGGCGAACGGGTTGGCGCACCAGAACCCCGAGTCGCGCACCGACCCGATGTACTTTCCGAACAGCACGAGCACGCGCGCCTCGTTGGGCTGCACCACGAAGAACCCGGACATGAAGAGCACGATCGTGATGAACAGGAGGACGGCGGGAAGGATGAGGGAGACATCCTCCTCCATAACCATCTCCAGGACGATTCCGATCTCCGCCAGGATGAGGATGATCAGAAAAAGAAGGGCGGCATAGCCGTTGATTCTGCGGGCTTTCTTCTCGGTGACGGTCTGCATGGGTGCCTCCTTGCTGTGGGTGCTATCAGTATAATACTAAAATAATATCATACTGTCAAGGGGCGGAACCCTCCTGCCCGGGCGGGCGGAATGCGGGGGGCTCAAGGGGGCGGGGGGAATGAAGCCGGGGAGGGGAGAACGGGGGACCGGCCGCAGGGGAAGGGCCCCGGGAATGAAGGGAATGCCGCGGGGACGGGGGCGTGAAAACGAGGCCCCCCGTAGAGGAACGGCGGCAAGGAGAGTCGGGCCCCCCACGAATGAAGGGGGAGACGCAGGACAGGGACCCGCCGCCGGCCCGTCCCCGGGAAGATCAGAACCCGGACTGCACGGGGGAGCCCGCCATCAATAGAAGCCCCGCCGGGAGGCAGGGGCGCCCCCGATCGGCCCGGGTGGCGTGGATCTCAGTTGGTAATTTCCACGCCTCCCATCACCACAAAGCCCTTGATAACCAGGCGGCCGCGCGGGTTCTCCCGGGGGGGAAGGGTCTTGTCGTCGAACCCGCCCAGGAGGGGGACCCCCTCCACGGCCACCGTCCAGTCCTGGGGAACCTTGATCTCGATCCCGCCCCAGAGGGCGAACACATCCAGCACCGCTTCGGCGCCCTTCATGCGGGCCTGCCGGAGGTCCAGCTCGCATCCCCCCATCACGGCAGTGAGCTCGCCTCCGCGGAAATCCTCCGCCCCATAGCTCCGCTTCCAGCCCCCCATGACCACGAACCCCTTCACGGAGCCGTCGCCTCCGGCGGGTGCCGCCGCAGGCGCCGCCCTGCGTGCGGCCCGGAACACAAGGGAGAGCCCCATAAGAATGAGAAGGATGGGCCAGAAATCCCACACCTCGAACACGATGACACCCGACATGTCCAGGAGCAGGAGCCCCCCCAGGGCCGCGGCAAGGAGACCGAAGAACTTCCCCGGGAGATCCCCCGGCTGGAGGAGTCGGAACAGGCCGTAGGCGAGAAGCAGGGCGGGCCAGTACTTCAGGTATTCATCGGCGGACAGGACGTCGAAGTTGTCGAGCAGAAAGAGGAGTCCCGCAAGGAGCACGATGACGCCGAAGACCATCTGCGGCGAGATCCGGAAAGGCGGTTTTTCGTTCATGGCGTACCCCGGTTCTGAGTTTGTCTGTCAACGTCTTTCCAGATGGTGCTGATGCCCCAGGCGACCAGGAGCAGCGGCCAGCTTGTGGAGAAGTCCAGGGCGAACAGGCCCGCGATCGAGATCTGGAGCCAGAGGCCGATGAACAGAAGCCAGAACCCGCTTCGCCTCTCTCCGGGTCTCCCGCCCGAAGCAAGCCGGAGAATCCCGGCGATGACAAGAAGAAGGGGCCAGTATCGCCAGACGGGTGCATCGGGGAGGAGCCCCGCGTTCCTGAGCACGAGGTACGCCCCCAGAAGGATGAGCCCGGTCCCCAGGACGATGTGTCCCGTGGAGGGGGCGGCATGGCGGTCCATGGAGGTTCCTTTCATTCCCGTTCGGGGGAAGATACGACATCCGGGTCGGAATTCCCAGGGGAAACCACCCGGGGGAGGCGGGCCCGCGCTGCTGTTTTGACATGCCCCCCGGACTTTCGTATCATGCAGCATGGAACCATCCCGCACAATGCTCCGCGCCAAGATACACCGGGCGACCGTCACCCACTCCAACCTGGACTACGAGGGGAGTCTCACCATCCCTCCCGAGCTGATGGAGCTGGCCGACATCCGGGAGCACGAGGCGATCGCGGTCTGGAACGTGACACGGGGCACCCGCTTTGAGACCTACGCCATCACGGGCGTGCGCCGCTGCTGCGAGATATGCGTGAACGGGGCGGCCGCCCATCTGGCGCAGGTGGGGGACAAGATCATCATCGCCTGCTTCGCGCAGGTGCCCGAGTCTCTGGTGAGCTCCTTCCACCCCACGGTCGTGTTTGTGGACGAGAACAACCGTCCCGTGCGGACAGGCGTGGAGGTTCCCGGCCCGCATACACGCGGAGACGGCTGCTGAGGGCTTTTTGGCGGGGGCGCGCTGTGGGTGCAGCCCCCCTGCGGGCCTCTCTCCTGCATCATGACACCCTCCACCTGCGCCGATTCCTGCGAATCGCCCGAGCCACCCCGTCAGAGGGGAGGGCTTCCGCAGGCGCCATGACCTGCGTCACACGGTTCCTGATTTCTTCCGGGTAGCTTGCAGAGGCCCGCCGCCGGGAGTCCTTGATAGTCATGCCTGATTTCGGTAGGTTCCATATGAAGAGGAGACCGCTCTATTTTGCGGTCGGCGGCAGGATGCCTGCGGCATGAGGCGCCTCCGTTGAAGGGAGGCTCGAGCGATGCACGCTGCTCCTTCCCGTATTCGCCCCGACCGGGGGAGACTGCCTTCCCCGGCAGCGGACAGACGCATAGCCCGCCTGCGGCGGGCAACTCCCCACCCACCGCCCAACCCAGAGGGATATGTGTCCCCGGAGGGAGGGATCATGGGACTGCGGTTCCGCTGAGTGAGGGGCATAAACGCCAAGCCATCTGAGGACATGATGTCGTCATCAGGTTTCGCCGGGCACTCTTTCCGTTCCTTGCTTCCCCCTGCCGTCTATGCCGGCGCGGCCCTCGTGGCCGGCGCGTTTGATCTGGCGACAGGTCCCTCCTACCCCTTTCTCTTTCTGTATGTCTTTATCGTCGCCGGCGCCACCTGGCACGGGGGACGCCTGGGCGGGCTTGCAGCAACCCTCTGGTGCGGGGCGGTCCCGATCCTGGAGCTGCTGCTTTCCCCGGCGGCTCCGGCCGCCTCCGCCGTCTGGAGCGCAGTCGGATCGGCCCTGGCGCTTCCGGCGGTGGTGCTGCTCACCACCCGCGCCCGCTCCTCGCTGCTCCGTGCGGAGCAGGCCGAACGCAAGGGGCTCATGGAAGTGCTGGATGAGGCGGGGGAGGCCATCCTGATGACCGACGAGAAGGTGGGTATCCTGACGGCGAATGCCCGCGCGGTGCGTCTTCTGGAACTCCCCTCCCACTACGGGGGGATGGATCTGCTGGATCGGATTGTGGAGAACGACGCCCGGGCGGCCCTCTGCGCCATGCTGGTCCAGGAGACCCCCGGGCACAAGGAGATGGAACTTCGCCTGCGCGGGTGCAGGGGGGGGGCCGTCTGTGCCCGGACCACCATCCTGGCCCCCGGGGCGGGGGATGCGCGGCGGGGATTCGTCTTCTTCCTGCAGGACATCTCCCATCAGAAGAGCCTGGAACAGGATCTGGCACAGCGCCGGTGCGAGATCCTGGCGATGCAGCGACTCTCTTCCGATCTCTCGCAGGCCGCCGATGTGACCGCCCGGCTGGAGATCGCCCTGGACACGGTGCTGGAGGTGACGGGATTCGAGGCGGGATGCATCTACAGTCTGGACGAAGCCAGGGGGGAGCTGCAACTGGAGTTCTGCCGCGGCATCCAGACGCCCGAGTTCTCCTCCATGGCCGCCCGGTGGCCCGTGGACAAGGGCCTCACGGGCGAGGTGGCGCGCACGGGCATCCCCCGCTTCGTGGAAGACGCCACGTGCGATACCGTGATCGACCGGTGTCTCTGCGCCTATGAGGGGATCCGCGCCTTTGCCTCCATCCCCCTGCTGGCCCGGGAGCGGGTCCGGGGGGTGATGAACATCCTGCGGCGGAGCCCCTTCTCCTTCCCCCTGGGGGATCAGGTGATGCTCCAGACGCTGGGGAAACAGATCGGCATCCTGCTGGAGAACGCCGCCCTCTATGAGACGGCGCGCCAGCGGGAGCAGCAGCTCCGGCGGCTCTCCCTGGACCTTGTGCAGGTGCAGGAGGAGGAGCGGCGGCGGTTCGCCCGGGAGCTCCACGACGGCATCAGCCAGCTTCTGACCACCCTCACCATCAACGCCGAGATGGCCCTCAAGGGATGCGAGGCGGACATCCAGGCCACCCAGAGGCACCTGCGGGAGGTGATCACGCTGGCCCACGAAGCGCAGTCGGAGGCCAAGGAGATCGCCTACGACCTGCGCCCCTCCATCCTGGACGACTTCGGGCTGCGGGCGGCGCTGGCCCACCATGCCACCAGCTTCGAGCGGCGCACGGGGATCGGCGTGGAGCTGCACCTGCCCGCGCGGGACATCCGCTTCGGCGGACTTCTGGAAACCACCATCTACCGCATCGTGCAGGAGCTTCTGGCCAACGTGGCTCGCCACTCGGGAGCCACGCGGGTCACCATGCAGATGCTGGTCCGGAACAACATTCTTGCCCTCACCGTGGCCGACAACGGAAAGGGGTTCGACCCGGCCGGCGTGATGCAGAACGGGGCCGAGAAGGTGCACTTCGGCATCCGGAACGTGCGCGAGCGGGTGGAGTTTCTGGGCGGATCCTCCCGCATCGAGTCGGCGCCGGGACGGGGCACGGAGGTGATTGTGGAGCTGCCCATCCCCGCGGAGAAGGCGGCTGCGCGTGCGAGGAAGGAGCGGGTGAGGTGATGCAGAAAAGACACAAGATACGCGTCGCCATTGTGGATGACCATCACGTGGTTCGGGCGGGCATCGCCGCGCTGCTGAGGAAGGAGTCGGACATCGAGGTGGCGGTGGAGGCCTCGAACGGACAAGAACTCCTGGAGAAGCTGAAGAGCGTGCACCTGGACGTGGTGGTCATGGACATCAGCATGCCGACCCTGAACGGCATCGAAGCCACGAGCCGGATCCGCCACGCGGGCGGGCCCCGTGTGATCATCCTGACGCAGTACGACCACGAGGAGTACATCAAGCGGGTGATGCAGGCGGGGGCGAACGGCTACGTGCCGAAGAGTGCCATCGCCGACGAGCTCCTCAGGGGCATCCGCGCGGTGCACCGGGGGGAGCAGTTCTTCACCCCGGCCGTATCCCGGGTGATGGTGGACTCGTTCGTCCGGAGCGCCACGGGCGCAAACGGGGGGAACGGAAAGGGGCACACCCTCACCAACCGGGAGCGGGAGATCCTCCAGCTCATTGCCGAGGGAAACACGAACCAGCACATTGCCGAGACCCTCTTCATCAGCGTGCGGACCGTGGAGTTCCACCGGGCCAACATCATCGAAAAGCTGGGGGTGCACGATACGGCGAGTCTTGTGAAGTACGCCATCCAGAACCGCATCATCAGTCTGGACATGTGAGGGGGGAGCGGGAGGAGAGCCTCCACCCGGGCCGGTTGAGACGGGCAGGGTGAAGGCCGGATCATGACGGTAAAGC
>JBAVEL010000172.1:0-37181 GCA_049587715.1 Bacteroidota bacterium
GAAAGGGAACGGGCGGATGGGGAGGACCGGTTCCTCCTGGTGGCGGGTCCGGTGCGGGGGCTTTCCCCGGCCGAACCCGACCGCACGCTCATCGGCGTCCTGGCAGCGGCCTGCGGAACGGCCGCCGGAGGGCTCCTTCTGCTGGTCGGGGAGTGGACGGATCCCACGATCAGGAAGCGGAGAGACCTTGAGATGTTCGGCAAACCGGTCATCGTGGATTTTCCGTAAGACGGCCATGGCCCGCGCATACGACGAAACGGAACTCCTGCGGCGCCTGGCGGAGATCCCTCCGAAACGGCCGGGAAGCTCCCTCCCCGCCCCCCCGGGGAAGCGCATCAGTCTGGGAGGCATCCCCGACCCTCCCCTGGACCAGACGGTGGTCACGGTGGACCGCTACGCCTGCCTCGGATCCAACCTCTTCCCGGGGAAGATCTCGGAGGCGCAGCTTGCCGTCGGGGTCACGAGCCCCAATCCCCGGGAGGGCCGGACCGTGGTGGCGTCCAATCTGGCGGCCTTCTTTGCGGTGGACACACGGGATGAGACGGTTCTGGTGGATCTGAGCTTCCGGCGGCCGAGAGTACACGAGGTATTCGGCGTGCCCTCCTCCCCGGGTATCCTGGAGTCCGTCCGCACGCGCTCGGTGGCCCTCTCCCGGACCGCCATTCCCGGCCTCTGGGTTCTGCCCCTGGGGTTCTCCGATTTCGGCCGGATGACATTCGACAGGGTGCTGGAGCTCAGGGAGACGATCGCGGCGCTGAAACGGGCCTTCCGCTTTGTCGTGGTGGACATGCCGCCGGTGCTCCAGTCCGACTTTCCGGGCATGGTGAGCAGCCAGCTCGAGGGGTATTTCGTCGTGGTGGCCTCGGGAAGCACCCGTATCACGGAGGTGCGGGACGGGGTCAGGATCCTGAACCTCCAGAAGATCATCGGGTTCGTCATGACGGGGAGCGGGAAGTGATCCGCGCGCATGCGGACCCCGGAGGCGCACAAAGGTGTCTGTAGCCGCGCCGGAGCGCGATCTGCCGGCTCTTCTCCGCCTGCTCCGGCCCCTCCACTGGGTGAAGAACCTCTTCGTTCTGGCGCCCATGGTCTTCGCCCGCGAGCTGTTTCACCTCGGGACGGCGGAGACCGCGCTCGGCGCCTTCCTGGGTTTCTGCGCCGTTGCAAGCGCGGTGTACATTCTGAACGACATGGCGGATGCGGGGGCGGACCGCGCACACCCGGAGAAACGCCGCCGCCCGCTGGCCGCGGGCACCGTCTCCCGGGCCCGGGCGCTGGGGCTGTGCGCTCTGCTCCTGGCGGCGGCATCGGGAATCTCCCTGCTGATGCCTCCCCTCTACGGGGCGGCCCTGGGCTCGTACTTCCTGCTGAACCTCCTCTATTCCTACCGGCTCAAGGACATCGTGCTGGTGGATGTCTTCGTGATTGCGGCGGGCTTCATCCTGAGGGTCCTGGCGGGCGCGTTCGCCATCGGCGTGGCCGTGTCGAGCTGGATCATCCTCTGCACCCTCTTCCTCTCCCTCTTCTTCGCCTTCGCCAAGCGCCGGAGCGAGCTGGTCTCGGCCACCGGCAGAATGCCGGAGCGGAAGACCCTGGCGGCCTACCGCGTGGAGTTCCTGGACCAGATGCTGACGATTGCGGCCGCGGGGACCGTGGTCTCCTATGCCCTGTACACGGTGGCCCCCCGGACGGTCAACCTGCTCGGCACCGACAACCTCATCTACACAACACCCTTCGTGCTCTTCGGCATCTTCCGATACCTCCACCTGCTGCACACGACCCGCTCCGCGGAAAACCCCACCCGAGCGGTCGTGGCCGATCCCGCCATCCTGGGGGTGGTGGTGCTCTGGATAGCGGCCTGCGTGGCCCTGCTTTACGTGTCCTGATGCGGGGGGTGTGAAAGAGATTCACACCCTCCCCTTCCCCACTGTCACCCTCCGACCCGGAGCCCGCTCCTTGCGGGGCGGATATCCGCCAAAGACATCGGAACGAGCCGGTTTTCCCTGTGGCACGGCTCTTGGTACGGCATACACGGCCCCCCTTCCGGCGGCGCCGGGTCGTGCCGGCACGCAGGCCGAAGGGAGGGCACCCGCCCGCACTCCGCCACAGAAAGGAACACAGCCATGAGAGAGCAGGACCCGGGACGAGGGATCCGTGTCTACCGGCCCGAAACGTCCCTGACGACCGAGAACGCCCGGGAGCTGGTCGAGCTCATCCGACCCGGAGACCAGGAGAGCGCCCCCATGGTTGTTGTGGACATGTCCCGCCTCCGGAGCATGGACAGCACCGGGGTGGGGGTACTGGTCTCGGCGCGGAAACTGACGCGGCTGCTGAGGGGAAACCTGGTCCTGGCAAACACGGCCCCCGACATGCGGCGCCTCCTCATCCTGATGGACGTGCACCGGATGATCGACATCTACGACTCCGTGGCCTCCGCCTCCCGTGAGCTTCTGCACGGCCTGCAGGAGGCCTGACGAGAATGAACGCACGCCATCCGAGGGCGGTGCTCCTTCCCGGAGCAAACGATGACGCCTTCACCCCCGTCACCTACCGGATGCCTGCCGGGCTCCTGCCCGTCGTGAACAAGCCGTTGTGGGAACACGCCGTGGAGTACCTCTGCCGGTACGGCATCCGCGAGATCCTCATCGGGGCGGGTCCGGCGGGGGAACCCGTCGTGGATCATTTCGGCGACGGATCCGCCTGGGGGGCGGCAATCGGTTTCGACCGGGGGGAGGGGGGACCCATGGCAGCGCTCCGGCGCATGGAGGAATCCCTGGGGGGAAGCACCACCGTGGTCATGGAGGGCACGGTGGTCTCCGGTCTGGATCTGGCCGGGGCCCTGGAGTTCCACGCCGCATCAAGGGCGGACGCCACCTTTCTCTGTGCCGTGGTCACGGGGGGGGGACGCGGAAGCGCCATCGCCCACGACGGAGACCACCGGATCAGGGCCGTCCGCCTCCGCGGCGCCCCCGCGGCCGCTCCATACATTGCCGATTGCGGGATCTGCATTCTGGAGCCGGAAATCCTGGCGCTGGTCCCCGACGGCGGACGGGAGGGCCTTCTGGCGGCGTGCTGGCAGGCCTCAGGGACCATCCGGTTGAACCTGTATGCGTGTCTCCCGGGAGGGCCCGTTGCCCGGATCTCGGGATGGCGGAGTTACCACAAGGTTCAGACCGACATCCTGGCCGGCCGCTTCCCCCACATCGTGATTCCGGGAACCGAAGTGCGGAAGGGCCTCTGGATGGGGCGCGGCGTGGTGGGCGCGAGCGATGTCTCGTTCGAGGGACCGGCGGTGATCGGCGACGGATGCCGCCTCGGAAGCAATGTGCGGATCGGAGGAGGAACGGTTCTCGGCCAGGGGGTGATTGTCCAGGCCGGCTGCTCCATGGAGAGGGCGATCGTGCTCCCACGGACCTACATCTCCCCCCGTGCGCGCATCCGGGATTCCATCATCCAGGGGAACCTGCACATCGGCATCCGGGAGGAGACCGGACCCCGCACGGGCGTGGGCTTCCAGCCGTCGACCGTCCCCCCCCGGCGGTTCCGGGCCCGGGTCTACCGCCGGTGCAGCCAGGCGCTGGCCCTTCTGGTGTTGGCGGCGCTGGGCCCCTGGCTCCTGATCCTGGCATCCCTGCTGGTTGCGGGAGGCATGGCCCCCCTTGGGCGCGTCAAGCGCATGGGAGTGGACCTCTCGCGTCTCCTGGAGGGGAAGCTCCAGCTCCGCGTCTTCACGGCCTGGTATCTCGGCCCCCTCCGCCGGGAGGAAGAGGGATGTCTCCACCCCTCGGAGCCCGCCACGGTGCTTCCGGGGGGTGTGGCCCGACTGGGGAACCTCCTGAACGCCGCCAGGGGTGACATCATGCTCATCGGCAACAGACCCCTGGATCCCGAGTTCGCGTTTTCCATCACCGAACAGTGGCAGCGGACCCGCTTCACGTGCCAGGCCGGGTTGTTCGGCATCCTGGACGCCTTCAACTCCTCCGGCATGACGCAGGAGGAGCGGCTCCTGACGGAGGGCTACTATGCCGTGAGCCGGACATTCCGCACCGACCTCGTGATCGCCTCCCGCGTGCTGCTCCGCCCGCTGCTGACTCCCCTGGGGAGATGGAGAGCCGAAGCGGGGCTCCCGCGCGGGCTGTAGACCTCCCTCTGCCGGCGCCTTCTTCCCCCCCAGATCCCGGGCCCGGGTCTCGCCCCGGGCCCTTCCCGCCCCCCCCGGGGGGCCGTCCCGCATGATTGCTTTGCCTGGGCCTTTTCTTTATATTTGCGCGGCAGGAACCCCCGGGCAGCCGGTTCTTGTTCTGGGGGTAGGCGGCCCCCAAGGCCCCAGGTTCACCACCAGGAAGGCAGGATGGAAGGCAATTTCTCGAATCGGGTCCAGGATGTGATCCGGCTCAGCCGGGAGGAGGCGCTCCGGCTGGGCCACGACTATATCGGCACGGAGCACCTCCTGCTGGGGGTCATCCGGGAAGGGGAGGGGATCGCCGTGAAGATCCTGCGGAGCCTCTCGGTGGACCTTTTCAAGCTGAAAAAGGCCGTTGAAGACACGGTCCGCTCATCGGGGGGAACCCTCACGATCGGGAACATCCCCCTGACGAAGCAGGCCGAGAAGGTCCTGAAGATCACCTACCTGGAGGCGAAGCTCTACAAGTCCGACGTCATCGGCACGGAACATCTGCTCCTCTCCCTGCTGCGCGACGACGACAACATTGCCGCCCAGATCCTGCATCAGTTCAACGTACACTACGACGGGGTGCGGGGCGAGCTGGACAACATCATCAGCGGGAGGCCCACCACCACCCCCCCGGCCGCAGCGGCCCCGCAGAAGCCCGAGAAGTCCAAGACCCCCGTCCTGGACAATTTCGGGCACGATCTCACCCGGGCGGCGGCGGAGGACAAGCTGGATCCCATCGTGGGCCGGGAGAAGGAGATCGAGCGCGTGGCCCAGGTGCTCAGCCGGCGGAAGAAGAACAACCCCGTGCTCATCGGGGAGCCGGGCGTCGGGAAGACGGCCATTGCGGAAGGTCTGGCCATGCGCATCGTGCAGAAGAAGATCTCCCGGATCCTGCACGGAAAGAGGGTGGTGACCCTGGATCTGGCGGCGCTCGTGGCGGGCACCAAGTACCGCGGCCAGTTCGAAGAGCGCATGAAGGCGGTCATGAACGAGCTGGAAAAAGCCAAGGACGTCATCCTGTTCATCGACGAATTGCATACGATCGTGGGAGCGGGAGGCGCCTCGGGCTCCCTGGACGCCTCCAACATGTTCAAGCCCGCCCTCTCCCGGGGCGAGCTGCAGTGCATCGGAGCCACCACGCTGGACGAGTACCGGCAGTATATCGAGAAGGACGGGGCCCTGGACCGCCGCTTCCAGAAGATCATGATTGATCCGACCACGGTGGATCAGACCATCCAGATCCTCCGGAACATCAAGCACAAGTACGAGGAGCACCACGGCGTCCGCTTCACCGACAGGGCCATCGAGGCGGCGGTGCGCCTCAGCGACCGGTACATCACCGACCGGTTCCTCCCGGACAAGGCCATCGACGTGATGGACGAAGCCGGCTCGCGGGTCCACCTGGCAAACATCCACGTGCCCAAGGAGATTCTGGACCTGGAGGCGGAGGTGGAGAAGATCAAGCAGTCCAAGAACCAGGTGGTCAAGAACCAGAACTTCGAGGAGGCGGCCCGCCTCCGGGATCTGGAAAAGAAGCTCCTGAGCGATCTGGAAATCGCCAAGCGGGAATGGGACCTGAAGGCGCAGGACACCGTGCACGAGGTTTCGGAGGACCACATTGCAGACGTGGTCTCCATGATGACCGGCATCCCCATGAACAAGATTGCGGAGTCCGAGTCGCAGAAACTGCTCCGGATGGACGAGATCCTGAAGCACCAGGTCATCGGGCAGGATGAGGCCATCGAGAAGCTCACCAAAGCCATCCGCCGCACCCGGGCCGGCCTGAAAGACCCCTCCCGGCCGATCGGGTCCTTCATCTTCCTGGGGCCCACCGGCGTCGGAAAGACGGAAATGGCCAAAGCCCTGGCGCGCTACCTCTTCGATTCCGAGGAATCGCTCATCCGCATCGATATGAGCGAGTACATGGAGAAGTTCTCGGTCTCCCGGCTGGTGGGGGCCCCCCCGGGGTACGTGGGCTACGAGGAGGGCGGACAGCTCACCGAGAAGGTGCGCCGCAAACCGTATTCGGTGGTCCTTCTGGATGAGATCGAGAAGGCCCACCCCGACGTGTTCAACATCCTGCTGCAGGTTCTCGACGACGGCATCCTGACCGACAGTCTCGGGCGGAGGGTGGATTTCAAGAACACCATCCTGATCATGACATCCAACATCGGGACGCGGGAATTCAAGCCGGGCGGGGGCATGGGGTTCTCCTCCGGCTCCGGGAAGGACGCCTACGACAACATGAAGAACGCCATCGAGGATGCCCTGAAGCGGGTGTTCAATCCGGAGTTCCTGAACAGGATCGACGACACCATCGTTTTCCACCAGCTCGAGAAGAGCCACATCATGGACATCATCGGCATCCAGATGCGGGATCTGATGAAGCGCATGGAGTCCATGGGCATCACCATTGAGCTGACAAAGACGGCCCGGGAGTTCCTCGCCGACAAGGGATACGATCCGGCGTTCGGGGCGCGCCCCCTGCGGCGGGCCCTCCAGAAGTACCTGGAGGACCCCATCGCAGAGGACCTTCTGAAGGGGAGGTTCCCGGAGGGAAGCGTGATCCGGGTGCGGCTCAGCAGAAAAACGGGGGAACTCCGCTTCACCACCGGCCACACCGAGGATGAGGGGGGGGATGTGACCGAAGAGCAGAAGCCCGCCAGCGCGAGCTGACGCCCCCCGTCATGCTTTCTGCCTGATGCTGGGAAGACCGAACTTCTTGAGCCGGTAGCGGAAGTTCGCCTCGCTCAGTCCGAGGATCTGGGCCGTCCTGGACTGGTTGTACTGGTACTCCCTCAGCGCCCGCTGAATCAGCAGCTTCTCCACCAGATCCAGGGTCTGGTCCAGCACGAACACCCGCCCCTCCCGGATATTGTTGATTGCATCCGCCAGGTGCTGACTCTCATCAAGGAACTCGGCGGGGAGAATCAGCGTATCCCCGTGCGAGATCAGCACCGATTTGCCCACCACCCCCGCCAGCTGCCGGATGTTTCCGGGCCACTGTCCCTGCCGGAGGATGCTGATGAATCCCGCATCCGCCCGTTTCAGGGGCTTCCCCATCGCGGCGCACAGTTCCCGGCTGATGGACGCGACCAGCTCTTCCACGTCTTCCAGGCGCTCGCGCAGGGCGGGCACCTGAATCGATTCGAACTTCTCGAGCTGACCGGCAAGCTCCGGCGCGAACGCCCCGCTCTGGGCCAGCCGCACCAGCGGCTGCGCGATGGTCGCCAGAACCCTCAACCCCGCATACCGCTTCCTTCCCTCCTTCAGGAACGAGGCCACCAGGGCGTGATTGTGCGGAGCGACAACATCCAGATCGGTGAACACCAGCGTGGCCTGGTCCGCCAGGGGGGAGAGCCGCCGCCCGGTGGAGGCGTGGGCGGCGTTCTCATCGCCCGAGGCCAGCACCACCCGGAACTCCGCGTCGGTTGCGGTGGAGCCGTCCAGCATCACAAGCGGACGGCGCTTCCCCCTTTCCCTGTGGATTGCCAGGGCGAGCGTTCTGCGCCCCGAACCCGGCTCGCCTGCCAGCAGAACATCTTCCCTCCCTTGCGCAAGTCTCGGCAGAGCCCTGGTCATCTTCCTGGCAAACGGGCTTGCCTGCACGGTCCGCTCATTCTGACTCATGACACGCTCCTGTTGTCCGAGATTCATCCGAGCCACCCACCCCGCAACAAGATACGCGCGGCGGGGGTTCATCACAACGTTTACAAAACGAAAAATTGTTTTTTCGATTGGTAGGGGAAAAGACGGAGGAAGATTGTGCGGAACGACGAAAAGGGGGTTCGTATTTTCCGGCGACTCTTCGCTCTCTCCTGCGCCGGCGGAGGGCGTTCAGGAACCCCGGGCCATCTGCTCCCGCTTGCGGTCCAGGTTGGCAGCCAGGCCGTCGTAGGATTTCTCGAATGCAGACACGCCATCCTCCTCCAGCTTCCGGAGCACCCCGGGCAGGTCCACGCCGCAGGAGGCCAGATCGTCCAGGACGCGCCGGGTCCCTCCCGGCTCTGCTTCCACGGTCATCTCCGCCCGGCCGTGGTCCAGGATCGCCGCATAGGTCTGGGGGGGAACCGTGTTTACCGTATCGGGCCCGACGAGGGTCTCCACATACAGCAGGTCGCTGTAGGCGGGGTTCTTGGTGCCGGTGCTTCCCCAGAGGGGGCGCTGCACCCGCGCTCCGCGATCCGCCAGGGCGCGGAACCGCGGGGAACCGAATATCTCCCGGAACGCCCCGTACACCATCCGGGCGTTGGCCACGGCCGCCTTCCCCGCCAGGGCGCGGCATGCGGGAGAACCGCTCCCGAGGAGAATCTCGTCCACCATGGTGTCCACACGGCTGACGAAGATGCTCGCCACGGAGGCCACCCCCGCCAGGTCCTTTCCCTCCGACGCCCGGTGCTCCAGGGCGCACAGGTAGCGCTCCGCCACCTGGCGGTAACGCTCTTCCGAAAAGATCAGGGTCACGTTGATGTTCCGCCCCCGGGCCAGGGATTCCTCCACCGCGGGAAGGCCTTCCTGCGTGGCCGGGATCTTGACCATCAGGTTGGGCCGATCCACGGTCTTCCAGAGGAACTCCACCTCCTCCAGGGTCTCCGCCGTGAGCCGCGCCCTGGAGGGCGTCACCTCGATGCTCACAAATCCGTCCAGGCCTGCCGTGCCGTCATAGACCGGCCGCATGACATCGCACGCCATCCGGATGTCGGTCATCATCAACTCCTGGATCAGGCGTCCGGTCCGGAGCGCCGGGTTCTCGCGCATCAGGCGGGCAATCTGCCCGTCGTAGTCGGCGCTCCCGGCAATCGCCTTCTCGAAGATGGTGGGATTGGACGTCACCCCCAGGCATCCTTCCTCCACCATGGCGCGCAGGCCTCCTCCCGTCAGAAGTCCCCGGTTCACGTTGTCATACCAGATGCTCTGCCCCAGACGGGCGAGCTGCCGCAGCGTGTTCACGTGTCTCTCCTTCTGCAGGACATCAGGGTGCGCTCCCGCCCGCATCGGGGGCCTCGAGGGCGCGTATCTTGTCGAGCCGCCGCCTGTGCCGTTCTTCGCCCGAAAAGCGGGCCTTCAGAAACGCCGCGGCAATCTCCAGTGCGGGGGCGGGACCGACGACCCGGGCGCCCAGGCACAGGACGTTCATGTCGTCGTGCTCCACCCCCTGATGGGCAGAATAGGTGTCGTGGGATACTCCCGCGCGGATGCCCCGCATCTTGTTGGCCGCAATCGATGCGCCGATCCCGCTTCCACAGACCAGAATTCCCTTCTGCGCCCGGCCCTGGAGGATCGCCGCTCCCACACTGCGGGCCCAGTCCGGGTAGTCGGAGGGTTCCTCATCGTAGGCGCCCAGGTCCAGGACCTCACATCCCTCCTTCTGCAGGCCCTCCAGGAGAACCTGCTTCAGGCGGAACCCTGCGTGATCGCAGGCAATGGCGACGGTCATACCCGGATCCTCCCCGCCGGAGTCCGCATCCCCCCCGGCCGCATCAATAGGTGGACCACCCCGCTCCTCCGAAATCCGTGGAGAAGGTCTCCATCTTTTTCGTCTCGGCGCGCTTCCGCCGGCTCAGCACCAGGGACTTCTTCTTCCCCCCCTGGGGGTGCGGCCCCTTCCTCTTTCCCTTCTTGCCCGGCCTGAACTGTCCGTGTGCGGGATGTCCCTGCCCCGCCGCCCGCCCCTGCCCCCCGGCAGGCCAGGAAGTCCCCTGTTTCGCATGATGGACCCCGGGGGGCCGGGAGCCCGGATGGCGGGGATGCCCGGGGCCGTGCCTGCCCTCCCCCTGGACTCTCCGCCCGTGAGGTCCCTGCGCAGGGGTGTGGTGCCCGAAGGAGGAGTGGGGCGATGTGTGGCCCGGGTGCCGTCCCTGCCTCATCCCCTTTCCAAACGAACTCTGGCTTTTCTTCACTGGCGTGCCTCGGATGTGATCATTGGCGTTTCCTGCGGGGTGCGAACCTTGCCTGAGGCGGCGGAGGCGTCACGGGTGAGCCGCCTGATGACGAACGCTCTCTGCGGAAGGGGCCCGCCATCTTCCGGAGCAGACGCCCCGGAGCGGGCCGGACTGACCTGTTCTATGATACGGATTCGGTTCCAGAAGTTCCACCCCCCGGGGGGAACCCCGCCCGGGAGGTCTCCCCCCCGGACCGGTGCTGCTTCCAGTAGTTGATGAGCCCCCTCGTGGAGGAGTCGTGGCCCGGAGAGGGCTCCTCCGACCGGAGCTCGCGGAGGATCCTCCCCGCGAGCGTCTTCCCCAGCTCCACACCCCACTGGTCGAAGGAGTTGATGCCCCAGACGACTCCCTGGACGAAGATCTTGTGCTCGTAGAGGGCCAGGAGCGATCCCAAGGTCCGCGGATCCAGGCGCCCCACGAGGAGCGTATTGGAGGGCCTGTTGCCCTCGAACACCCTGTGGGGAGGGAGAGGAATCGCCCCGTGGGAAGCGCTCCCCTCCCGTTCCGCATCGGCGGGTGTCCTCCCCGTCATGAGGGCCTCCGACTGGGCAAAGCAGTGCGCCAGAAGGACCTCGTGGTGCTCCGGGAGAGAGCCCCGGGCCTCCAGAGGCGCGATGAAGTCGCAGGGGACAAGGTGGGAGCCCTGATGAAGGAGCTGAAAGAATGCATGCTGCCCGTTTGTGCCCGCGCCCCCCCAGAGGATCGGACCCGTGGAGTGACGGCACGGATCGCCCGTGCGACCCACCGTCTTCCCGCTGCTCTCCATGTCGGCCTGCTGCAGGTAGGCCGGGAGCAGGGAGAGCAGGTGGGCATAGGGGAGAACCGCGTGGGTCGGGGCTCCGAGGAAATTCACATGCCAGATTCCGATCAGCCCGAGGAGGAGGGGCATGTTGGCCTGGGGGGGGGCCGACCGGAAGTGGGCGTCCATGTCCGAAGCCCCCGCCAGGAGCCCGGCGTAGTTCTCCCACCCGATGGAAACAGCCAGCGCAAGCCCCGCGGCGGACCAGAGGGAGTACCTCCCTCCCACCCAGTCCCAGAACTCGAAAATGTTCTCTTCCGGAAGGCCGAACCGCAGCGCCTCCGCCGGGTTCCCCGACAGAGCCACAAAGTGCCGGCCCAGGTCGCCCGCCCCCACTGTCCGCTCCAGAAACCATGAGCGGGCCGTCCGCGCATTCAGCATCGTCTCCTGGGTGGTGAATGTCTTGGAGGCGACCAGAAACAGGGTTGTCTCGGGCCGGACCGTTGCAAGCACCCCGCCGATATCCGCCCCGTCCGCGTTGGAGACAAAGTGCATGCGGAGACGCGGGTGGGCATAGGGACCGAGCGCCTGCGCCGCCATTCGCGGGCCCAGATCCGAGCCCCCGATGCCGATGTTCACAAGGTCCGTGATGGCGAGGCCCGAATACCCCCGCCAGGCGCCGTCCCGCACGGCGCCGGAGAAGACCCGCATGGCCTCCCGGACCCTGCGGATTCCGGGCATAATGTCGCGGCCCCCGACGGCGATGGAGCCCTTCGAGAAGTCCCGGAGCGCGGTGTGGAGAGCCGCCCGGTGCTCGGTGGTATTGACGGGTTCCCCCCGGAACAGCCGATCCCGCCAGAGCCCGATTTCCGCGGCCTCCGCAAGAGAGACAAGAAGCTCCCGTGTGCGGAGGGTGATCCTGTTCTTGGAATAGTCCAGGAAGAGGAGATTCCCCCCCGACCCGCGGAACTCGAGGGAGAAGCTGCGGAACCGCCCGGGATCGGCGCGGAACATCTCGCGCAGGGGAATCCCGCCGATCTCTTCCCGGTGCGCGGCGAGCGCCTGCCACTCCTTCCACGCCGGACGGTCCGCCACCCCTCTATTCCTTTCGTGCGGAGGCGAGGGCCTCCAGCACGATGCCGGTGGTGATGACCTCGGGAAGCACGATGGGGGCATGGGGTTTCCCTGCGGGGAAGATGACGTACAGGGGAACCCCCGATCGCCCGAACTTGGCGAGGAGCCGCGTGATATCCGGATTTCTTCCCGTCCAGTCCGCCTTGATGGGGAGAACCCCCATGGTGCGGAAGGCGCGGACCACCTCCGGATCCGCCAGGACGGTGCGCTCGTTCACCTTGCAGGTCAGGCACCAGTCGGCCGTGAAGTCGATGAACACGGTGCGGTCTCCGGCCAGTGCCGCTTCCAGACGCTCGAGGGAGAAGGACTCCCACGGAACGGCCTCCGCGCCGGGCGGGGTGCCGGCTGTGCCGAGCGTCTCACGCGCCTCCAGAACGGGGGAGATGAAGAACGCATAGCCCCCGGCGGCGACGGCCGCGGCAACGCCCCATGCCGCCAGACGCCGTCCGGCGCCGGCGGTGAGCGTCGCGAAGCGACCCAGGATCCAGCAGCCCATCCCGAGGGCGAGAAGGAAAGCGCCGGCGTAGATCACGGCCTCCATGCCGAGCTGCCTGCCCAGTACGAACAGAAGCCAGAGCATCGTGGCCATCATGAGAAAGCCCATGAACTGCTTGGCCGTCTCCATCCAGGCACCCGGTTTCGGAAGGAACCGCACCCAACCCGGCCGCGCCGTGAGGAGAAGGTACGGGAGAGCCATCCCGAACGCGGCTCCCGAGAAAATCATGAGGGTCATCCACCAGGGCTGGGAGAAGGCGAATCCGAGGGCGCTTCCCAGAAAGGGGGCCGTGCAGGGGGTGGCCAGGATGGTGGCAAACACCCCCTCCCCGAATGAGGAAAGCCCCGCATGCGTCCCTCCCTCACCTCCGGCGGTTGCCGCCGCCCGGGTGAATCCCGCGGGGAGCCGGATCTCGAACACCCCGAAGAGACTCAGGCCGAAGACGAAGACCACGGCTCCCATCAGAATCACGAAGAGGGGTTCCTGGAACTGGAATCCCCATCCCACCTGCTCCCCGGCCGCCTGAAGGCCTATCACCAGGACGGCCAGGGCCAGGAAGGAGACCAGGATTCCCAGGCAAAAGAGGAGGCCGAGCCGCCGGACCCTGCGCGGGGACTCGCCCGCCATCCGGACCAGGCCAAACACCTTCAGGGCGATCACGGGAAGCACACAGGGCATGATGTTGAGGAGGAGTCCCCCCAGCACGGCAAACAACAGGAAAACCGCCGGCGGCACTCCGCTGCTCATCCGGGTTCCCTGGAAGTCCCGGCTCAGGATGCCTCCTGACTCTCCCTCCCGACTCCGTCCAGGGGGGCGGAGGTTTGCCAGGAATGATTCCGGAAGGGGAAACGCCAGCTCCGCACACATGCGCGCGTCCCCCGCCAGACCGTACACCAGAACTCCCCGGAACAGGCGTTCCCCCGACAGGGAATCATAGGGCGCCAGCTCCATGCGGAGGGAGGCCTGGCGGGGGCCTGCCTCCACCAGCGTCCTTCCGATTCCGATGTCTTCCAGCGCCTCCGGATAGAAGTCCGGCAGGGCACCCCCGGAGATCGCGAGCTCCCCTTCCCCGGAGGGCCGGAGCATGATCACGACGGAGTTCCCCTCCAGGCGGTGGGAGACCTCCACCCGGGAGGACGGGGCCGGTTGGGGAAGGAGCGCCCGGGACGTCCTGAACAGATTCTGGTGGAGCGTGTCCGGCCCCGCGGACCCGATGCGCACATCCAGCTCCACGTCCGCCGCGCCGGGCTGGCAGATTCTCTCGCACTCCAGCCACTGGACCCGCGCGCGCAGCTTCTGCACCGAACCGGGAAGCGCATCCGGGGCCACCCGGATGGGCACCAGCAGCAGAACCCGGTCCGCATACCCGTAGGTCAGGACCTCGCCGCTCTCGTTGTATTTCGTGGGAACCGGCCACAGGATCTCTCCGGCTTCCATCCCGGGAGGGAGCGCCCAGGCCACCTCGGTTGGGAGCCCGGCCTCTCCGGGGTTCTTCCAGTAGGTGTGCCATCCCTTCTCCATCTCCAGGAGCACCCCCGCCGTGAACACCCCTCCCGGGGGTGCGCTCACAACGTCGGCAAGGAGGGAGACCCGCGTGTGCAGTTCTTCCCCCGGGGGGGCCTGGGCCCGGGAGGCGATGGACAGTCCGAGAAGCAGACCTGCAAGCAGGCAGCGGTTCCGCATGCGGGTATTCCTTGTCGTACGATACGGAGGGGGTTTGTCCACAGAAAAAAGCTCAGACGGCGGTATTCCGAAGGATCGGGATCACGCGTGCGGGGCCCGCGCGGGGACCGCACAACCGGAGGAGGGTGCGGCGGCTACTCCCGTTTTCCCCGGGAGGGATCCTCATGGAGGAAACGGCTCTTCCAGCGCTTCCTCATGATCAGCACCAGGTACCCGAAGGCGGCCAGGAGGAGGATGCCGGCAATGATGATGTTGAGTCCGATGAACTGAAAGCTCTCCGGCTCCTGTCCATCCATCGCTTTCTGCTCCCTGGTTGATTCCCTTGCGGGTGTCGCCGTCCCCGCCCTGATACGGAACGGGGGGACAAACGTTGCGGAAGCACCTCCCCACATGCGGAATATACCGAATCGCCTCTGCGGATGCAAGACCGGCGCGCACGGGAGCTTCTCCCTACTTCCGCAGCCACTCCTGCAGAAGGGCCTCCCGCGTCCCGGCCGGGAGGCGCGGCGCGTCATAGAAACCGCGGCGCATCCGCTGGCGCAGCGCCTCATACAGGGTCACCGCGCAGGCCACCGAGACATTCAGACTCCTGATCATCCCCATCATGGGAATCACGAACAGGCCGTCCGCCGCCTCCGCGGCCTCTTCCGACACGCCCCTGTGTTCGTTCCCGAACACCAGAGCGGCGGGAACCGTGAGGTCCAGGTCATAGAGGGAGGGGACACCCTCCGCCACGCGGCTTGCCAGCACCCGGAACCCTTCAGCGCGCAGGGCCGCATAGCAGGCCTCCACCGAGGCGTGTTTTTGCCTCTCCAGCCATTTGTGCGCGCTGGAGGAGCTCTTTGCTCCGATGCGGGGGAACTTCTCCGCCGTGTAGAGCAGATGCACGCGCAGAACCCCGGCGGCGTCGGCCGAGCGGAACACCGCGCTCACGTTGTGGGGATCATGGATGTTCTCCATGACCACCGTCAGGTCCGGCTGCCTGCGCCAGAGAACCTCCTGCGTCCGATCGGCGCGGCGCACAGTGCGCGGCATGGCCCTACTCCTTCACCGGCGGATCCTGCCGGACCTGGAGAAGGCCGATGGCGCCCAGCACGATGCCGGCCCCCGCGATCTGGAGGGGCTCCAGGAGCTCCCCCAGGAAAAGGGCGGCCGTCAGGATGGCCACCACCGGCTCGAACGTGCCCGTGATGACGGCCCGCGAAGGGGGAACCCGCCGCAGGCCCGCAAAATAGAGGGAGTGGGGAATGAGAATGGAGACGACGGCCAGGGCCGCCAGCTCCGCCCAGGTTTCCCCGTCGGGAAGGGGCGCCCCGGCGCCCCAGGGGGGATGCACGGCCAGCCAGAACAGGGAAGCGGATCCAAGGGCATAGAACATGACCGTCCAGACACTGTACCGGGCGAGCGGCCTGCGCGCAAAAACACTCAGGAACGCGAAACAGAGAACCGAAGCCGCCCCCGTCAGGAGAGCCGGGGGGGTGAGACGCAGAACCCCCGGGTCATATCCCCCCACGGCCAGAAAACAGCCGGCGAGGGAAGCTGCGCCCGCAACAAGCTTCAGGGGCGTGAGGGTCTCCTCCGACGACGACGCCCCGTAGGCCATGACCGCCAGGGGAGCCGTGTACTGGATCAGGATCCCCGTGGCCACCGTGCTCTCGCGGATCGTGAAATAGTAGGTGAAGTTGGAGCCCGCAATGCCGATCACTCCCAGCAGGGCGAACTGCCAGAGGTCCCGGACGCGGACACGGAGCAGATCCCTCCGGAACAGGAGATAGAACACCAGGAGAAGCAGGAAGGTGAAGCTCACGCGCGTCTGGACGATCAGCACCGTGTCCAGGTTCCGGTTCAGAAGGGCCTTGGCGGCGGTGGCCGAGGCCCCCCAGAAGAGGGCCGCGCCCAGAATCATGGCGTACCCGCGCAGGTCCCTCATGCGGCGGGCGGGGAGTCCGCCGCATCGGCCGGCCCCTCCTCGGCCTTCCGCCGGTAGAGCTCGCTCCGCTCGGCGTCGCCCGCAAGGGCATACAGGTGCGCCAGGCGCAGACAGAGACTCCGGGGACTGCGCACATGCGAGAGGCCCTGTTTGAGAAACTCGATCAGGCTCCCCCTGGGAGGGATGTTCAGATCCGGATCGTGGCAGTCGCAGGCATCCAGGTAGGGGTCCGGTTCCTCCGGCCGCGCGCGGGCGGCCTTCCGGTAGTACTCCAGGGCGCGTTCAAAGTTGTCCGCCGAAGAGCAGGTCACCTCGAAAACGCCGGCCAGCCAGAGGTACACGTCGTAGGCGAGAGCGGGGAATTCCCTCGCCAGCTTCCCGCCGAACAGACACACCTCGTCGGGTGAGAGGGAGTGGTTCCAGAAAAGGAGGCGGTAGAGCTCCACCTCGCCGATCCGGCTGTCCAGGGCGGCCTGGAAGGCGTCGAAGATCTCGTTGAAGTCCGTGGAGGTGGAAAAGCAGCGGCGTATTTCTTCGACGGTGTAGGTCCGCATCAGGTTCTGCCTGCTCCGGGCTCTCCGGCCCGGCGCTCCACGCAACCCCGTCGAACGTACAAAACGGCCTGCCGAAAGTCAAACCGTTCCCCGCCCGCGGCGCGGGCGGGGAACGCAGAGGAAGGCGCTCACTTGAGGAGAAGCATCTTCCGTTGGGCCCTTTCTCCCGCAACCTCCAGCCGGAAGACATACACGCCGCTGGCCAGGCCGTCGGCCCGGAAGGAGACACTGTGCGGGCCCGCCTCCAGGGTCTCGTCCACGAGCGTGGCGACCCTTCTCCCCAGCACGTCATAGACCGCAAGCACGGCGCGCGCCCGTTCCGGCAACACGTACCGGATGCGGGTCTCGGGGTTGAAGGGATTGGGGTAGTTCTGGCTCAGGGCGAAGGCGGAGGGAATCCCCGTGCGGGGAGACTCCACCCCCACCAGAATCGAGTCCTGTCCGCCGAACTGGTAGTACCGGGCCGCAAACTCCTGGAGGTACTGGTTCGCCAGGTTTCCGTCCCGGATGATGAGCAGGTTCTCGTTGTTCTGGTTCTCCGCGGAGCTGGTCCAGTTGTGCGAGCCCGTGATAACGGAGGCATTCCAGTAGGGGTACTCCGCGTCCACCAGGCCGTATTTGTGGTGGAGAAGTCCCGGACCGGTCCGGAGATGCATATCCACGCCGTTGGCCAGGAGATAGCCGTAGTCCGACCCCTCTCCCGAGCTGTCGTCCACAAGCCCCCGGACCTCCTTCCCGGCATTCCTGCGGGCCAGAATGGCCCGGGCAATCTCATCCCGGGTGAGGATCAGGAGCGCGAAGGCCAGGGAGTGCTCCGCCCCTTCCACGGCGTCCACGATGCGGGAGGAGGGCCGGTCCGAGGGGCTGAAATAGGCCTCCACGGACTTCCCCCCGATGACGAAGCGGTGGGGCGTATCGTCGTGCTTCCGGGCCCCGAACCGGGAGAGGGAGGCGTTGGGCACATCGGTCCCGCTCCCCCACATCTCGTTGAACTCCAGGGTGAAGGCGTTGGCAAGGGCCGGGTCCTGAATCTCCACCGCGTTCTGATAGTCGTCATAGGTCCCCTGGTTGGTGGGGTTCCAGGAGCCGGTCCAGACCCATACGCTCTCGGGAGCCCCTCCCCGCCCGTCGAACACAAAGAACTTGTTATGGTGGAGCCCGGCGCCGTCGTTCACCGGGTCGAAGCGGTCATTGATGAGGGGGATGCCGTTGGAGGAGAGGATGGCATAGGAGTTGGAGTTCCGCGTGTCGTACTCGCAGATCACCCGCACGCGCACCCCCCGGTTTTTCGCCGCCACCAGGGCGCCGGCAATATCGTCCCCCGGAGTTCCGCTCAGACTGTAGAGCGCGGCATCCACTGAGCGGCGCGCCCCGTTGATGCGGGCAATCAGCCGCTGGGGCAGATCCTGGTTTCCCGCCGCGTTCCGGAACCATGCCACCGAGGTGTTCACGCTCTTGTTGAAGTACGCGTTCATCAGGCCGGTCGCCTGGGGGGGGGACGCCGTGCTTGCAATCAGGGCGGCGGAGGAGCTTGTGTCGGAGCCGGCCACCGAGAACGCCTGGATGTAGTACACCGTGGCGGGGAGGAGTCCGCCCAGGGGCACCGCATGGCTGGTGGCGGGCGCAGTGCTGCCCGCCGCCCCCAGCTCGAACGCCGGCGTGAGGCCGTACCGGAGCTGGGATGTGCCGGGGTTCTGGGTCTCCCACACGATCGTGAGGGAATTCGGCTGGATGTCGGTCTCCCGCGGGAAGCTGGTCAGGATGGGGCCGGATGCGATGATGTCCTGCGTGAACCGGGGGAGGATCTGGTACCCCCCGATGTAGGGAAGCGTGGTCTTGTACTGTCCCACCACCCCGACAATGCTGAAGGCGCTTGCCGGTATGGGCGCGCCGATAATGTTGGTGTTGTCGTCTATCCGAACCTGCGTGGTGTCACTTGCGTCGAAGAGCGGGTAGTTGGTATAGGCCCACACGCCCGACCCCCCCACGCGCACCCCGTTCAGGCGGACCAGGAGCCCCTCATACGCCTCCACCCCTCCCGACCCGTCCCGGCGGATCTGGCCGGCGGTCGCCACAAGAGGATCCACCGTATTCCCCGTGCTCACCACCCCGTGGAGCAGAGGGTTCACGATCTCGGAGAGGCCGTTGTAAGGCCCCACCACCCCGCTCACGATCACCTCGTCCCCGATGTTCACGGCAGTGGAGAAAGCGGACCCGAACACGGCAATCCCCCCGGAGTTGTCCTGCATGTAGGAGGGCCCCCCGAGCTGGTTGGCCACGGTCACGATGCCGCGGATGGACACAAGGTCCCCCGCCCTCCGCATGACGCCCAGACTGTCGTTTCCCTTCACCTCCGAGATGGGGCCGGGAAGTCCGAAAACGGTCACCCGGGGGAGCGGACTCACGTCGGCAAAGGCGGTCAGCCGGGATTGCACCCGGAAGCGGTAGAAGGCGGTGACCTGCGGGGCGGTCACGTTCTGAAGACTGATGACGACCGAATCGGCCGCAAAACTTATCCCGGCGAACGTGACGGTGTCTCCCGACACCAGGAGCGTCGCCGTCATGTTGCTGTAGAGGACATCGGGGGCCGACTGGGACCAAACGAACCCCGCGGGCACGATGATCCGGAGGTCGGTGACGGTGAACGCTGTGTCCCTCCGGTAGGTGATCCCGATCGGGCCCGTCGTCCCCCCCTGCAGGGTGTCGGGCCGGATGGCCGCCGACCCGGAGCCGTCCGCCCGGGAGCGGAGCGCGGCAATCCAGGCGGCATTCAGGGGGGTGTTGCCGATCCCCTGGGAGGGTGTGGCGTCGTTGAAGGTCCAGTTTGCGGTCTGGGTCAGCTCCGGAGCGCTGTCCTCGTTGAAGGAGATGCTTTTCCCGCTCTCAGACGGGCCGGCAAAATGCGCCTTGGGTTCCGGGATGCTGGCGGCATTGCTGGCGCCCCAGGAGATCCCGAAAACATGCACATCGGATGCGTTCCGGATCTGGAAGGCGTCGCTGGAGCCGGCAAACTGGAAGGGGTTGCCGCTGAAGTAGAGCGCATTGCTGGACTTCAGCACCAGAAGGTAATCGGAGGGATCCGGGTCCTCGGTGACCGATGCCTCCGGCCGGGCCACGACAATGAGGGTGCCCGCCCGCAGGCCGTTCCAGAGCGCGTGCGAGGCGAAGGCCAGAGGCGCCTGAGGAACGCCTCCGGAACTGAAATCGCGCAGGTCCCAGCCCCTGAAATCCGCGCTGTCCTGAAGCACCAGGAGCTCGCACCACTCGTCGCCCCCCCCGGAGTTGAAGGCCTCGTTGATGATGAGACTCTGGGCGCGCCCCGCGGCGTGCGCGGAGACCGCTGCCAGAAGCAAGCACAGGAGGCGTCGCATATGGGTGTCCTTGAAAGCCGGCGCTGGGGCCGTGTCGGATGCCTGCGCCCGGGCGGGCCGGGGCGGGGATGGGCTGTCAGGGAAAGATAGCCAATCACTCCGTGAGGCGCAAGGAGGAGGGGCGTTCAGAGGTTCTTGATCAGCCGGACCACCTTCCAGACGAAGTTCACATCCCGTTTCCGGACGGTCACCGGCTCGAACTCGGGGTTCAGCGGAATCAGATGGAGGTGACTCCCTTCGAACTTCACCTTCTTGAGCGTGTCCTCCCCGTTCACCCGCACGACGCACACATCCCCCGTCCGCGCGGGGGTCTTGGGGCTCACGATCACCGTGTCTCCGTCCTCGATCCGGGGAGCCATGCTGGCCCCCTTCACCCGGAGCGCGAAGGCCTCGGGATCCTTCACGTCGTCCACGGTCACGTAGTCGTCCGCGTAGTCGGGATGGAAGATCGTGGCGACCCTGCCGGCGGGAACGGACGAGACCAGGGGCAGCTCCACGAGCTGTACGCCGCGCCGGGTGCCGCCACCCGGCACAGGGTGCGCCGCCTGACGGGCGGGGGCGGCATACAGGGCACCCTCCCCCGTCAGAAGCCAGCTTGGCTGCACCCCCGTGGCCCGCGCGATCCGGGTGAGGCACACCCCGTCGGGCACCTGCTCGCCCTTCTCCCACCTCTGCAGGGTTCTGGTCACGACCCCCGCGCGGGAGGCCAGGCTCGCCTGGTCCATGCCCTTGTTCTCACGGGCCTCCCGGATCCTGTCTCCAATCGCCGCTTTCATGCGCGCTCCGCCGACATCTCTGTCCGCCTGGACGAATGCGATACGACATAATTGTCGTATCGACCCGGCGCATGATACGCATTCCGGGGCCCTGTGTCAAGGAAAAAATGAGGAAAACGGCGGGAGGGGAATCCCCGCGCCCGGGTCAGACCCTGTGGCCCGCCCGCGCCAGGGCTTCCCGGATCCGTCTCACGGCTTCCTCCTCGGGGATATGCGGGCGCACCCCCGCGCTCCGGACCGCGGCTTCCAGGCCATCCACGCGGAAACGGAGGCAGCGCCACACGCTGTAGCCCAGCCGGTCCCGCTCGTGCGGGTCGGCCAGCGGGATGTCCTCCACCGCGGCGTAGGCGGCGCGTTCCAGCGCGTCCCCAGGAGCGGGTTTCACGGGCGGGGCGGGTTTCGTGGCCATGGACTGATTCCGAACTTGTGTGCGGCAGCGGGCCCTGCGGTCTCAGCGCAGGAGCATCATCTTATGCGCCTGGCGGACACCCCCCGAGGTCATCTCGCAGATGTACACTCCGCTCGGGGCATCCCCCCCCCCGTCGGTCCTCCCGTCCCACCGGACGGTGTGGGTGCCGGCGCTCCGCGTCTCCTCCAGCAGAGTCCGGACCGCCTCCCCGAGCAGGGAGTAGATGCGGAGCCGCACGGGACCTCCCGCCGGGAGGGCAAAGGAGATCTCCGTGCCGGGGTTGAACGGATTGGGGAAATTCCCTTCGAGAGAGGGGCGCACGGGGAGGGGCGGATCGCCCGCATGCACGGCGGTAATGGCATCCACCCTGATCTCCTCGGCGTTCTGAACCTTCCGGTCCGCCATGTTCTGCACAAACACCACCACCCGGCACTCGGCCGCCACCCAGGAGGGGTCCAGAACGATGACCTGCGGCACATCCACGGTCTGCCCCTGGCTGATCGTGAAGGGGGTGCCGGAGCCGTCGGCCGGAATCATGGCCCTGTGGGCCACATGGTGGATGAAGGGGACGTACCCGCTCGGGCTGTTCTGGTTCGCGCTGATGCCCGATTCCGCCACCACCCAGTGGATGCGCCAGTTGGTTGTCACAACGGGCAGGTCCCCGTAGATACGGGCGTTCATGGAGAGAGTGTTCCCGTTGCGCGTCCCGGTCAAGGCGATGCTGATGGGGCTCGGGTCCAGGAACCGCGGCTCGATGAGTCCGGGCCAGGTGGCATACGCGTTGGTTCCGTCGAGGAACCCGTCCACGTACATCCGGGGAACGTACCGCGTGCCCCCCATGTAGTAGTTGGTCCGGGTCTGCACGGGGGTGGGGTTGGCCAAGTACATGGGGTCGTTGCCGGGCGCCGGCCACCAGACATGGTAGGCGACGGTCACGATCATATCGGCCCCTCCGTAGGAAGGGAGCCACTGGTAGAAATAGAAGTTGTCAGGCGCCCAGCAGGGAGAACAGGTGGTGGCGGTAAAGAGCTCGGCCAGCACCTTCCGGGGAGCCGCCCCCGCGGTTTGGGCGCCCCACCCCCAGGCCAGCAGGGCCGCGACAAGCAGCATTCCGAAGCGTCTCATGATGCGTCCTCCTTCTGTTGCGGGTGCGATGCGTTTGTCAGAAATAGCTGAGCATGCTTGCGCGCACGCCTGCAAAGGGATTCACCACCCGGCACACGCCGTTGGCGCAGATCTGCCCCCCCCTGTCCGCTCCGGCCGTAAGGGTCAGGGTGTGGGCGGCGCTCAGCCGGTGGGACAGATCAACCGCCGCCCAGTGCCGGCGGCCGTCCACCGTGGCCCGGTCGGTGGTGTACTCATACCGGAGCGTGGCTGCGGAACTCGGGGAGAGAGACACCCCCGCCGAGAAGAAGTGATTGGTGTAGTCGGTCTGGGCGGAGTTTTTTTCATCGTGCAGCCACTGATGTTCGGTCACGAACTTCACCGCCCAGCCGCTCCCCAGGGGATACTGAAAGACGAGCGGCACAAAGACGCTGTGCGCGACGTCGGTTCTCAGCGAGGAGGCGGAGGCGCTCAGAATCTCGTCGGCCTCCTCGTCGTACCAGCGGTTGAAACCGGTCTGCACATAGCCGGTCCCCTCTTCGTCCAGGAAGTACTGCCACTCCAGGCTCAGCTCCCAGAAGGGGGAGTAGCGGGAGGAAAAGGACGGCAGGAAGGACCAGGGCCTCGACACCGACCCGAAGACGGGAAGGAAGATCTGGTTGGTGTCCCCCGTGGGGGTGAAGCTGTAATGCCGGCTGGCGATGGTGAGGTTCACCAGGCCGGTCAGCCGCTCCCATACCGTATAGAAGAGGTCGATCTGGGCCCCCGTCTCGTCGTTGAAGTCGATCACGTGGGGGGCGCGGGTCAGGAGCGTGAAGGTGTCCTCCCGGTGGACGATCGGAGGGTTCTGGAAAGCGAACATCCTGGTTGCGCGGTTGGGGTTTGCGCGGTCGTACGGGTCGGCGATCCCGAAGCGGTAGTCCTTCACCTCAAGGGAGAGGCCGAACGACCCGGCGGCATAGGAGAGGGTCCCGTAGAAGGCGGTGCCCCGGTGCGTGGGACCCCGGCCGAGGACCGTCGTCCGTTTCTCCGCATAGGAGGCGGCCAGATCCAGGGCCCCGAAGGTCGCACGCGCGAAATACTCGGGAATGTCGAACCGGGCCCGCTGGTCGGGGAATGTGGGGGGGGGAAAGGATGATTCCCCCCCGGCAAAGCTCATGCCCAGCTCCAGCGGAGAGAGGGGGCGGTACCTCACCATGCCTGCCCGGAGGCGGTATGCCTCCGTCCGGTCCAGGCTCATGACATCCCGGTACAGGAGATCCCCCCCCGTCAGAACGGCATCCAGCACGGGGGTCCGGTACTCCAGCTTGATCCCGTCGATCCCCGTGTCGAAGGCGAGCCCCCGGCTCTCAAAGGTATTGAGGGCAAGCCCCCGCCCGAGGAGCGTGAACGAATCGCCCGCACGCACCGTCAGATCCTCTTTCCGGAACTCCACATAGCGTTTCCGCATCCCGGCGAAGGGCACCCCGTACTCGGGCGGGGCATCGAACAGAAGCCGGAACCCCACGAGGAAGTCGGAGACGGAGATCCTCGTCTCGGTCAGGTTCTCCAGGTACTCCTTGGAGGAAGTGAGCGTGCCCACCCGCTCCTCCCCCGTTCCGTACCGGAGGAAGTTGCTCACCGAGATCCCCACCTCCTGCTGGCTCCGCAGGGGGAAAGGAACCAGCAGGAGCAGAACCCCGAGCGTCCGGACGGCGCGGCCGCTCACCGCGCCCTCCGGAGGATGTCGGCGCCGATCTCCGCCTCGTCACCCGCCAGGTATCCCGTGCGTGTGCCGACAACCCGGCCCGTCGTGTCCAGGAGCACGGAGAAGGGAAGGTTCTGCCCGTTGAAGGCCTGCAGAAGCTGACCGTTGGGGTCCAGGACCACCGGGAAGGGGTAGTCCTGCGAGCGGACGTAGGCCTTCACCTTGGCCAGGCTCCGCGGGGAATCCTGGTTGACGGCGATCACCGTGAAGCCGCGGCCCGTGTTCTCCCGCACGAACTTCTTGAGCGCACGGAGCTCCTGCTTGCACGGCTCGCACCAGAGGGCCCAGAAACTCAGGTACACCGGCCCCTTCTCCAGATAGTCGGATATCGCGCTCCTCTTCCCGTCCAGCTCCTCCAGCTTCAGGCGCGCCGCCGAGGTGGACTGGGCCCTCGGTGTTCCCCAGGGGATCAGGAGGCCCGCGAGGGCCGTTGTCAGAAGAAGGGGGATCTGCTTGATCATGGTCCGTTCGGGATTGTGGGTCGCGCCGGCCGGGGAGCCCGGGAGCGGGAAACCGGCGCCTGCATCAAACATACCGAAGGAGGCCGACAGAAGCAACCGGAGGAATCAGGGCTGGTACCCCACATGGAAATAGAAGAGGAAGGACCCCCAGTGCAGGGGATTGTCGGGAAGGTCCCGCACAAACAGGAAGCTCCTGCCCACCCCGAACAGGGCGGGCCCCACGGGGGTGTCCAGGGCCAGCTCGGCCCCGATCCCGTGCCTCAGGCTGCTGAACTTGAGCTCTTCGGGTTCCAGGGCGATGGACCCGACGTCGTACCGGAACCGGAGATAGGAGTCCAGCAGCAGGCGGACCGGGAGACGGAAGCGGTACTCCAGGTTCAGGAGGAAGAGCTGCCGCCCCCGGCGGTCGTCTTCGTTCAGCCCGAAGAACCCGCCCCGCCCCCCGAACCGGAACTGCTGCGCAAGGGGCATGGTCCTGTCGCCAAGGCCTGCCGTCACACGGGGATGCAGGGTATGGGGACCCCATGTGGTGTAGCTCTCGTACATCACCTTCAGGGCATTGTATCCCGCGTCCCCCCCCAGCGGGGTGGATGCGATCTCGTAGGAGAGGTCCAGCCCGACCCCCGAAGAGGGAAAAGGATAGCGGTCCTTGCTGTCCAGCACCGTGCCCACCCGGACGAGCGCCAGGGTGAGGTGCTCCTGGAGGGAGGCGGCGTTCTCCAGGTTGTCCACCCGGACGTCCTGGAGACCGACGGAGATGGTGGCCGCACCCAGGCGCTCCAGGTGGCTCCCGAACGTGATCTCTCCCCCTGCGCGCCGCTGGCGGTATTCGCCTGTGCGCTCCCGCCGCCAGCGGGAAGAACCCGGATCCCGGGCATCCCCGTAGAGATGGATGTCTTCCAGTGAGTAGAACGCCGAGGCCCCGAGCGTGAGAGACGCGGCGGGAAACCCGCTGGTGGCGTATTCCAGGACGGCCTCCCTGTTCCGCGCTCCGCCGGCAAGAGTGAGCCCGAGCTGCCCTCCCGAACCCCGGAAGTTGTCGTCCCGGATGTCGAGGGAGACCTGCAGGTTCCGCTCGTTGTCCGCGCGCAGACCCAGCCGGAGGAGCTGGGACGGGCGCTCCTTCAGGCGGATGGTCAGAAGGGGTCCCTCTGCGGTCTCCGCCATTTCCAGGTACACATACTCGAAGAGCCGGGTTCCGTTCAGGTTGGCAAGGCCCCGCTCCGCCTTCCTGATCTGGAACACATCTCCCTCCTCCAGCGGAAACTCCCCCAGGATGAACGAATCCTGCGTGCGCACCCCCCCCTCCACCGAGACCGCCCGTATGATCCCCTCATCCAGGCGGATGCGGAGGAGACCCCGGGAAGGATCGAAGAGACAGGCCGTGATCCGGGCCAGGGAGTATCCCCGCGCCCGGTAGGTCCGGAGGACCGCCTCCTTGAGCGCCACCTCCTCCACCGCAGAGAGAACCCGGCCGAGATAGGGATCCGCCGCCGGGCGGAGGGAGTCGGCGGGAACGACACGGCAGCCCTCGAACTCAACGCCGCGGAGCATCTCTTTCGGCTGAACCATGTAGGTCACCCGTCCGCCTCCCGCGGTGTCCACCTCCGCATGGACCTCGCGGTAGATCCCCGCCGCATAGAGCCGCTGCACGAGCCGGGCCACCTCCTCCAGGCCCAGGGGGCCTCCTTCGTCCTGCTCCCGCACACGTGCCGAGAACCAGGGAGGGATCTCTCCCCCCCGGACCGTCACGACGGGGTCGACAAGCCGGGTTCCCGGCGCCAGGCCCCAGGCCCCCGCCCGGGCGGCGGCATCCAGCATCTCCGACTCACCCGCTTCCAGGAGTCTCCGGACGGCGGGAACGGCTTCGTCCGCCGCCTCCTCCCCCCTGCGGATCAGGGAGTCCAGGAGGGTGAAATCGGAGGAAAGATGCCCGCCGATGGCGGGCGTGACCACAACATCCGCCAGCTCGAGCTGACTCTTGTTGGAAGACTGCATCATGATGCCCATGATCTGATCCGCCGTCTTCCAGGGAGCATCCAGCTCGGCGCGCGTGCGCATCCCGCTGGTGGAGTTCACCACCAGGACGATCCCGACCCCGGCCTCGTGCGCCACGTCGGCGGGGATGTTGGAGACCAGGCCGCCGTCCACCAGCTCCATGGAGTCCCTGTCAATGGGACTGAACAGGAGAGGGACGGTGGACGTGGCCCGCAGCGCCTCCGCCAGGGATCCCCGGGCCAGCACGACGCGTCTGCCCGAGACAAGGTCCGTCGCCACCGCCCGGAACGGGATCTTCAGGTCGTCGAAGCCGGGGTTTGGATGATAAAGCGCCTGGAGCGTCTTCTCGCTCAGGTAGTTTGTCAGCCGCTCGCCGGTGGCGACGGCCGAGGGAATCACCGGCTGGAACCCCTGGAACCGGAGGGCCACAAAGCTCCTGTCCGTGGCCAGCTTCTCATCCATCAGGAGGTCTGTGCGCCGCGTCTCCCCCGTGAGGGCGAGCACGTCGTCCCAGTCGGTCTCCAGGACCATGCGTTCCAGCTCGTCGGGAGTGTATCCGGCCGCATACAGGCCCCCCACGACGGCTCCGAGACTCGTGGCCACGATGAAATCCACGGGGATGCCGTTCCGTTCCAGGGACCTGAGGACGCCGATCTGGGCCACGCCGCGCGCGCCCCCCCCCGAGAGGACGAGGGCCACCCGGGGTCTGAGGGCGGGCCGGTGCCCCGTGAAGCCCGCCGCAGACGAATCCTGGACCAGAGGGCGGATGGAGAAACTCCCGGCGGCGTGCGCGGGAACAGACGGAAGCCCGACCGCGGCGGCGGCCCAGAGCAGGGTGATCAGCCTGCAGGCGGGGGAAGAACCGTGTGCGGCCATGCGTGGGACGGGATGGTGTGGCAAGGTATGCCTTTGACCCTGGAAAAGCAAGGAAGGAGGCGTTGCGTTTCTCCGCTTTTTTCCTCACCATGCGCCGGGGATCCTCGGGAAGAGGACTCTCCACCCGGAGCTCCTGATCATAGGTTCATGACCTTTCTCAATCCCCTGGTTCTCGCGGGCCTGGCAGCCGCAGCGATTCCCATCCTGCTCCACCTTCTCAATCTCCGGAAGCTCAAGACGGTGGAGTTCTCCTCCCTCCGGTTCCTGAGGGAGATGCAGCGGACCAGGTTGCGCCGCATCAGAATCAGGCAGTGGCTCCTCCTGGCGCTTCGCACCCTCTGCGTGGCCGCCGTCGTGCTCGCCTTCGCCCGCCCAGCGATCCGGGGCACTCTCCCCGGGGGGACCGGAGCCAGGGCCCGGTCCACGATCGTCGTTCTGTTGGACGATTCGCCCAGCATGACAGTCCGAAACGAGCGGGGCCCCCTGTTTGCCCAGGCCCAGGCGGCCGCCGAGAGCATCGCCGCGCTGGTGGAGGAGGGGGATGTGGCGTACCTGGTCCCCTTCTCCCGGGCCTCCCGGTGGGAACAGGCCCCGGCGTTCGGCACACCCGAAGCGCTCCGGACGGCCGTGCGGGAACTCCGTCCCGTGTCTCCTGCCCCCGGGGCCTCCGCCGCGCTGGGTGCGGCGGCGCGCCTGACGTCGGGAGCCGGAAATCTGAACAGGGAGGTTTACCTGGTGACCGATGCCCAGGCCTCGCAGTTCCACCCCCCCCCGGGACGCGGACTCCCCCGGGGCGCCTTCCCCGAGACCGTGCGGTTCTTTGTGGCCGACGTCGGCGGGAGCGCCCCCGACAATGCCGGCATAGCGGAGGCCCGCATTACCAGCCGGATGACCTCCCCGGGACGTGCCGCCCGGCTGGAGGTGACGGTGCGTTCCTTCGGACGATCGGAGCTGGTGAACAGCGTTGTGGGGGTGACGCTCGGAACCGTACGCGTGGCCCAGACCTCGGCGGACATAGGGCCCGGAGGATCGGCCGTTGTGGCGGTGCCTCTGGTCCCGAAGCGGGGGGGGATCCTGCAGGGGTACGCCCAGACGGAAGACGACGCCCTGGAGGGCGACAACAGAAGATACTTCGTCCTCGGCGTTCCGGACAGGGTCCGGGTCCTTCTGGCAGGCCCCGACGGAGACCGGCGCCTGGCGGCCCTGGCCCTGAGCCTGCGGCCCGATTCCGGCGCTGCCGCCTTCCTGACCGAGAGCGTCTCCTCCCAGGAACTCGCCTCGGCGGACCTGTCGCGTTTCGAGGTCCTCATCCTGTGCGGCGTGAAATCCGTGTCTCCCGCGCTCGGCAGCCGGATCGCCGGTTTCGTCCGGGCGGGGGGCGGACTGGCGGTGTTTCCCGGAAACGAAACCGAAGAAGCGGGGTTCAACGCGGGGCTCCTGGCCCCCCTCGGCCTCGCTCCCATGCGCCTCCCCCTGGCCCCCGTTGCGCGCCCGGGAACCGACCCATCGTTCCTCGGGTTCGGAGCGGTGGACTACGCACACCCCGTCTTCGAGGGGGTGTTTGAAGAACCCTCCGGAAGAGCCAGGCCCCCTTCCCTGGAATCCCCCCGGATTTTCCGGGCCGCCGAGATCCGTCCCGGGCCCCGCGGGCACACGGTGATCGGGCTCGGTTCGGGTGCGGGCTTCCTTGTGGAGGAGCCGGTGGGAGGCGGAAGGGTGTTCCTGTTCGCCGCAGCGGCGCACACGGCGTGGTCTGATTTCCCTCTGCGGGGGCTCTTTGTCCCGCTGCTCCACCGGAGCGTGCTCTACCTCTCGAACCAGGCACGCAGCCCCGCATCCCTCACTGCGGGGGACGTGCCCGAGCTGGTTCTCCGCCTCCCCCGCCGCGACCCGGGAGAGTATTTCCTGTTCCGATCCCCCTCGGGCGTGGAGGAACGGGCCGTGCCGAGAGTGAACCCGCAGACCGGCATGGCCGCGTTCACACCCGGACCTGCACTTGAGACGGGAGTCTATGAGCTGCGACGGGGGAGCGGAGACAACCCCGGGACCCCCGAGGAAACCCTGGCGGCCGTCGCCGTGAACCTGGATCCCGCCGAATCGGATCTCCGGCGGGCCACGGCCCCGGAGATGGAGGCCTTCTGGAAGGCGGCCGGCATTCCGCCCCAGAGGGTCGTGCGCGAAGCCCGTCCCGAGCGGCTTCCCCGGACCGTGTCGGAATCCCGCTTCGGCGTGGAGCTGTGGAAGCACTTTGTCATTCTGGCCCTGCTGGCCGCGGTTCTGGAGATGGCTGTCGCGGGGGAGCGGCGGGCGGCCTCCATGCCCCCGGAAGGAGCCCGGGCGGAACCGTGGAAGTGACCAAACCCGCCCCCGGGGAGGGGACGATTCTGGTTGGCGTAGGGAGCCGCTCCCTGAGGCGCTCCCGCGCGGAGGACCCCCTCGGTGAGCTTGCGCTCCTGGCGGAGTCTGCGGGCGCCCGGGTGGAATGCAAAATCCTCCAGGAGCGGTCGGCCGCGCACCCCGCCACGTTCATCGGGAGCGGGAAGGCCAGGGAAATCGGCTGGCTTGTCCGGGAGAAGGGCATCCGTCTGGTCATCTTCGACGAGGACCTCACCCCCGTCCAGATACGAAACCTCCAGCGCATTCTCGGCTGCAAGGTGCTGGACCGCAGCGGTCTGATCCTGGACATTTTCGCCTCCCGGGCCCGCACCTCGGAAGCGCACACACAGGTGGAGCTGGCGCAGCTCCAGTACATGCTCCCCCGGCTCACACGCCAATGGACGCATCTTTCCAAGCAGTTCGGGGGAATCGGGACCAAAGGCCCCGGGGAGACCCAGATCGAGACGGACCGGAGGGCCATCCGCACCAGGATCAGCCACCTGCGGGAGAAGCTGAGACGGATAGACAGGGAGCGCGCCGTTCAGCGGAAGGGACGCGACCGCCTCCCCCGCATCGCCCTCGTGGGGTACACCAACGCGGGGAAGTCCACCCTCCTGAACCTCTTCTCCGGTGCGGATGTGCTGGTTCAGGACCGGCTGTTCGCGACGCTGGATGCCACCGTCCGGCTCGTGGTCCTGGCGCCCGGGCGGCGCATGCTCCTGGCGGACACGGTGGGCTTCATCCGCAGGCTGCCGCACCATCTGGTGGCGTCGTTCAAGAGCACCCTGGATGAGGTGCGGGAGGCGGATCTCCTGCTGCACGTGACTGACATCAGCCACCCCGGCTTCGAAGAGCACATCGCGGTGGTCCGGGAGACCCTGCACGACATCGGCGCCGGAACCGTGCCCGTGATTCCGGTCTTCAACAAGATCGACCGGATCCCCGACCGGTCGGTGCTTCCCCACCTCGGGGCCCGGTATCCGGAGGCCGTCTTTGTATCCGCCGCCAGGGGCATCAACATCGGCGCCCTCCGGGATCGCATCCTGGGCGCGCTGGACCGCCATCTGACCGAGCAGACCATCCGGCTCACGCACGGAGACCACTCGGTGATCTCCCGGCTCCACGAGGTCGCCGAGATCCTGGAGACGGTCTACGAGGGGGATTCCATCACCGTCCGGCTCCGGGTGGATGAGGCGCGCGCGGGCCTCCTGAAGCGGATCCTCGCGCGCAGAAAGGGCGCCCGGCGCCCGTAGCGCTGCAGGCGGGGGATCAGGCGCGCCTTTTCTTCTTCAGTTCCAGGAGCCGCGCCGCCTCGCGGGCGATGTGCTCGCCGCTCACTTCGAACTCCTTGATGAGCTCCCAGGGGGCTCCCGAGTCTCCGAACCGGTCGCGCACGCCGATGGCGCCGGTCACCACCGGCCGTCCGTAGAGCTCCGCGCTGGAGGAGAGGGCAAAGGCCGCCTGCCAGGCCAGCGGGCCGATCTGATGCTCCTCCGCCGTGACCACCACCCCCGTCTCGGCGCCCGCCCGGATCACGGCCGCCGTATCCAGCGGCTTCATGGTGTGCATGTTCACGATACGGCTCTCGTATCCGTATTCCTGCTTCAGGATGAAGGCGGCACGCATCGCCTCCGGGACCATGGGGCCGCAGGCAATCAGGGTGCAGTCCTCCTTCTCGTCCGCGTAGGCCTCGGCCAGGATCGTCTCGAAGGCATCCGCAAAGTCCTCCGTCTCCTTCCGCAGGCGGATGATGTTTGCCTTTCCGAAGACGAAGGGGGTTCCGGCCTTCGTGACCACCGGCGTGGCCTCGCGGGCGAAACGGAGAAACTTGGGGCCCGTGTGCCCCAGCAGCAGGTAGTCCGTGGCCTTCTCGGTCTCCAGGGAGTCGCAGGGAACCACCACCGCCATGTGGGGCAGCCCGCACATCGCGAAGAGGTCCTCCAGGGCCTGATGGGTCGCGCCGTCGGGTCCCACAGACACCCCGCCGTGGGCGCCCGCAATCAGGACATTGTGGCGGCCGTAGCAGACAGAGACGCGAATCTGGTCCAGGTTCCGCGCGGCGGCAAACGTCCCGTAGGTGCCCAGCACGGGGATCTTTCCCTCCCGGGCAAGGGCCGCCGCCACGGATGTCGCCGACTGCTCCGCGATCCCCATGCTCAGCCAGCGGCGCTTCCGCTCCGGTTTCCCGGCGTAGAAATCGCTGATGGTGATGGAGCCGGAGATGTCCAGCCCCAGGGCCACGATTCTCTCGTCTCCGCCGTTCCGTCCCAGGGAGGCGCCGAACCCCTTCCGCGTGGGTTCCATGCGGGCCTTCATGGTCGGCCCGGAGTTCCACCAGTAGTTGCGCGCAAAACGGGGCATGCGCGCCTCAAGCCCCGCGTCCACCTCCGCCTGGTACCGCTGCGCCTTTTCCAGGAGCTCCCGCCACGGGATTCTCTCGGCCACCCCCAGCTCCGCCAGCCCCTTCAGCATCTCCTCATGATTGGGGGTCTTTCCGTGCCATCCCGCCACATTCTCGATGAAGCTGACGCCCTTGCCCTTCACGCACTCCGCCACGATCAGGAGTGGTTTGCCCCCCGGCTTCTTGCCCCTCTCGAGCGCACCCACCACCTCCCGCATGTTGTGCCCGTCGATGCGCATCGTGTCCCATCCGAACGACCGGTACTTCTCCTCCAGCGGATCGATGTTCATCACTTCCGACACCGGGCCGTCGATCTGCAGGCGGTTGTAGTCCACGATCCCCACAAGGTTGTCCAGCTTGTAGTGGGCCGCCTCCATGGCCGCTTCCCACACCTGACCCTCCTGCTGCTCCCCATCCCCCATGATGCAGAAGATGGTATGGCCTTTGCCGTTCAGCCGGGCCGCCAGGGCCATGCCGACGGCGAGGCTGAGCCCCTGGCCGAGAGAGCCGGTGGACATCTCCACGCCGGTAAGTTTCAGCCAGTGGGGATGTCCCTGGTAGGGGCTCCCGAGCCGCCGGAGCAGAACAGTATCCTCCACGGGGTGGAATCCGGCAAAGGCAAGGCCCAGATACAGGCTGGGGGCCTTGTGTCCCGTGGACCAGATGATCCGGTCCCGGTCTTCCCACGAGGGGTTCTCCGGATCGTGATTTGCCGCGTGCAGGTAGAGGGCCGCCGTCACATCCATGATGGAGAGGGTTCCCCCCGCGTGGCCGGAGCCGGCCGCGCGAAGCGCCACCAGATCGTACCCCCTCATCAGGCGGGCCTGCTCTTCCAGTTCGGCCACGGTGTAGGTTCTTCGGACTGTTCCGTTTCGGGAATCTCGGATTGCCATGGTGCATCTCCTCGTTGATCGTGGACCCGTCGGTCGGCCGCCGGGGTTCCGGCGGGTGGTTGTCGGAGGCAGGGGGTGGTCCCCTCAAGGAACTGGTGCGGCAAGCTACTGATTTCCGCCGAGGAATGCCACCGCGCCGGTGGTTTTCCCCGGCGGTTTTCCGTACCTTCTGCCGACACCCAAGGGAGGACACCGGCAATGCTGGACGTGGCCGTGGAGGCAGCCAGGGAGGCGGGCGCGTTTCTGAGAGAGAGCATGGGGAGAGTCCGCGCGGTGGAGACCAAGCAGGGAGAGGAGCGGAACCTGGTCTCCGAGATAGACCGTGGGTCGGAGGAGATGATCATCCGCGCAATCCGGTCGCAATACCCGGACCACGGCTTCCTGGCGGAGGAGAGCGGCGGAAGCGGGACGTCCGACTACCGGTGGGTCATCGATCCCCTGGACGGCACCACCAATTTCCTGCACGGGCTTCCCATCTACTGCGTATCCATCGCCCTGGAGTTCCGGGGGAGGATTGCGGCGGGGGTGGTCTATGATCCGAATACGGAGGAGCTGTTCACGGCGGAGAGGGGAGGGGGAGCGTTCCTGAACGGCTCCCGGATGCGGGTCTCGGCGGGAGATGATCTCATGCGGAGCCTGCTCGTGACGGGGTTTCCGTACGACATCGCGCGGAACCCCGACCATGCAGTGGAGCGCTTCGTGGACTTCCTCCTGCGCGCACAGGCCGTCCGCCGGCTGGGGTCTGCCGCCCTGGACCTCGCCTACGTGGCGGCGGGGCGGTTCGAGGGGTTCTGGGAAGTGAACCTGCAGCCCTGGGACATGGCCGCGGGCATTCTCCTGGTGGAGGAATCGGGAGGGCGTGTCACGGACTTCTCGGGCAACCCTCCCCGCCTCGACGGGCGGCAGGTGCTTGCCAGTAACGCCCGCGTGCACGATGCCATGCTGGAAGTCCTCCGGAACCCGCCCCGGACACCCCCCGGCGGGGTTCCTACGCCTTGACGAACCGGTGAAGGGTCTGGCGCTCGTTCTCGAACTTCGCCAGGAGGACCCGCAGGATCTCCTCCTTGTGCCTGAGATTCTGCTTGTAGATGTGATCGTCCGTATCCAGGATCTCGCTCCGCAGATCCGTCAGGTATTCCTTCAGGACCTCCGTCAGGACCTCCATCTCCTCCAGACCGACCGTACTGAGCATCGCGCTCCCTCCTTTCATGATCCGCACCCCGGGGCCTCCCCGGCGGCGAGGCCCGCAATGGATGGAACCACCCCGCCGGCGGGCCACCGCCGTCAAGATATCCGACTTCCTCTGATTGTCAAGCCGGCGTGGGGGGGCTCCAGGGGCGCACCCCCTCCCCGTCCAGGAACGACCTTATGAGGGGCTCGGGTGGGGGAGGGGCATCCCCGATCTCCACGCACTGAAGGAATGCCTGTGATGCGCGCGCGGCTGCTTCATCCCTGTCGGTGAAGAGACGGGCAAGCGTCTCGCCCCGGCCGACCGCGTCCCCCCGCTTCCGCAGAAGGAGGATGCCCGCCTTGGGATCCACGCCCTCCTCCACCCGCGTCCGTCCTGCTCCCAGCTCGATCCCGAGGAGCCCGAGGGCCATCGAGCGGAAGCCGGCAACATATCCGTCGCGCGGGCTCGGGACCCCGATGGAGTGGCGGGGAAAGGGATAGGTCCCGGGACGGAGCAGCACCGCGGTATCCCCCCCCTGCGCTTTCACAACGGCAAGGAATCTCTCCCAGGCCCGCCCCGACCGGACGGCCTCCCGGCACTTCTCCATCCCCTCCCCGATCGAGGCCGCCTTCCCCCCCGCATAGACCATGGCACCCCCCAGCACAAGGGTCACCTCCATGAGATCCGCCAGCGGCTTCCCCTGGAGGCAATCCGCGGCTTCCCGCACCTCCAGCCAGTTCCCGATGGCCGCCCCCAGGGGCTGTTCCATCGAGGTCAGAAATCCGAGGGTCCGCGTGCCCATGGCATTTCCGATCCCCACCAGAGCGCGCGCCAGGGCCAGCGCGTCCTCGTAGCGGTGCATGAACGCGCCGCTCCCGAATTTGACGTCCAGGACAAGGGCGTCGATTCCCTCGGCCAGCTTCTTGCTCATGATGCTGCCGGCAATCAGGGGAATGGACTCCACGGTGGCGGTGACGTCGCGCAGGGCATACATCATGCGGTCCGCGGGGGCGATCTCGTCGGTCTGCCCGATCAGCACAAGGCCGGTCTCACCGATCACCCGGCGGTACTCCTCCAGGGAGAGCGCGGTCCGGAAGCCGGGGATGGACTCCAGCTTGTCCAGCGTTCCTCCCGTATGACCCAGCCCCCTCCCCGATATCATGGGCACCGGAACCCCGCATGCAGCCACCATGGGAGCGAGGATGAGCGACACCTTGTCGCCCACCCCCCCCGTGGAATGCTTGTCCACCTTCAGACCCGGAAGGGCGCTCAGGTCCACGACGGTGCCGGAGTGCAGCATCACCTCGGTCAGGGCCGCGGTCTCCCCGTCTGTCATGCCCCGGAAGAACACGGCCATGAGGAACGCCGAGAGTTGATAGCGCGGGATGCTCTCCTCCATGCACCCGGAGATGAACCAACGCAGCTCCTCGCGTGTCAGGACGCCCCCGTCCCGTTTTCTGCGGATGATCTCCACCGGGTTCCGGAACCCTCCGCCCTCCATGCCTCAACCCTCCTTCCGTTGCATGCGTCTTTCCGCCAGCAGAAGCCCCGCCAGGGTCTTGCCGTCCCGGATCAGGCCGGTCTCGGCCATGCGGAGGGCCTCTCTGAACGGAAGCATGTGCACCGACATTCCCTGCTCCCCCTCCTCCCTGCGGGGCCCGCCGGGGAGAGGCGCAAGCTCCGTGGCCAGGAACAGGTGCAGCACTTCGCTGCAGAAGCCGGGGGTGGTAAAGATGGCCGCGAGCTTCTCCCACCGGGCCGCTTTCCAGCCCGTTTCCTCCTCCAGCTCGCGTGCAGCCGCAAGGCGGGGATCCTCCCCCGGATGAAGCCGCCCTGCGGGAAGCTCCAGGATCTCCTCCCCCACCGGATACCGGAACTGACGCACCAGAAGAACCCTTCCATCGGCCAGCAGGGGCACCGCGACGGCGCCCCCGGGGTGGGAGGCGATTTCCCGCACCGTCACCTCCCCCGACGGATGGCGGATGTGCTCCAGCACCAGGTCGAATACCCGGCCCCGGTAGCGGATTTCACGTTCGGTCTTCATGTCCCGACAGGGATTTCCTTCTCCCTCTGAGCCCGCAGCCGGGGCATCAGGCCCCCGGCCTGCTTCCCGGCTTCACCGCCGGGGTGCCGGCCGCGCACAGGGGGCAGGTGCCCGGCTCATACACCGTGACATCCAGGTGGAGGAGGGCGAACTGCATCTCCGGGGGCACCTCCCCGAACCGCACGGCGCCTCCGCTTCTGTCCACCAGGTAGGCGACCCCCGCAGGCACCCCCCCCGACTCCATCACGAGGCGGATCACTTCCCGCACCGACCCCCCCGTGGTGATCACGTCCTCGCACACCAGCACCCGTTCGCCCGGCTCGATGCGGAATCCGCGCCGGAGCTGCATCACCCCGTTCTTCCGCTCGGTGAACATCGTGCGCAACCCGAGCTGCCTCCCCACTTCCTGACCCACCACGATCCCCCCGAGGGCGGGGGCGATCACCGCATGCAGGAGCTCCTCATTGAACCGGCGGGCAATCCCGCCGCAGAGCCGCCCGGCATGCTCCGGATACTGCAGAACCCGGGCGCACTGGAAATAGCGGGGGCTGTGCAGCCCCGAGGTAAGCTGAAAGTGCCCCTCCAGAAGAGCCCCTGTCTCACGGAAGAGCGAGAGCACATCCCGTTCGTTCATGGGGAGTCCTCATGCCAGGTGAAACGGATTCCTCCATGGGCCGACCCCACCAGGCCGATGTCGGGATCGTTGTGGACGTACAGAGCGCGCGCTTCCAGCTCCGCGGAGCACCACCGTGCCAGGTAGATATCCACGCCTGCCCCGAGCCCGAAGACAAGCCGCGCGGTTCCGCCCACATCGTAGTAGGTGATCCGGATCTCCTCCCGCATGGTCCGCTCGAGGGCCCGTTCCGTCCAGAGAGCGCCGGCCGTGGCGGTCAGGTACGGAC
>JBAVEL010000173.1:0-58115 GCA_049587715.1 Bacteroidota bacterium
CGATCCCACCGCCGTCCCCCTGTTCCCATCCGTGAAACAGACGTCATGAAGGGGATGCGACGTCCCGCCTGTCTGCGGTGTCCAGCTTGAGCCGCCGTTGGTGGTGCGGAGGATGGTGCCCCCTTCTCCTGCGGCCGTCCCCGTGGTGGCATTGGTGAACGAGACGGCATACAGATCGTTCGTCGTCCCGCTTGTCTGTGGTGTCCAGTTTGTGCCGCCATTGGTCGTGCGAAGGATCCTGCCCCCGGATCCCACGGCCGTGCCCGTGTTGATATCGGTGAAGGAGACGCCAAGGAGATTGCCCGGGGTCCCGCTCATCTGCGGTGTCCAGCTTGTGCCGCCGTCAGTCGTGCGGAGAATTGCACCAACGTCTCCCACAACCGTTCCCGTATTGGCATCCGTAAACGAAACGCCGTTGAGCCACCTCGTCATCCCGCTCATCTGCGGCGTCCAGATGGAGCCGCCATCGGTCGTGCGGAGAATGGTGCCCCCCGATCCCACAGCCGTGCCCGTGTTGGCATCCGTGAACGAGACGGCATAGAGATAGTTCGTCGTGCCGCTTGTCTGGATTGCCCAGTTTGCACCGCCATTGGTCGTACGGAGAATGGCGCCCGCGGACCCCACCGCCGTTCCCGTGTGGGCATCCGTGAACGAGACAGCATAGAGATGATCCGTCGTCCCGCTCATCTGGAGTGTCCAGCTCGTGCCGCCATTGGTCGTACGGAGAATGGTACCCTCGGATCCCACCGCCGTTCCCATAACGGCGTCGGTGAACCAGACCCCATAGAGGTTATTCCCCTGGGGCAGGGGGTTCTGCCAGAACCAGCCGGATTGGGCACACGCATCGCCGGAGCCGCCGAGCGCCGGAAGGAGTATCAGGAGGAAGATCACGCCTGTCATTGTCCGGCGCATGGGTCTATTCTCCTCAAGTCCTGATGAATATGCATCTCCGCAACCGGCCTATCGGCCCGGGGGTCGCCCCACCGCCCGCAGCCGGAGTATCACGAGCATCGGCCAGCCGGTGTATTTCTCGGCCCGCGGGTAACGGGAGGCAAACGGGGCGTCGGGGGCGTACTCGCCGATCCCCGTCAGGGAAAACCCGGCCTCCAGGGCCGCCATCACGAAATCCCCGAGCGTGTGGGCGAAGCTCCCCGGTTCCACCACACAGCCCGAGGCGGGATCGGTGAACCTTGCCCGGCTTCCGCGGAGGAACATGGCGGGGTGCATCGCCGACACCACCGCCCCTCCGCCCTCCCGCAGCACACGTCGGGCCTCGGTGAAGAACCCCGCAAGATCCCGCAGGTGCTCCAGAACCAGTCCGCTCACCACAAGGTCGAATGTGCCATCCCCGAAGGGGAGGGAATCGTGAAGATCGTGCACCAGGAAGCGGATCTCCCCGCCGGGGGCCTTCCCGCGTGCCTCCGCCAGCATCCCCTCCGAGAAGTCCACCGCCGTCACGCGGGCCCCCGCCGCAGCCAGCCGGACCGCATGCCGCCCCGTGCCGCATCCCAGGTCCAGCACATCCAGCCCGCGCACCTCACCCCATGCCTCCTCCATGAGGGGCTCTTCCAGGGCCGGGAGGGGGTTTGCGTCATGGTCATACACCGCCGCCCAGCGGTCGTATCCTTTGCGGATGGAGCTCACGATGGTTTCCTCGCCCCCATTCCGATTGTTCCTCCACGACGGTGTCCAGGGATCCCGGGGCTCATGGGAGTTCCCCGCCCCCGCCGGGATTGGACGGGTGCCGGTCAGAGGCAAACACCCGGTTCCGCCGTCCCCCCGTCAGCTCCCGGGCGCCATCCGCCGGGGCGTTCGGCCGTAACCCGCCGTAGACGAAGAGGGGGACAGAGGCGGCCGACTCATGGATGTCGCTGAGCCCCGGATTCGGGCCCCGGTTTCTTTGAGAGCGCAGGGCGCCCAATGCCACGTCTGGTGGCTTCACGGTGTTCTCCCCTCTCACGCGCCCGGCTTCCTCAACGTCAGCTCAGGGAGCCGCTTCCCCTGCGCCCCGAAAGAAGCCAGCTTCTCCAGGCGCCTCAGCCGGGTTTCCTCCCTTCTGGCCCTCACAATCCACCCGCAGATGGCCTTCCGGTGGGAAGGCGGCTGGGCCCGGAAGAAACCCCATGCGGCCTTGTTCTTCCTGAGTATCCGTGCGTACGGCCGGGGCAGCTCCCCGGTCCCCTCTCCATGTGAGGGAGCGTCCGGCCGGTTCTCCCTTCCCGCCCTGAAAGCCATGAGCCCGGCATGCCGCATGCGCCCTTCCCGGATGAGTGCCTGGGCGCGCCGGATGTTCACATCGCTCCAGTTGCTCCCCCTCCTCCGCGGTGTGAACCGGATGGCGTAGCTTGCCTCATCCAGACGCCTCCGGATCCCGTCAATCCAGCCGAAGCACAGCGCCTCATCCACAGACTCGGGCCAGGTGATGCTCGTTCTGCCGGAGTCCTTCCTGTAGTATCCGACCGGCAACTCCTTCGCCCGGGCGTGGTTCCCGGCGAGCCACCTCCGGAACTCAGCGGGCGTGCGGAAGAAGACGGGTTTCATATCGGCCATGCTTGGTCACCCCGCATGAAACTTACCAAGGCGGTCAGCCCGATCAGTTACCTCGAAGCTCATGCATCACAGCTGATCCGCGACATCACCACCACTCGCCGCCCTGCAGCGCGCCTGCGGGAAACCCCGGACACTGCCTCCGCGCACCAACGTATCCACGGAACTCCGCGCAATCGGGGTCATGGAGTTCCGGGAACTGCACTGGAAACCCTACCGCATCATCTACTCCGTCGAAACACCCGCCGTCTGAGTGCATTGCGCGTTGGACGGCCTGCGCGACATCCAGTCGATTCTGCAGGAGCGGCTTCTGCGGTAGCAGGGCGCCGTCATTCGCCGATGCCCCCGGCCGTCCCGCCGGAACAGCCCTTCGCCTGTGCCTTTCCGCAGAACGGCAGGGGATGCACGCGGAAGCTGCGCGCACTGCTGAGCGCTCAGACACCCCCTGGTGATGCCTTCCTGTTTGTTGCCCACCACTCTGCCCACTTCTTCCGGCTCCCGCCGAACAGGAAGCTCTTGCCTGTCAAACGGGTCAGGGCCCCAAGGCATGCCTTCTCGACTTCGCCGCCCGCGCCAAGGCAGCCAATCAGCGCATCCACTGCACGGGTGTCCTTCAGCTCGCCGAGAGATCGGGCTGCGGCACCTTTGACGGACACGTCCGCATCCTCCAGGGCCGCGATCAGGGCCTCGACGGCGGGCGGCCCCGGGTATGCTGCGAGAAGCGGCGCTGCGGCTGCCCGCACCTCCGGGGAATCATCACGCAACGCCCCCACGGCGGCATGGAGGACGCGACTATCCTGGAAGTTCGCCATTGCCGTCAATGCGCATTTTCGCACGCCGGCATCGCCATCCGACAACAGGCCGGAGAGGTGTTCCAAGGCACGCGGCTCCGCGATCTTCCCGAGCGCCCACGCGGCGGAGTGGCGTACCCCTGCCGACACATCCGACAGACCGGCAATCAGGGCATCGAGGGCACGAGCATCCCGGATTGCGCCGAGGGCGCACGCCGCGCTGCTGCGGACCTCGCTGTCGGAGTCTTGCAACCCAACCAGCAAAGAGGGTACCGCCCGCTCATCTACAATCTCAGCCAGCGCATTGGCGGCACATGACCGTACGCCCGGATGGCTGTCGCTCAAAGCCTCGATAAGATCGGTCACAGCGCGCGGATCCTTCCATGAACACAACTTCAGGACTGCAGCGGCGCGCTCCCCCGGCTCAGGATCAAGCCGCATCGTTTGACGGACCGTTTGCATCTCCTGCATTATCCTCTCGCTCAGGTGCTTCCAACGGTCATAGGCATCGATCATGCCGGAGATGGCGCGCGAGAAGACACCCTCACCGAACCCTGTCTTCAGAGCACTTGCACCGGCGAGAATCATACATAATCGCTGCTGCAGGAATCTGCCCTTCGCCTTCAGAACCGGGTCGGGATCCGTCCACATGTTGTGGCCAGGCTCCAACAGATGCTCGAGCTCTCCATACAACGACACATCGGATGCAACTCTCCCCACAAGAGCATCGTCTATTGGGTGCAGGGATGAGTGGTCGAAATCCATAGGATCAATGGTCATACCGTCCATCACGAAGGGCTCACCGACTGCCAGGAAGAACACCTGCTCGGAAGTCAAGCGCTCCACCAAGGCATCCGCTGCTCCCCTTTGCTCCGGCGAGTACTCCCTGCAAGGTTCCTCCGCCATTTTCTGTCCCTCCACTGTACGGTTGGAGCCTGTGTCACGCTGCCACGTCCTGCACCTTCACCCCTGACCCATCGCCATGCCATCCACATCACGCACACGGGCTGAGGACTGCACGATTCCTGCGGAGCCGTTTCTTACCACGGATTACGCGTCCCGGGCGGCCTCCTCGTGCCCCCTAATCATACCCTGCCTTCTTCCCCTCCACACAGGCCTTCAGCCGGAGGAGCTGAGCCCCCAGCACCGCATCCACGGCGGCAGCCGCCTTTGCCAGGTCCCCTTCGAAGTACCCCCCTACCCCGTAGGTCAGCTCCGCCGCCGTCGAATCCCCCTCCCTTCTGAAGCTCCAGGTCATGCTGCCCGCGAGTCCCGAGCCCTGGAGAGGCCCCAGGGCACCCGTCACGCGGAGCACCGAGTCGGGAGCCACGAACACCACCTCCATGTGCCGCACCCCTCCGCCGCAGGGAAGGTCCTCGCAGAAACACCCCCCGGGTCTCGCCTCCAGGCTCAGGTTCCGGGCATCCCCCGAGAACGTGTGTTGTGGATCCCACCACTCGCCGATCCGGTCCACGAGCGCCTCATACACCCGTCCCGGAACGTCCCCCACACGCACCCCGCTCTTCACAAGGAACCCGTATGGCGAGCTGCTCAGAACCTCCGCCCGAATCCCTCCCGCCGGAAGACAGAGGCACACCAGCAGCATCATGGCCATCGAGCAAGGGGCCACTCTCTTTCTCATGGTGTCTCCTTTTCGAATGCCCTCTCCTGTGCACCTTCCCGGATTCCCCGCAACGTCCTCGGTACCCCACCGCGCAGGATGTGTGCGTGAACATGGGGCCCCTGCGATTTCAGGAGATGTGCCCCGAGCATATTTTCCTCACACGTCGCACTCCGGGCTTGCCGCATGTGTACTCGTTCCAACCCCGGAAAGCCATCGCCACACCCAGGACAATGCCGAGGACTCCCACCACCCGGCGACCCGTCCCTGAAAGAGAGCTCCAGGAGACAAGCCTGTCACCCAGCCCCGTCACCAGGAGAAACAACAGCACCACCCCGACAGCCATGAGCACGATACCCGCGATTCTACCCCGTGGGGAGCCCGGGTGGCTTTCCACATCGCATTCCACACCGCTTGCATCCGTGTACCGGTGGAACACGGTCCACCCGATGTGCTTGTCGGTAGCACACGGAAGGAGAAAGAGCAGCAGGATCCCCAGGAGGATGCCGCCCGAGACAACCCAATCGAATGTCCCGTTCATCCCTCTATGCCTCGCAACCGCCGTGTTCTCCTTCCAGAAACAGGCAAATCTCCTGATCTGGACGGCTTTCTTCCCTCCATCCCGACTCACCGACGGGAGATGTGCAGTCTGTTCTCCTTACCACAACGCCCACCGCACGCACGGGGCTCGCAAACCCGCCTGACCGCTCAGGGTGCAATGCCTGCGGGCTGCCCCAGGGGGTCGGGGCCGAACCTGTTCTCGCCCACCGTTCCTCTCAGGAACCCCGCTTCCACCACGTACCAGATACTCACAAACGGGATGAAGGCAATCAGGTAGAAGAACCCCGACCTGTTCAGGTCATGGCATCGCTTCACGTTCAGGGCCACGCCGGGCCAGAGACAGACCACAACCGCCAGCCAGTAGATGGCCCCCAGTTCGCCCGTTGTAGCCAGGTCCACGACCACCGCTCCGAGCCAGACGGGCAGAAGAAGAAGGGAATAGAGCCAGTACCGGGCCCGATTGATCCTCCCCTCCAGAGAGAAAAGAACCTGCACGGGGGTCATGGGGGACTGTGCCGGCCCGTCCTCCACAACCGCTCCGCCGGATGGGGCGGCCGCGGCCTGCCTTCCGCGGTCCAAGACGATCAGACCGATCCCCACGATCATCACCACGCCCGAGAGGTCCGACAGGAGGAGGGGGAGCATCCACTGGACCTCCAGGTCGAAGATAAAGGATCCGCCCGCGGAGTAGTCATAGATGGTCCCGACGAGGAACCACACACCCACGATCACCAGGGCCGTACGGGAGACCCCATCGCCTTGACCCCGGAGGATCTTCCAGGCGACCCGGAGAAGGAACACCATCACGACCGCGGCCCACGGCAGCCACAACAGATCGGCCACCGTGAACCCTGGTGCACCTCCTCGAGCGTCCGACGAAAGGAGGAGCGCTGCCAGTCCCCTTCCGAAGAAGAACCTCACGATCTGAAACGCCGGGCTGTATGTTTGAGGGGATTGAAAAAGGAAATAGACCTTGAGCAGCAGCCCCAGGGCTGCGCCTCCCGCAAGAAGCCGTGAGCCAATCATCCGGTTCGTCATGCGTCGGATGCTCCTTCCCTCTTGAGTGTGTGTGGTGGGATTCCCCTGCCGCCGGCATGTGCGCCGGCCCCTCCCCTGCTACTTGATCCGCATGGAGTCGATCTGCCCCAGCACCTTCGACAGGTCCGCCGCGGACCGGGAAAACACGCTATACGTCGCCGTGTTGTTCCTGAGCACGATCACATATGACCGCAGATAGTACCAGATGCCCACCAGAACCGCTGCAAAAAGGAACCATAAGAACACGGAGAGCACATACTCGTCTCGGTCGTATGGGCGCACGTTCGCATAGAAGATAACCGTGCTCAGCACCACAAGGAACGCAACGATCAGCAATCCGAAGGGACTGCGATATCCGAGCTGCACGGAAGATAGGCTATCAATGGGAAAGTACCGCGCGTTGTGTTGGGACCCCAGGAGCGTCTTGTTGAAGACGAGGATGCGCTTGGTCGTCACAAACAACTGCATTCTCTCGGTGAAGCTCTTTGCGTGCGACAGCGTCTCCTCGCCTGCGGCCTTCTCAATCAGAGACGGCAGGGGCACATCCTTGTACTCGAACTCGTGCACACGGACACCGATAGGGAAGGTAAACATGAATGCCTCCTTGTGATAGTGTGTGGATGGTGGAGATCTTCTGCCTCAGAACACTCCACCCCGCTCCCGACCCGGAACGGCCGCTGCGGGTGTTCCTCCTCGACGCCGGATAAACCGGTTAGCGCAGCAGCATATCACCGAACAGACCGTCGTCAAGGGCCTCGAGGACGGCCGAAATCTTGTCGCACACCGCACCGAGCCGGCGTTGCACCGGTTGTGATTCCGCGTAGTTCGCTGCGGCCGCCAAGGCGCCCGACAACTGGTCAAGATCACTCAATGTGCATCGGCACACAACATTCCCCCCCTCCACCTCTGCAGACTTCAGAACTTTCTCCATCTCCCTATCCAGGACATCTTGTCTCAGGATGAGGTCGCGTTCCCCCCGTGTCCGGCGGAGCTCCACGATGTCCTCCGGTTGCTTCTTCTTCCGCTTGCGTGTTGTCCTGAGAGACCTTCCTTGTTGTCTGGGATGGAACTCTGCAGCATCATTTTTTCCCGTCCCGATCGGGCCCGCCTGCCCTTCCGCAGACGTCTTGCAGCCCGATCCGAGCTACCGCGTCTTCTTAGCCGGCGAGGCTGGATCTCCCCGCCCAGAACTTGTTCCAGCGATCCAGGATCGCCCTGCGTGCCTTGATGTCCCGTTCATGCTTCAAGGCCCCAAATGTGGAAACATACTCCGCCTTCACGCGGCGGAATCGGTCCGTCTCAAGTTCCCCCGCAATCCACGCACGCTCCTCCTCCGACAGAACCGGGACGAATTCCCCCGGGGTCTCCGTCATGTACCCGGGCGTCACCCAATTGGAGCAATGCCAGATCTCCTCCGCCTTGACCGGCGTTCCAAGCAGCTCCGGCAGCAGGTAGATGTTCTGAATCATCGTCTCAAGCAGCTTCTCACGCGCCCCGTCCCTGTCTCCGGACCGGTAGAGGGCCAGAGTCCAGAACAGGTAGTGAATCGGTTCCCCGCAATCATCCCCGCATGCCCGTTCGTACCAGGCATAGTGCTCCAGTGCTGCCGCAAGATCCCCACACTGGACAAAGAGAGGCCCGATCAGGTACCTCTTGCCGGCCCCATCATCGACGGCACCATGCGCCTTCTCCTCGTTCGCCAGCAGCCGGCGGAGCCTCACCGCGCGGGTTCGGATCTTCTTCAGGGCGTCGGGTGTAAGCATGGGAAGGTTGCCCCCGTTCTGTGGACACAGAGTCAAGCCGGTACTCCTCGGCTCAGTCTAAACGCCATTGGTGGTTTGCAACCGGGTGACGATTGGCGGCGCTCCCGGTCGGAGAACACCTTCAGGCACTCGACGGCTTGTGAGCGGGTTTCCTCAGAGGAATCCACTCCGATTAATCCCTCAACCTGCCGTCGGCGGCCGCCCGGCGAGATGAGGAGCGACCTATGATCCAACCAGCAGGGGCGGTCCGGTGGCCTACCTCCTGATTTGTCCCAGGATGTTCCTGATCCCTCCCTCCAAGAAGCCCGTGTCATATCCCACAAGGACGAACTGATAGCCCTGCTGGATCCGCCTGTTGATGTCATCGGGGGTGGTCGCGAAGATGCCGACGGGGACTCGCGCCCTCTTGGCTGCAGCGTGGACCCTGTCGACGGCCTCCTGGACCCTGGCATCGGTGGTCTGCCCGAGGAGGCCCATCGTCCCGGATAGGTCGAAGGGACCGACAAAAACCACGTCGATTCCCGGTACCGCCAGGATCTCATCGATGCGATTCACCGCATCGATGTGCTCAATCAGCACGATCACCATGATGACGTCGTTGGCGATCATCGCGTACTCGGGCGGGGATAACCCCCATCGGAGCGCCGCAAAACTGGGGCCGTAGCCTCGAGCACCTTCCGGGGGGTATTTGGCCGCCCGCACGGCCTCGACTGCTTCCTCCTTGCTGGTGACCAACGGGATGACCACGCCCATGGCTCCGATGTCCAGCACGGGCTTGACCAACCAGTGCAGGTTCCAGGGAACCCGGACAATGGGAACAGCGTCCGTGCCGCTCGTGGCCTGAATCGCGCGATGCACGGTCTCGAGATTGAGCGGGCTGTGTTCCATATCAATCCAGAGAAAATCGAACCCGCACCGTGCGAGAATCTCCGCGACGGGCGGGCTCGGCAGCGAGAGCGATGCGCCGATCACCGGTTTCCCCGCTTTGAGGAGTTCCTTCACGCGGTTGCTGGTGACCTTCTGGACTTGTTGCGCCCAAGCTGCGCTCCCGGCTGCGCCCAGAAGCATGCAGAGTGCCGCCACATACGCCCCTAGCGTCTTTCCTTCGCTTGCTCTCTTCATGGAATCAATCCTCCTCCTTCCTTGCTTGGCCGGACGGGACGGATCAGGCGCGGCGATAAGCCCCCGAATGCATCCCTCTTGTTGGCCGCTCCGTTTCCATCTCATACGAAACAGGCAACCACATGCCAAAACCCCCATTGCGCTGCAATCGCGCCCCCATCGCAGTCTCCATGCGCACACCGCCCGCGACCGGGTTCGCAGTGCCGGTTGACATGACTATTCCTGCTTCGCACGCTCGCCTCGGCGCCCGCCGAAGCGTATCCGTTTTTCAATTTCCACTGCAGCCAAAACCACGCATGCCACGGCGCCGATGCGCAGCCATGCCTCGGCCCCGACGGGGGCGGTGTGGAACATTTTGTTCATCACCGGCGCGTAGGTGAACAGCAGTTGCGCACCCAGCATCGCCAGCGAGCCGCCGATGACCCACCAATTCGTGAACCATCCAATGGCGAATATGGAGTTGCTGAGGGAACGGCAGTTGAAAAGGTAAGCCATTTCGACCAGCACGATAACGTTGATGACGGCCGTGCGCGCGGCGGCCTCGCTCGCGCCCTCGAACTTCAATTCCCAGAAGAACAACCAGAACGCCCCGGCCAGCATAATGACTGAGACCAAAGCTATGCGACTCAGCAGCGAAACGGTCAGCAGCGGGCGCTTCGGGTCGCGCGGCGGACGGCCCATGAGGTTGTGTTCCTTCGGTTCAAACACGAGCATCAGCCCGAGCAGGAGAGCTGTTGTCATGTTGACCCAAAGGAGTTGCACCGGCAGGGCCGGCAACACCGTGCCCAACACGATCGCCGTGAGCAATACCATCGCCTCGCCCACGTTGGTCGGCAGGGTCCAGACGATGAACTTGGTCAGATTGTCGAACACGCCGCGGCCTTCCTCCACAGCGGCCTCGATGGACGCGAAGTTGTCGTCGGTAAGGATCATGGCGGCGGCGCCTTTCGCCACATCCGTGCCGGTGATGCCCATGGCCACGCCGATGTCCGCCTGCTTGAGGGCGGGCGCGTCGTTCACGCCGTCGCCGGTCATCGCCACCACGTGCCCGCGCGACTGGAGCGCCTTCACGAGGCGGAGCTTCTGTTCGGGTGCGACTCGGGCAAAGACAGCAGTGCGTTCGGCAACTTCGGGCAGTTCCTCGTCGGACACTTGCTCCAGTTCGCGCCCGGACAGAGCAACAAGCCTGCCATGCTCCTCGCCGCCCTTCAGTCCGATTTGGCCGGCGATGGCCCGTGCGGTAACGAGGTGGTCGCCGGTAATCATCTTCACGGCGATCCCGGCGCGCTGGCACTCGCGCACAGACGCGATGGCCTCGGGCCGCGGCGGATCCATCATCCCCTGCAGCCCGAGGAAAGTAAGGCCTTCGGAGACGTCCGCATGTTCCAGCCTGCTGTGGTGTCCGACCACGTCTCGGCGGGTCAGGGCCAGCACACGCAATCCGTGCGACGCCATCGTTTCGGCTGCGCGATGAATCGCGTCTTTGTCGAGCGCGACCCGCGCGTTGAGTTCGCCCAGCGCGTCGCTGCAGCGTTCGAGCACGCGTTCAAGCGCGCCGATCATGTAGATGATGCGGTTCGGCTCCGCCTCGTGCAGCGTGGCGCGGAACATGTTCTCGGACTCGAAGGGAATCACGTCCACGCGCTGCCATGCGCGGTGTGTGGCGGCGTGAAGCAATCCGGCTTTCTCGCCGACAACGAGCATCGCGGCCTCGGTAGGGTCGCCCTGCACCTTGAGCCGTTTGTCCTCGCGCACCAGTTGTGAATCGTTGCAAAGCACGCCGGCGCGTAGGCACTCGACGAGTGCTGGATGTTCCGATACGTTCACGACGGCGCCGTTGACTTGAAGGTCGCCTTTGGCCTCGTAGCCCGTGCCGGTAACGGCGTAGACTCTCCCGCCCGCGAGAATCTCCCGGACGGTCATTTGGTTCTCGGTGAGCGTGCCGGTCTTGTCCGAGCAGATCACTGTGGTGCTGCCGAGCGTTTCGACGGCAGGCAGCTTACGGATAATGGCATGGCGCTTGGCCATGCTTGATACACCGATAGCCAGGATGATGGTCACGGCGGCGGGCAGTCCCTCGGGAATCGCGCCGACCGCAAGCGCCACCGCGGCCATGAACATGTCCGTCGGAATTCCGCCGCGCGCGACGCCCACGCCAAAGGTGACCACCGCCAGAGCCAGAATCACCCAGAGGGCCACCTTGCTGAATTGCGCGATCTTTCTCGTCAGCGGGGTGGATAGCTCGACCGCGCCGGCGATGAGCCCTCCGATACGCCCGGTTTCTGTCCGGTCGCCAATAGCCCACACGACGCACTCGGCCTCCCCCCTGGTGATGAGCGTACCGGCATAAGCGAGATTGCTTCGCTCGGCAAGAATTGTGTCCACCTCCAGCGGGTCTGGATGTTTGGCCACAGGCAGGGACTCGCCGGTGAGGGCGGATTCATCCACATGCAGGTTGCGCACATGGAAAAGCCGCACATCGGCGGGTACGCGGTCGCCGGCTTGCAGGAGCACCACGTCGCCCGGCACGAGTCCCTCCGAATGGACGCGCTGCTTGCGACCGTCACGGCGCACAGTAGTGTCGATGGGGAGCATCTTCGCGAGCGCCTCGATGGCTTTTTCGGCCTTGGCTTCCTGAAGGAACCCTACGATGGCATTGATCAGCACAACTCCGAAGATGACGGACGAATCAACCCACTCGCCGAGGAATGCCGTCACGGCAACCGCAATAAGAAGGATGTAAACGAGAGGCTGGTTGAACTGCTGGAGAAACTTCATCCACCCCGGGGTGCCGCGCCGCACGGTGACGCGGTTCGGGCCGAACTCCTTCTGTCGGCGACGAACCTCATCCGCCGCCAGGCCGGTGGATGCATTCACACTGAGAAACTCCACGACTTTCTCAACTGGCAACTGGTGCCACGCTTTATCGGTCAGCATAATAGTCATTCACTCCTCATCCGCCTGCTTGTCTGTAGGCCGTCATTTCGGTCAACGGTCGCCGCCTTGCCTGAGCCGGGACACGAATGCCTCATTGCACACAACCAGCATCCACAACTGATTACGGTGACGACCCCGGCGCGGCGTCAGGTACACGCGCTGCTCAGCCAGCCCGATTCGCCGATTTCGTCAGGACGGCCGACCAGCTGAATGGTAGTCCTGGTCCGGGGGTAGAGGCAAATCCCGCGGCCTCTGCGTGACGAATAGTATCGCGGAATTGCGCTCGCGAGACATGGAACAGTTTCGGCTCAACCAGGAGACATCTGCCCTGCTCGCGCAGGAGCGGAAAGAGCTGTCTGAAGAACGCTGGCCGATCCGGAACTTCATGCACCATGTAGAAGGTCAGGATGAAATCAACCGGCTCGGAAACATTGAGGTTCGATGAGTCGCACCTCACCAGGCGAATGCGCGCCGAAAGATCCGTATCTTTGATCTTAGCGGCAAGTTTGTCGAGCATACCCTGCTGGAGATCAACGGCGATCACTCCTCCGCTGGGCCCGACCAGACGAGCCAGTTCAATGGAGAAGAACCCGGGACCGCAACCTACATCCAGAGCGGTCCTGCCTTCTGTCACAAATGGGGCAAGAATCCTGCGTGGATTCTGAAGCCACCGTCTGACTTTGCTATCCAGAGAATCAGCAAGCTCCACCGGACATACGCGATTTGTTTCAGCAGCCATTGGCTATCTGTTCCATTGAGTGTATGAAATCTGCTTGAGGGATTTCCGAGTTACGACAATCCCGCACCGCCTTCCATGGTCAGGGGGCTGCCTGACGGGGCGCCGGCTGAGCCGGAGGCGGAACGGCAAGCCTGGTTGCCGGACCGACTGCCGGCTCCAGCCGCTGTTGGGCCGCGCTCTGCACCCCTACAGCGGCGGACAACAGCCGCCGCCCCGATGAGCCGACCCAAAGCGTCGGCTCAACGGCCTCGAGCCAGGCTGCCCGGCGGAAGCGGGCAGCTCATCAGTACTCTACGGCACGATGGCGGGCCAGGCAAGCAGCACTCGAGGCCCAGCCCGCCGGGTCAGCTTCAGCGAGTTGTTCGGCGGCTGGACTCTACAGAGAGCGAAACAGGACCTTCTGCATAGTCGCTGTGAACTCAGAGAACGTCGCTGTGGTCGTGGTTCTGCCTTTCCGGGAGAGACCCTGAAACATGCGACGCCTCAGTCCAGTTGACAGCTCAAGCTGCACTCCACCTCCGGCCAGACCTCTGTTGCAGATGTTGCGGGGGTCTCGTCCTCCATGGTGGGTGTTATCATCGACCGCGTTGAATCCGCCTCCGCTGAGTGCCTCAATGATCGCCGCCTTGAGCTCACCGTGAAGTCCACCGACGAATATCCCTGAGTCCTTGACGCCGCAGGCGTGGATGGCGACCACGACCTCCGCGCTCGCGATCAATTGCTGAGAGCGTGGCTCGTCAAACCGTGTGCTGGTGATGTGCAACACATCATTCCGTGCGTTCTTGAGGCCTATGAAGCAGTAGAGTGAGAGCGTTCTTCCGGCAATAGCCTCCGCGAGCTCAGAGGTGCCTGGCTCGATCCCTCCGCCGTGTGGCGCCACCACCGCAATCGGCGTATGCCTTTTCCTCACGAGAATGCGGTAGTCGACACCCACAGAGGCACACTCTGCGAGGCTCGCGAATGAAGGATACCGGTCTCCTCGTGTCACTTTCTGAGACCCTCCGGCCGCCCGCTTCAGCGGGTTGTGAGCCTGCCGTCAACGTGACAACGGCGTACCCAGTGTCGCTCTTGACCACATGGGCAAGAAGGTTGTCACCATGGCCGGGTACGTACCCGGGCTGATCAATGACAGGGGATTTGCACCGCCGCCCAGAACTGTCAGCCTCGCTTTGGAGGGGCCGGCACGCACGTGCAAGAGAACCTGTACTTGGTTGAGCACGACGCTCCCTGCGGCGTCTCTGACGTAAACGTCGTGATTCACACCCACCAATCGTGACAATGGCGTCGCGTCCAACACCTCCCACGAATAGTGCAGGTCCTTGCTCAGCGAAACTCGGCCTTCCCGCTGCTGCCCGGGCGCGTCGAGGAATACACCCTCGATCTGAGCCTGTGCAGTCCCCGAAGCCGTCTTCGCCGTACGGACTCGTGTGTTGTTGGATCCGGAAAACAGACTGAACCACGTTCTCGTAGGCAACGTTTGTTCAGCTCCGACGACCGGGCGCACGTCTTCGATGCCACGTATCGACACCCAGACCTGGACTTCCTGCGTCGGCCCAACATCCTCACCATCCATCCAGTATTGCGCGCAGTCATGACCGACGATGAGGACGCGCGCCTTCCCGTCCTCGAGCTTGAGTAAAAACGCGGATCCCACGAAGTCCTGGAATGGACGCGGATCGAGAAGCACCTGAACGGCATCTTCGTTGCATTGCTTCGAAAGGAAATGCAACGGACGCTGATCCTGCGCACCCGCCTGCGTGGTCAAGAGGGCCGTCGCGACCAGTGCCCCGACCAAGCTCCTGAACGCTGCCATAAGACCTCCTTGAGCCGGCGTGGTGTGATCGCACGGCAGGATGCTCAGCATCAGCGGCGCGCGTCAGCGCGTCCGCTGCATGCTGATGTTCGGCCAGTCATTTCGGCCAGAGAACGAAGATGTAAACACCATACAGTGCGAGAAGGGCGCCACCTTCAACACGATGGAGCACACGTCCCGTGTAAAGCAAAGGAATCAAGAGCAACGTGAAGCCAATCATCACTACGTAATCCAACGCTGACACCCCTGGCGCGTGCAACGGGGAGACGATGGAGGCGACCCCCAGGATCCCGAGGATATTGAAGACGTTGGACCCAACGACATTCCCCACGGCTATGTCGGGCTGCTTGCGAACAGCTGCGACGATGGACGTTGCAAGTTCCGGCATGCTCGTTCCGGCAGCCACGATCGTCAGAGCAATCACGGCCTCGCTGACACCGAACGTCTTGGCCAGGGCGACCGAGTTATCGACGAGCAGGCTCGATCCGAGCACGAGGAGTCCAAGCCCTACAACGATAGAGGCAATGTCCATGCCCCAGTGTCGAGAAACGCCCGGCACGTGAGGACCAGTGGGATCCTCGGCCCCTGTTCCAGGCTGCCTTCGCGCGAGCACGATGTTCATCGATGTGTAGGCGACGATTCCCCCAACGAGCAGCAATCCGTCGACACGTCCAACGGTGTGATTCAGAAGCAGGAAAGGCAGCAGGAGGGCCAATGCCAAGGCAATCGGTGCGTCGATCTTGATAACCTGGCTATGAACTGGTATCGGGCACACCAAGGCTGCAAGACCGAGAATGACGCCAATGTTGAAGGAGTTCGAGCCGACGACGTTACCGACAGCGATATTCCCCTGCTGGGACAAGGCCGCCTTGACGCTTGCGAATAACTCCGGAGAACTGGTCCCGAACGCAACGATCGTCAGGCCCACCGTCAGTGGGCGGACCCCGGCTCGGAGCGCCAGCGATGCACTGCCCCGCACGAGCGCCTCAGCTCCAATGAAGAGAAGGAGAAGAGCCAAGCCAATAAGGGTGAGATATTCGATCATGTGCATGGTCGATCTGCCTAACGCTCGGGCTCACCCGCCGCGTCCTGTGCGGCCGGGTGCAGCGCGTTGTTATACGGCGAACCCACAACCCTATAGGTCATCACGTCAATCAATACACACACTCCACCGTTGCGTCTTACGTCTCTCGAATTCTGGCAACTGTTTCAGTCAGTCAATCCATTACGACTGCTCCTCCTTCTCCGCGCATTGCGGTCAGAACCTCATCTTGGCGCACAAGCTCGCGCAGCACAGCACCAACTCGAAGCACTCCCGACCGCTGGCGATCAGGTCCCATCCTCGGGTCCCATGGACAGTCAATAGATTGTCCACGCAAAATCACTGTCACGTTCGATTTGCCAGGAGGAAACAACTCCTTCGTGGATGAGGTACTAGTCGAGGGGATCCGGATCTGCCCATTCTGGAGATCAGCAGCGGTTACCCGTTGCGTCCGATACTGCCCTTCTGGCCTTGTTGACCACGACGGACCGCTTCGTGCAGGCTGTCCCCGTCGTGTCGAGCTCTGGGTGGCTGAAGTCGTTGGAGCCTCGCGTGTTCCACGAAGGCCGTGGGCCTTTCGGACACCTGGCGGCCATTCAAGATTCGCAAAAGGAAAGGGATGGCCCGGATCGAAAAGCTCTCTTTTCGACCCCTCCGAGACGGCCTCGGTAAAGCAACGTAGCATTGCATCCTCGGCGGTATCCAGGTCATTCGTTCGCGCGTAATGAACCCATAGCTCCTGCAGGTTCGAAAGCAGTTTGAGAAAGTACCCACCAGAATGGGGTCTGCGTGCCCCGATCGGCGTCGTGTAGTATTGGCCGAGCCGCGTGGACAATGAGGTAGCCAAACCGATGTAGAGAATCACCTCGTCGGAAAGCCAAAAGCGTCCAACTCGATCCATGAGCTGTTCGACGGTCGGTCTGTCGTCGTCGAGTGTGAGTCCAGGACAAATCTGAAGCCAATCCTCGAATACGGCTTTCGCCAGCGGCGCACGAACCAATACACCGTCGAAACCGTCCAGCGAATCTGTCAACGAGACGATGTAAACCCCGGGTGTTGGCTCGGGCGGCCTTGTCCCCCACTGCAGGACACCGTCACGAACGAGGCCTACCGCAGAGAACGCTTCAGCAACAGAGGTCGGCATTGAAAAATCCTCCTTTATCCGAAGTGCTCAGTACTGATGAAGACCATCCCATCGTCTAACACATATTAGGCTGACCCACCTATCTCCAGGGTAATGGCGGTTCGGGTCGGCCTAATACGCATTCGGTTTTGTTCGTGTATCCCTGGAAGTGCTTGAAAACCCTCGAAGTAGAAAGAGCGGTGCATTTCGCGCGTGGTGTGATGCCGACCCACCTATCATGCAGGCCGGGGTCAGTCCGACACGGAAGAGAAGCCCTGAGGGCCGGGGCGGGCACCCGCCCTCATGGAGACGGCGTCCGAAACCCCAACCTGGCACCCGCCCCCCACACAGGCAACTCCACGCGGGTCGGACGGAGTGACCCCTGCTCGAATAGGGCACCCTCCGAACCGGTTCCAGGAGGCAGACGCTCGTGGGGAAAAGGCGCCCGCATCGGGACGAAAATTGCCCACCTGAATATGTGGAATGTACTTCGGGATTCCGGGAAAGGCAAGCGAGGAGTGACCGGCGGGAGACGGCCGGGGCCCATACAGGAGCGCCCCACCCCTGAAGCTGCTCTGGGGAAAGCCGTCCCAGCTCAGGAGAGAGGTCGCCTCACCACCATAAGCGCCCATCCGGGGCAGGTGCAGGCCCAGAGCCAGGTCGGCGAGTCTTGGTGTCGCCGCCCTCCTCACCGAACCCGGGGTTGGATTTCGGACGAGAGCGCCGTCGTACGGACTATTCTGATTTGAGCGAATCCAGGTCGATGCTGAAACGATATTTCACGTCGGACTTGAGCATCCGTTCGTAGGCTTCGTTCAGCTTCTGGATCGGGATGACTTCGACATCTGCTGTGATGTTGTGCTTGCCGCAGAAATCCAGCATCTCCTGCGTCTCTGCGAGGCCCCCGATGAGTGAGCCGGAGAGGCTCCGGCGGCCGAAGACGAGGCCGAATACCGAAACGGGCAGGGGTTTGTCGGGCGCACCGACCATCGTCAGGTTGCCGTCCCGGGCAAGCAGCATTATGTAGGCGTTCACGTCATGCGGGGCGGATACGCAATCGAGAATGAAATCAAAGCTGCCGGCATGCTTGCGCATCTCGCCGGCGTTCTTCGAAACCACCACCTCGTCAGCCCCCAGCCTCTTGGCGTCTTCCGTCTTTCCCGGCGATGTGGTAAAGACGACCGTGTGCGCCCCCAGGGCGTGGGCGAACTTGACCCCCATGTGGCCCAGCCCACCGAGGCCGACCACGCCCACCTTCTTCCCCTTCCCCACATTCCAGTGCCGCATCGGGGAGTAGGTGGTGATGCCGGCGCACAGAAGCGGCGCGGCCCCCGCGGGCTTGAGGTTCGCCGGAATACGGAGGACGAAACGCTCATCCACGACGATCGTCTCGGAGTATCCTCCGTAAGTGACCGGGGCGGCACCATGTCTGTCGGGCGAGCCGTAGGTGAGCACCAGTCCGGGGCAGAACTGCTCCAGCCCCTCCTGACAGTTGCGACAGTTGTGATCCGAGTCCACCAAGCACCCCACTCCGACCAGGTCACCGGCCTTGTACTTGCTCACAGCCGGCCCGACCTGCATCACGCGGCCGACGATCTCATGGCCGGGGACGCATGGGTACACCGCCGGCATGACCTCGTGCCACTCGTCCCGCACATAGTGCAGGTCAGAGTGGCAGATGCCGCAGAAGAGAATCTCGATCCGCACATCGCGCTCGGTCGGGTCACGCCGCGGAATGGAAGCCGCAGCCAGCGGGGATGTCTTGCTGGCGGCAGAGTAGGCCTTCGCTTTGAACATATTGTGATCCTCCTGAAGGACAAGTGTGAGATTGCATTGCAGCCATAACAGAATATCCAGCCACTACTCCGAACGCAACCGTTGCGGATGCCCGGATACCCAATCCGCCGGACCCGGTGCCAACTCCCATGTGTAGTCAGGCCGCCGGCGGAATACTGAAGCCGGCGTAGAGCGCACTCATACGAGCGGCGAGTGTGAAATCACGCTCGCTCACCCCCCCGACGTCCTGGCTCACCAGGCGAACTGCCACTCGATTCCACGAGTTACTCCAGTCCGGATGGTGGTCCATGCGCTCGGCCACCACCGCCACTGCGGCCATGAAGCCAAAGGCTTCTGCAAACGAGGGAAAAGTGAACTCGCGTTGGAGGCCCGCATCCGTCGCGGTCCAGTCGGGCAGATCACGCTTCCTGGCGGCAATGGCAACAGAGTCAAGTCGAGCGGTCATGCTGCGTTCCTTCGTGGAGGTGATTGATGCCCGAGCCCACCGCGATTCGAGGGAGTGTTCAGCCCCTGCGGGGGGACTCGCGGCAGGTGCGGTCAGGGTCTCAGGTGGAGAGCATTCGTTCACACGAGGGACGCATGGCGCACCACCCTCGCTCCGCCCGCCTGGTGTGCCTGTTCCGCCGTGCCAACATGCTCCTTCGTTCTATGTGTCTCTCTTCTCAGCAATCATTCTGTTCAACCGTATGAGCAATATCACTGTAAGCACGATGCCTACCATGAAGGACCCCCATATGCCGGAATCCTGATTCATCCAGGGTATTCTATCGGATAGCATCCAGAGACTCCGGAATATGAACACAGAAGCAACAACAAGAAGGAGCTCATAAAGCACAATGCTCGCCGTTCTCATGATTCACCTCCCCGATCGCCATCCGACAGATCGCTCCCGATCGCCGCGTTTCATTAGATCCCCCTTGAAAGGGTCCGCGGCAAGCCCTCATGGAACGACACCTGATCCAGCAGCTGCTTCTTGACCCGGGAACCGAGTGCGGCCCAATGCCTATCTCTCAGCGCCCCTTCCAGCGAGTACAGGTGGTAGCACACGGGAAGTGCCTGACGTAGAAGTCCCGCGCTTCGGCCAGCTTCGCCGTCACGAAGACCGGAAAGAGACTCCTTAATGGCATAATCGACCACCTCGCCCGTGTGGTGCCGAACGCTCTGCTTGAGTTGCGCCTTGAAGGGGAATGCCCGACAACGGTTGTGATGCTGCTCTCCGCTTCGGATGCTCATCATTCGTCAGCCAGGTGCGCCTGATAATCCTCGACGCGCCATCTCTTCCCGGCTCTGAGCACCTTGAACCCTTCCCTTTCCAACAACGCCTTCTGTGACTCAGTTCCACCAGGGAACTTCTCGTTCAGGTAGCCGTCGGTCTTCAGCGTCCTCCAGTAGGGAATTGCCAAGGGGGAGCCTTCTTTCCCGGCTTCTTCCGCGGCATGAGCGGCGGTCATGATGAAGATCCCCGTCGTCAGCGAACAGCATCCAGCGACGCGATGCTCTTTCGCAAGATGCCTGCAGATGTCGACGATGGTGATCAGTCTGCCGCGCGGCACCTTTCTCATACACGCAACGACCTCGGCGGGATTGACCAGCACGATATCCTGGCCAGCCTCGACTCCCATCCTGTGCAGGGCGTTGAAACAGGGGAATCGCCTCTCCAGCTTCACAATCTTCGGGAAGACCTCTCTGTCCGCGAGTTTCTCTTGCCGGGTCTTCTTTCTGGATTTCATTCACTCTCCCCGGTCTTGAGATGCCTGCATGCCGGCATCGACGGCACCGAACGGGGCGCTCACCGGGCGGACCAGACAGCCAGTTCGTTGCCGCTTAAATCCTGAAAGTGAAACCGGCGACCGCCGGGAAAGTCGAAGGGTTCCCGTATGATCTTCCCGCCCGCTTCGCGGACCCTCCTGAGAGTCGAGTCGAGATCCTCCGAGTACAGGATGACCAGGGGGCCGCCCGGGGACACCTTCGATTCCAGCCGGAATCCTCCGGCTTCGCCGCCCTGCCTCCGGATGCCCGCATAGGCCGGTCCGTAGTCGTTGAAACTCCAGCCAAACGCGGCCTCATAGAAGCGCTTCGACTCCGCCATGTTCGTAACGCCGAATTCGATGTAATCTATGCCGTGGTGCATGCGGGAGTCGTTCGTCCCCATTCCCGATTTCTCTGATTGTTGCGGCGTCTGGCTCCCCCGATGCTCGCAGGAGCACAGCAGGGCCGCACCGAGCACAACCCAGACAATTCTCCAGGGAAAGGAACGGGCGTGTCCAGGGAGGACATCTTGATGAGAGGATCGGTCGGGGCCGTTCCACACATGGCGCATGGCGCTTTCCCTCCAAGGCGGAATTGGCTCATTTCCGTCCGTGGAGCGGCCCGCATCATCGGCTGGCATACGCGCGCAGCAAACCTACCTGCGGCGCGGCTGCCCGCGACTGTGGGCCGCCCTGTCTTCTGCGAAACAGCAGCTCGCTCATTCGGACGGCCATCCACCGCCGCCGCCCATCGACCCCGGTGCATCGGGCTCCGCACACCGGCCCCCATCGATCCTCCGCGTCCGATACTCGTCATCGTCGGGGACCAAACGATCATACTCGCCCTCCATCAGCGGTGACGAGATCATGCAATCAGCCGAAGCCCGGTTGCAGGCGATCGGGATGTTCCACACCACCGCCATGCGCAAGAGGGCTTTCACGTCCGGATCATGCGGTTGCGGCTCCAGAGGATCCCAGAAGAAGATCAGAAAACCAATTTCGTTAGGTGCGGAAGAGAGCGCCGTCCGCCGGTTTCTTCAGGCCGTTGCCGTGCGGACGGGCCACCGCCTCACGAAGGGCACGCACCCCGCCGATGAGGGGATGATCCCGAGGACATCGGCGATCTTCCCCCTCAGCACGGGAGGCCCCTACCAGGCCATGCGCTCCCCCTTGTGACGCAACTGGCCGTTCGGGAATTCCGAACGCGCCATGGTCACAAGATCGACGACCGTGCGCGCGCCCTCGTCCACCTCCATTGGTGCGGCGTCGGTCCCGAGAGCGGTCTTCACCCACCCGGGATGGGCGGCGGCAACCGCTATACCCTTGCCCGCCAGCGTTTTCGATTGAATCAGCGTGAGCATGTCGAGCCCGGCCTTCGAGGTCGAGTACCCCACGGTCATGAAGCCCCCGATGTGCTCCCACATTCTCTCGGCGGATCCCATCGAGCCGAGCATCGAGGACTGGTTAATCACCCGCGCGTCCTCACTGCGCGAGAGAAGCGGCACAAGGGCCTCGGTGATCGCGTAGGGGGCGATGAGGTTGACCTCGAGGGTGTGGCGGATCTTGTCGGCGTTCGTCGGCTTCCCGTCCCACTCAAGGGCGACACCGGCATTGTTCACGAGCACGTCCAGCTTGCCGAACGTCGTCTCGAGATACCTCACCAGGCCGGCGATGTGGTCCGGGTTGGTGACCTCGAGACGGACAGTACGGGCGTCGCACCCCGCAGCCGTGAGTTCCGCCGCAGCCGCGCGCCCCCCCTGTTCGTCCCTCGCCGCCAGGACCACCGTGTATCCGCGCGCCCCCAGCTGACGCCCGATCTCCTTGCCCAAACCCTTGTTCGCTCCCGTGATGAGCACTACCTTGCCGTTCTTCGTTACCATGCTTGTGTTCTCCTTGGTTTCGGTTGGTGTGTCTTTCGTCAAGCGCAAAGGCGGGGCCACCATCGCTTACACACGCGGGATCCGGGCATGCCGCCCGGACGCCTCGCGCCTGACCTGAGCGGTGCGCCGAGGAGACGCCCGCACGTAAAGGGAAAGCAGAACGAGATGACATCGTCGGGCCCAGCCGGCATACGCATCACACCCGGGGTGCAGATCTGCAGTACCGCAACGGCTACGCCCACCCCCGGGGTTTGACCTGTGGGTGCGGACGGGTGGAGGTTGCGATGCCCCGCTTGCGGAAGCCCTATGAGTCGAATCGATGCAGAGACCATCGATCAGTTGCGAGCACGGCAGTCCAAGGCACGGAGAGCCGCCTTAGTTTACACACGTCTTGACAAGGACTCCGGCGATGTTAGACCGCCCCACGAAATTGTTGGTACCTCTTGTCAAGCAGATCGCGATCGGGACGTTGACTGGCGGTCCTGGGGAGCATTATCACCTGCCCATTCATACCCTGAAGACCATGGCGCAGCATTGGACCGTCTGCTTCCGACAGAATATCAGGTCGCACCTCGATCTTGTAGTCAGGGGTGATGCCGATGATGTAGGTGTCAAACGCCGCGTGGTGTAGTTTGCACAGAGCTATGCCGTTGTTGATGATTGGTATCCCTTCGGGATCCGAGTCAGGGACGATGTGAGCCGCGTCCAGGAGTTGACCGTGCTTGAGTCTGCAGCAGGCGCATTGTTCTCGATACGCCTGGAGAACGCGTTCACGGAATCCCTGTTGATGGAGTCGTTGGCGCGTCTGGCGGGTTATGTATGCCCGGCGCCCGAAAGACTGCGCATCTGTGTAGAGCTCTTGAGTTGGAGGTGCGTTTAGTGACATACGCACAGAGGCCATGTCATCAACGGCGACGGTGAATGTGCGCCCGCCAGGATTATCGCCAACGATGTACACCGGCCACACCGCAAGATACTTGCCCGGCACAACGCCATGGAAGTACACCAAGGGTATCTGTTGCATCATGGCGGTGCAGAGGCCCACATTGTCTCTGTGAGAGGGATCGGTTCCTCGATATCGGTAAAGGAGTAGATCATCATTGGTGAACTCGTCATCGTATGGTCCAGATGGCGCGGTGGTAATGGACAACGGGCCATCAGTGAGAACCTTGGGCCGGAAGATTCCCTGAGGACTCATCAAGGGGATTCGTTCCCCCTCGAAGTCGAAGCCACGCTGCAGAATGGGCCTCGGCAGTAATTCCCCGCAAACTGAGACCTGCTCAGCGAGCCAGGCAAAGGCACGAATCCGGATGGTTTCGTTCTTGGTCGACATCTGCACTACACTCTGTCGGTCGGAATCAATTTCTGCCAACGCAGGTTTCAGCGGCGGCGGGGCAACACCTCTCTGATCCGTTCATCATCAACCCTGCGGCCCGCCGCCCACTGCAAACCGAGCCTCGCTTGAGGGCGCCCAGAAAGCCGTCGTCGAATGCACGTCAGGCTGGTATTAGATCAATGACCTCCTCGAAGAGCGCGGCATCGAGCTCGTTCTCGCCCACGCCAAGTACCGGAAGGCCGTCTCCTATGCGAAGGTCACGACCGACAAGGTCGACTCAGGGCCCCTTGCCCGGTTGCTCCGCCTCGTCCAGAAACGCACATCCTGCTTCATCTGCATCCTCAATCCCGGCCGCACACTCAACTTCGGCCATGAACTCGTGATCGACGAACAAGCCATCCCTGGGCATCTCCCCGAAGCCTACCGGTTCCATCTCCAAAACCTATACGAACAGATCTCCCTGCTGGACACCCAGATTGCCGGCTTGGAGCACTTCCTCAAGCCCGTCCTCATTCATAAGGGGGTTAGGACGCAGGAAAACATCCTTGGAAAACCGTATCTTCTTGGGGTAGCCAAAGGGATGAGTCGCCATGATTGATGCGTCGATCGACAGGGCCAAGCTGAAATCCGTTTGCCAGAAGTATGGGGTCAGTACACTGAGCATGTTCGGATCTACCGTCCGCGGAGAGAACAGGCCGGATAGTGATGTGGATCTGCTTGTGGCATTCTCCAGACGGATTGGTCTCCTGGGGCTGGTGGCTCTTGAGCGAGAATTGTCCCAGGTGTTCGGGAGAAAAGTCGACCTGCTCACCGAGGCTGCGATCAGCCCGTACCTGCGTGACCGGATTCTCAAAGAACGGGAAGTTGTCTATGTCGCGTGAAGACACGGTTTACATAAAACATATCCGGGATGCAATCGCCAGGGTGGAGGAGTATCTCCAAGGTGTTGATGAATCAGAGTTCCGGAGCTCATCGCTGATCCAAGATGCTGTGATTCGCCAGATTGAGATCATCGGTGAAGCGGTCAAGCGTCTCTCACCCCAGTTTCGCTCTTCCTGCCCCGAGATTCCATGGCAGGACATCGCCGGAATGCGCGACAAGTTGATCCATGACTACTTTGGTGTCGATATCGAGAAAGTCTGGATAACAACACAAGACGACATTCCCCAGCTCAAGAGTCAAATCCTCCCGCACCTGTAACCCCTGCCTAACTCGCCTGCGCCCGAACGGCCGGCACTAACCTGCGGCGGTAGATCCGACCGGAGTTGGTAGACCGCTACAGCGCGACCGTCAGTCTAATGAAAACAATCCTCTTTGCCCCGAACCGCATCGGTTGGGGATGGTACGCCGACCCTTCCGTCAGGTTGATTGCCCTGTTAGGCAGTGCGGACGACTCCCTTGCATCTGTGTATTACGTATGTTATAATACGGCCAAAGCGAGGAGATCGTCCATGCTGCGAACAGCCGTGCGCCGAGTGGGCAACAGTCTCGGTATTACACTGCCGAAAACCATTCTGGAGAGCTACCACCTCTCCGAGGGGGACGAGCTCCATTTGATTGAGACCAGTGATGGAGTCATGCTGAGTCCATTTGACCCCACATTCGCCAAGTGGGCGAGAGCATACGACAAGGTGAACAAGCGATATCGGAACACCCTGCGCGCCCTGGCGAAGTGATGCGGCCGAAATTCATCCCTGACGAGCTGGCATCCCGGATTCATTTTGACCTGATCCGAAGATACGGGGGTCGGCTTGGCGTGCGTGACAGGAATCTTCTGGCCTCCGCACTCGCACAGCCCAAAATGACTGCGGGGGGGAAGTTCCTGCACAAGACGGTTTTCAGCAAGGCTGCGGCCTACGCGTTTCATGTATGCAAGAACCACCCCTTTGTTGATGGAAACAAACGCACGGCATTTGTTCTGATGGCGATGTTCCTCGACCTGAATGGTTGGAATCTGGACGCCTCTGAAGAGAAGGCGTACTCCGCCATGATGGCCGTGGCGGATGGCAGCATGTCGAAGTCCCAACTGGCCGGCTGGTTGAAAGAACACACCTCAAGATCCTCTCGCTGACCTCTCCGCACTGCCTAACGCTCAGCATCAGCGGCGGCCGCAAAGCGGCCAGCCGTCTGCATGCTGTTGTTGGACGGCACGCGTATCGTCGCATGCGCACGCAATTCCACTACCATCCCCAAGTCGGCGGCGCCGACCGAATATCCACGTTCTTGAGGTAGCCGGCTTGTTGCCAAAAGCGCGCGGTCTCCCGCTCGACCGGCACGCCCCCAATCTCGATGCCCACCCTGCTGATAACGTTGTGACGGCGTTCCGGGGTGGAGAACATCTGGTTGTAGTCTGCGTCTTCAAGCAGAAACCGCTCCGTCATTCCGGCGAACTTGCTTGTCGCGTGACCTGCCTGCACGGCGACATCACTTCGGCCTGCACGCCGGCCGCGCCACGCGCCAGTTGCATCAAGGAGGAACCGAAGAGGGTGGTTAGGGCCACCCGCCAAAATCACTTGTCTGGCTCTCTCCATGTTTTGCGTGAAGCTTGGACTCATCTTTGCCCTTCTCCTTTTCCTTCACGGTCCATCGCGAGGTTCACCGACACTTTCATGCAGAGTTCCATGTGAGTTTCCGGCTCTGTGGAAGCCATGCTGCTTTCAACCCGCCATTCTTCGCTCAAGGACAGCTTCGGGTCCGTCCAACGGCTCGCAACTAACCTGCGGCGCGCTGAATTCAGATTATCGTAGAATGGTCCTGGGCGACCAAGACCCTATTGATGACAATGTCTTGAGAGTAGCTTCAGCCGGCCATTAACGGATTCGGCTAATTCCGTCAGGTTGAGCCGCTGGTTAGGCGGGCGGTATTGGCTTCACCTGACGAGTGACATCTTCCTCCACTCGACAGAAGGCCCTACCTTCAATTGGCAGAAGTATACGCCGCTTGTGACGTCGCTCGCGTCCCACAGAACCGACCTGTATCCGCCTTCCTCGATTCCGTTCGCCAATACTGCTATTTCTCGACCCAACACATCGAACAGCTTGAGAGTGACTCGGCTCTGGGCTGCGAGCTGATAGGGGATTGTTGTGCTTGGATTGAACGGATTGGGGTAGTTCTGTCCAAGAGAAGAAGTCTCTGGTAACGGTTCCTGATTGTTCTCAACAGAGACAAGTTCCGACAGAGGCCGTCGCCAGATGCCACGACCCCAAGTGCCCGCAAACAGATATGAGGCGTCGATGGCAAGTGAGCGAACACACGTGTTCGTTGCCAACCCCTCGTTCGCAGCATTCCAGTTCGCGCCATTGTTCGTGGAAAGAAAGACCCCGTCACAGGTCCCCGCAAACAATGTCGACTCGCTGACTGTAAGAGCGAAGACAATAGTGTTTGTTAGTCCATCACTGGCCGGGGCCCATGTTGCGCCGTTGTCGGTGGAGCGAAAGATACCGCCGCCCCAGGTCCCTGCAAACAAATCAGTACCGCTAATTGCGAGAGCATTCACGTTAGCATTCATCAGCCCACTATTTACCGCAGTCCAGCTTGCTCCATTGTTGGTGGAACGATAAGCGCCACCGCCTCCAGTGCCTGCAAACAAATCCGTTCCTATGACCGCGAAAGTAACGACAAACGTGTTGGTCAGTTCGATGGTGACTGAAGTCCATGTCGCTCCATTGTCGGTGGAAAGGTACACACCGCCCCCACTCGCGCCTGCAAACAGAGAGGACTCCTTCATGGTGAGAGCGTACACTGGAACGTTGAGTGATGTCGCAGTCCAACTTGTACCGCTGTTACTGCTGAAGTACACGCCGTCGTAGTTGTAGAAGTGAGAACCGTCAGTGCCGGCAAAGAGGTTGGACCCGTTGAAGGCGAGAGCGTTGACATTGGTCCCGCTAGGGTTTGTTCCTACGTTGGTCCAAATAGTGCCATTGTCTGTCGAGCCAAAAACACTGAAACCGGAAATACGGAATGGCTCCTCCTGGGCCCCGGCAAATAGATTGATGTCCCTGACAGCAAAAGACAATATAGTGCTTTCCGGCATCGTCTGGACCCATTGGGCTTGAGTACCCGGCGAGTAGAGCGAGAGCATGAGGAACAACACAAGGGAACCCGATCGTGGACTCATGGTCTCACTCCTTTCATGCGAATTCGGAAACCGTCATGAGCATTGAGGAACTTCGAAGTCTTGGAATCACCGCCCGCCTAACGTTCCGGCTCAGCGGCGCCGCGAAGCGGCGTCCGTCTGCAGCCGGTTGTTAGGCAACCACTTCAGGCACCATCCGACGAACTCGCTTACGGCTTTCGCTTGCCTTCGACTTCTTTCTTGAGTTCGAGAAGCTTCTGGTCTTTAGGGGATATTTCCAATCCTTCCTTGATGTAGTCCAGCGCGAGATCGTAATTGCCGTTGTCCATCATCAGTTGCGCCAGCCGCAGCTTTTTCGCAACGGCATGTTGGGAGACTTCCTTCTCAGAAGCATTGCGAGCTATGGGTTCGTATGTCTCGACGCTCTTGGTGGCCAGCGGTAGATACTTCTGATACGAATTGACAGGGGCTCCGAACTGGATATTGTGATCAACAGACCCTATGAGAAAATCGATTGCGAAGAACTTCAGCCCTTTTGCCTCGAACGATCGCCTGACGGCGGGTCTTCCACCAAACTCCGTTCGCTGGATGTTCGTGGACAGGCCAGTGCGGGCCTCAATGCTCTTGCAGAAGCTTATTAGCTCATCGATGGTGCTGAAGTCGACAGCGTTGACCAAAACACGCAGATCAACCTTAGACTCAGGACCGGAAAAAGCTACCTTCCCTCTCACGTCCTGTGGGTATTCCTGCACGCGCCACCCGTCTGGCGGGACAATCCTGAAGTAGCCCTTCGGATCGGTGTATCGCTTGGCTGCGAGTTGGCTTCCTTGAGTCTGTCCCCAAACAGCCGCAGTGAGACAAAGAAGCGTAGTCAAGGCGCAGAATGAAGTAATGAGTTGTGCTGTCTTGTTGAATCTCATGGCGGTATTCTCCTCTTGGTTTTGGTTGCCTAACACATATTAGGCCGGTCCATCTAACTCCAAGGTAATGGCGGAACGGGTCGGCCTAACACGCACTGGGTTTCGTTGCAGAAAGCCTCAAAGTGATTCAGATTCCTCGCCTTAGGGAAACCCGCTCGTTTCGCGGGCGGTGTTATGCGGATCGGCATAACACGCGGGCGACACGGGCCCCGGATTTATGGGAGCAGCCGGCAGTGCGGGGCGGGACAACCCCGGCGAATGAGGGAAAGATACTCCGGAGTTTCGGGAAAGGCAAGGAATTCCCTCGCCCATTGGCAGCCGATTGCCGCAAGACGAAGACCGGGAGTGTGCGGGGCAGGCGAGGGGAGGAGGCCCGCCGTATTACGCCCAAACCGCCCGGAATCCGACCCGGCAGAGGCGGAGTCGCATATATGGAGGATCCGCCGGGGGGGCTGGGCTTCCTTCCCCGGTGCCACCAACGCAGCCGGGCAGCGGCCGGAAAGGCCCGGGATTCCGTCCAGCAAGGGTGTGCGGCGGGTGGACACAAGGAGACTCCGGGCCGTGCAGCCCGCCTCCCCGCCCTCAGCCCCCGCGACGCTCGGCCATCGCCCTTCGGGCTTCCTCCAGTTGGGCGGGAGTATTGATGCCCATGACCTCGTGGATCGCCCCCGTCGGGGAGGCGGCGATGGGGAGCCCCTTCGTGCGGAGCCAGCCGAACACGTCGGTCAGGTAGTACTCCTTCTGGGCGTTGGTGGGGGTGAGGTGCTCGAGGGCCTCAAAGAGGGTTTTCGCATCGAATACATAAATACCCGTGTTCACTTCCTCCACGGCCTTCTCTTCTTCCGTGGCGTCCTTCTCTTCCACAATTCGCCGGACGCCCCCTTCCGGCGTCCGGATAACCCTTCCGTATCCCGCAGGGTCCGCCATCATGCAAGTGAGGAGTGTGGCGGCGGCCCCCGATGCCCTGTGGCGCTCCAGGAGCGCCCGGCAGGTCTCGGCACGGAGCAGCGGCACATCCCCCGAGAGTACGAGCAGGTCCCCCGCAAACCCTTCGAGGAGCTTGCGGGTCTGCATCACGGCATGCCCCGTTCCGAGCTGGGGGACCTGGTCCACGAACTCCACGCCGCGCCCCGCCAGATGCTCCCGCACGGATTCCTTCTGCCACCCCACGATCACGATGATGCGGGAGGCGCCGATGTCCCGGGCGGTGTCCACCACATACTCCACCATGGGCCTTCCCTCAATGGGGTACATCACCTTGGCCATGGAGGGATTGTTCATGCGGGTCCCCTTCCCCGCCGCCATGACGGCCACCGCCAGAGGCCGGGTCATGGCACCCGCACCACAACGTTGTCGATGAGACGGGCGCTCGGAAAGCGCACGGCAAGCGAAATCAGCACCTTTTCCCCCTGCACCAGCAGGGCCTTCTCATCCAGCGTGGCCGCATCCGCCACGGAGATGTAGTCCACCTCACTCGTCGAGCTCCCGCGTATCATCTCCCGTATCTCCCCGATGATCCGGCCGCAGTCCCGTTCCCCCCGCGTGATCTTCTCCATGCCCGAGGTAAGGGCCCGGTAGAGCACGGGAGCTTCCCGCCTCTCCTGGGGCGTGAGGTACACGTTTCGGGAGCTCATGGCCAGCCCGTCCGGCTCCCGTACCGTGGGCATGATGAGGATCTCGATCCCGAAATCCAGGTCCGCCGCCATCCGGCGGATCAACAGCGCCTGCTGCGCGTCCTTCTGCCCGAAGACCGCCAGGTGGGGGCGGGCCATGTTGAACAGCTTGGCCACCACTGTTGCCACGCCGCGGAAATGCCCGGGGCGGGACCTGCCTTCCAGAACCGCGTCCAGCCCCTCTACCTCCACCGCCGTGCGGAAGCCCCCGGGGTACACCGCCTCCACCGGCGGTGCGAAGAGATAGCGGGTCCCCGCCTGCAGGGCCAGGGCGGCATCCCGCGCCTCGTCGCGCGGGTACCGGGTGTAATCCTCCGAAGGGCCGAACTGGGCGGGATTCACGAAGAGAGTGGTGATGACGTAGTCCGTCCGTTCGGCGGCCGCACGTATGAGACTCAGGTGTCCCTCATGCAGGCACCCCATCGTGGGCACCAGTCCGATCCGGCGGCCCGCCGTCCGGAGCTCCTCCGACAGCCGGCGGAGCGCGGCGGGATCCCTCAGCACCGGCAGTTCGGGCGCGGTCACAGGATTCTCTTTCCGAAGGCGGACTGGATGAGCTCCACGGCCAGCTCCGCCGAGGCGTTCCGGTCATCCAGGATGGGGTTCACCTCGGCCACCTCCATGGAAGCCATGACACCCGACTCCGCCACCGCCTCCATGATGAGGTGCGCCTCCCGGTAGCTCAAACCTCCCCGGACGGGAGTTCCCACACCCGGCGCCGCCGAGGGGTCCACCGCATCCAGATCGAAGCTCACATGCAGGTGGTCCGCTTCCCCTGCGGCCCAGCCAAGGGCCTTTGTCATGATGCGGTGCACACCCAGCCGGTCTATGTCGGCCATGGTGAACACATGCACCCCGCTTGAGCGCAGGCGGCCCCTTTCTCCCTCGTCCACGCTCCGGATGCCCACCATCACCACGCGGGCGGGGTCCAGCTTGCGGAACCCGCCCCCCACCATTCCCAGCTCACCCGGCCACAGCCCGAGCAGGGCGGCCATGGGCATGCCGTGGATGTTCCCCGAGGGGGAGCTCTCGGGTGTGTTCATGTCTGTGTGGGCGTCGATCCAGAGTACGCCCAGTTTCCGCCGCCGCCGCCGGCAGTGGGCGGCGATGCCCGCAATGGTCCCCACGGCGATGGAATGGTCTCCCCCCAGGACAAGGGGAAAGTGATCCCGGTCCAGAACCCCCTCCACCTTTGCCGCCAGAAGCCCCGACACACGTGCAATCTCCTCCAGGTAGCGGGCGCGTGTGTCTCCGGGACGGATCTCCTCCATGTTCCGGATGTCCAGGTCCCCCTCGTCGGACACCATGTGGCCGCATTGCGCCAGGCGCGCCGCCAGGCCTGCAATGCGGATGGCCGATGGTCCCATGTCCACCCCGCGCCGCCCGGCGCCGAGATCGATGGGAACACCCAGAACGTGGATGGTCATGTGCGTGCGGATGGGCCCTCAGGAGGCGAGCAGTCCGAGGAGGCGGGAGACCGTGCTGCGCATCTCTTTCCTGTGGGCGATGATGTCCAGAAAGCCGTGCTCCAGGAGGAACTCCGAGCGCTGGAATCCGGGCGGAAGATCCTTGCCGATGGTCTGCCGGATCACCCGCGGACCCGCAAAGCCGATCAGGGCCCCCGGCTCCGCCACGTTCACATCCCCCAGCATGGCATAGCTCGCGGTGACGCCTCCCGTGGTGGGGTCGGTCAGGATGGAAACGAAGGGCACCCCCGCCTGGGCAAGGCGCGCCAGCTTGGAGCTGGTCTTGGCAAGCTGCATCAGGGAAAGAGCCCCTTCCATCATCCGGGCGCCCCCGCTGGAGGACATGATGATGAGGGGATGCTTCCCCCTCCAGGCCCGGTCGATGGCCCTCCCCACCTTCTCCCCCACCACCGATCCCATGCTGCCGCCGATGAACCGGAAATCCATCCCCGCATACACCACGGGCCGTTTCTCGATGGTCCCCGTGCCCCAGCGGACGGCGTCGTAGAGACCCGTCTTCTTGATGGCTTCGGGGATCCGGTCCCGGTACTTCTTGGAATCCGTGAACCGCAGGGGATCCACCGAGCGCATCTTGCGGTCGTGCTCCCGGAACGAACCGGGATCCAGCAGCAGGTCGGCGTACTCCTTGCTCCCGATGCGGAAGTGCGCGTTGCACTTCCCGCAGGTGTAGAGGTTCTGTTCGAGCTCCGACTTGTGGATCATCTCCCCGCACTGCTCGCACTTGGTCCACATCCCGTCGGGGAGCTCGCGCTTCTGCGTCTCGGTCGCTATCTTTTCCTTGGAACGCTTGAACCAGGACATGTGTGTGCCCTCGTGAACAGGAAGTCCCTGATGTAGTGCGGCTCCAGACCCGCCGGATCCGCAACCCGCCCCCCCCGGAGCATCTCCTCCCCCAGCAGGGCCACGGCATCCGCCCCGCAGCGGGATTCATCATCTGCGGCGAACCGGAGCGGTATCCCCGCGGCACTCCGCCTGATCTTCTCCCTTCCGTCCCCCGTCACCACCGCCGGCCGGTCCCCCGCCGTCTTCAGCAGCTCCCCCGCCTCCCTCAGCACCTCCTCCACCGGCAGCGCCCGTGCGGGGGTCGTCTCCGCGTCCCCTTCCGGCGTCCGGAGGAAGAACTGCGCATACACATCCTCCCTCCCCGCATCCAGGACCGCCAGGATGAGGGTTCCCTCATCCGCCCGCACCCGCCGCACCAGCGCCTGGAGGGTGGGCACCGCCACGAGGGCCGCGCCCGTGGCAAAGGCGAGCCCCTTGGCGGCGCTCAACCCGATGCGGAGTCCCGTGAACGAGCCGGGTCCGATGGACACCGCCACCCCGTCCAGCTCCCGCGGCCCGATGCCGGCCTTCCGGCAGGCCTCATCCGCAAGGGGCATCAGACGCTCCGCGTGAATGCGGGGCATCTCCAGCGCCGCTTCCGCCAGAACCACACCGTCCCGCACAAGGGCCGTTCCGCACACCGCGGTGGCTGTCTCGATTCCCAGAACGATCACACGGCCCTCACACCCGGAGGCTCATTCGGCGGACCCCCGATGCGCTCCACCGCAAAGACCCGCACATCCTCCCTCTCCCCGTGGCGGATCCGCACCCGGTAGTGTCCCGGAGGAAGCAGCCGATGCGCCTTCTCCGCCCACTCGATGAGGCACACACAATCCGGAGCGAAGTACTCCTCCAGCCCCAGCTCCGCCGCCTCCTTTTCCCCCTCCAGCCGGTAGAGATCGGCGTGGATCACGCGCAGATCCTCTCCCCGGTACTCGTGCACCAGGGTGAAGGTGGGGCTTGTCACCTCGGCCCCCACACCCAGCCCACGGCAGACACCCCGGACGAACAGGGTCTTCCCCGAGCCCAGCTCTCCCGTGAGGGCCACCACATCCCCTCCCCGCAGACCTTCGGCAAACGCCTCCCCCCGGGCGAGGGTCTCACCGGGGGACTCCGTGGTAAAGGAACTCATCCCCGTCCTTCCAGCACGGCGAAGGGCAGAATCATCTCCTCCATGGAGGCCCCGCCGTGCTGGAAGCTGTCCCGGTACTGATTGAGATACTTGTGGTAGTCCGTGGGATAGACGAAGAAGTAATCCTCCCGCGCCAGAATGTAGTTCACCGTCACCCCGCGTCGCGGGAGCCGGTACTCCGCCGGGTCCTTCACGAAGATGGCCGTCTTTTCGTCCACCTTCAGGTTCCTGCCGTACTTGTAGCGCAGGTTTGTGGATGCCTCCCGGTCCCCCAGCACCTTCGTGCCCCGGAGACTCCGGATGCTTCCGTGATCGGTCGTGAGGAGCACCGTCACGTTCTTCATCCGGCTCAGCGTCCGGAGCATGCCGTAGAGGGAGGAATACCGGAACCAGGAGCCCGTGAGACTCCGGTATGCCGCCTCATCGGGGGCGATCTCCTTCAGGAGGTGCGAGTCGGACCTTCCGTGGGCGAGCATGTCCACAAAGTTCACAACCACCGCCGTGAGGGGCGACTGGGCATACGAGGCGATGTTGCTCTCCACGCTTCGCCCGAACTCCGCGTCCAGGATCTTGATGTACTTGATCTCGTGCTTCAGGTCCACCTTCCGCCGCTGGAGCAGGCCCTCCAGGAACTCCTTCTCGTACCGGTTGCGGCTGGTCTCGTCGTCCTCGCTCTTCTCCCAGAGCTCGGGGTAGCGTTTCTCCATGTCCAGCGGGAAGGACCCGCTGAAGATGGCATTCCGGGAGTAGGGGGTGGCCGTGGGGAGAATGCTGTAGTAGTAGCTGGTGGAAATCTCGAAATGCTCCTCGAGCATCCGCTCCATCACCCGCCACTGGTCCAGCCGCAGGCAGTCCACCACGAACAGGACCACCGGCTTTCCCTTCTGCAGCTCGGGCAGAAGGAAACGGTCCGCCACCTCGTGCGAGAGGATGGGCCCGCCCCCGGCCTGCGCCACCCAGTCCCGGTAGTTCTTCTCCACGTAGCGGGCAAAGGCCTGGTTGCACTCCCGCACCTGGTCTGCCAGCATCTGCCTCAGGCCCAGCCCCGGATGGGCGTCCATCTCCAGCGCCCGGTCGGTCAGGCGGGTGTAGATGTCCACCCACTCCCCGTGGCCGGGACCGGCCATCAGGGCGGAGGAAACGCTGTTGAACTCCTGGATGTAGTCGCGCGAGACCGCCTCCCCCGCGATCTTCCTTCCCTCCAGGAACTTCTTGCAGGCGGCCAGCACCTGGCTGGGGTTCACGGGCTTGGTCAGGTAGTCGCTGATCTTCCGCCCGATGGCCCCCTCCATGAGGGCCTCCTCCTCGTTCTTGGTGATCATCACCACGGGGAGGGAGGGCCGCAGCTCCTTGATTTCCGTGAGGGTCCGGAGCCCCCCCATGCCGCTCATCATCTCGTCCAGGAACACAAGGTCATACGACACGGCGCGGACCATCTCGATGGCGTCCTCCCCGTTGGCGGCGGTCTCCACCGCATAGCCCCGCTCGGTGAGGAAACGGATGTGGGAGCGGAGGAGGTCGATCTCGTCGTCCACCCAGAGTATTCTGCCTCTTGATTCCTGCATGCGGTAGTGTGCGTCCTGTCTTTTATGATAGCCACAAAGGCCAAGAGAATCAATCGGATCCCGGGGTCGGAGGCGCCGCCCCGGCCCGCGCATCGGGAGCGGAGCCCCTACTGGATGGAGATGTGGATGTCCAGCCCCGCCTCGTTCGTGGTGCTGCCCGGAATCCGCGACCCCGAGTCATCCGGGGCAATGTTGGTGTAGCGGTAGTACACCGAGGCCGTCACACGCGAGCTCAGCACATAGCGGATGCGCGGCTCCATCACCGTCCGCGTGTTGCCGTCGAGGGGGGAGCCCTCGGTGTTGACGTCCAGCCGCGCAATCTCGTACTGGCGGCGCGAGTTCTTTGTGACCGAGTACGAGAAGCTGATGTCCACGTCGTTGTTGAGCGACACTCCGAACAGCGGGATCTCGAACCCCCGCCGGGTGTAGTTGGCGGTCACCGAGATCTCCTGGGCCAGGGTCTCCACGATGTTCCGGGAGGATGTCTGGAGGTCGTAGGAGGTGTTGGTGTTGTACCGCATCGTGGCCCCCAGGCCCCCCTTGAACAGATCCTTGAACGTGAAGTTGAGTCCGACGAGGGGCGTGAACCCGTAGGCCACCCGCTGCCCGTCGGTCTGCTCCACCCCGGCGGGCGGGAGGTTCCGGTACTGCCGCTGGTAAGTGGCGGTGTAGGCATGGTCCAGGGAAAGCCGGTTCACGAACCCGGAAAACAGGGGGATCTTCTCCAGCCCGTCCCACCGGACCGACCAGTTCACGCGGGGATAGTACTGCCCGAACAGCTTCCGGAGGAAGGGAAAGGCCTCGAACCCTTCCTCGAATGCAACGGCCAGCTTCTCGTCGTCCGAGAGCGTGGTGTCCCGGTCGTTCTTCAGGTCGTTGTACCTCTTGCTCACCTCCTTCAGGTTGCTCTTGAAGACGCCCAGGAAGAACACGTCCGGGAATGTGAGGAACGACCGCTCCACGCTGCCCGTGGTGGTGGAGTTCCGGATGCGCACGGCCCCCGTGGCCGAGTCCGACTCGACGTTCTGCACCCTGTTGTACGACCAGCCCAGGTTCCAGCTCAGCTCCGCCCGGGCCCCTTCCCACAGAGCCCGGGAGGTCTTGAGGGAGACCTTGTTGGTCTGGCGGAAGGAGTTCACCAGCACCCCGCCCCGGGCCCGGAGTCCCGGCTCCACATCCCACCCGAAGAAGGGGAAGTTCGACCGGGCGCCGAAGTTCGTGAGCCGCCCCGTGGGATCCGAGATGAGCCCGAGCTGGTAGAGACGCGAAGGACCGTACCGGGCTTCGGGCTCCTGGAAGAAGGGCACCCTCCCCCAGAAGTTCACGAATCCCGTGCGGCCCGGCACGCCGCTGTTCTGCGACGTGTTGGTTTGCGTGAAGGTGACGCCGATGTTGTCGTAATCCAGAAACGGCATCTTCACCAGGAACCGGAGCAGGCCCTTGATCTGGCCCAGGGTCCTGCTCATCCCTCCCCCTCCCCCGGATGTGTCGGGGGCGGAGACCGTCGTGTCCGGCCCCGCTTCGGGGGTGCCGGATCCCCTGCGTCCGCGCCCTCCCGGCACGGCCACCGGAGCGGGGGCGTCGTCTCCGAACAGCGGATCGATCAACTGCTTCAGACGGAAGTTGGCGTTGAAGGTCAGGTTGTTGGTCCAGCCGGCGGATTTCCCCAGGTCTCCCGGCAGCAGCGAGTTGTTCCAGTTGTAGTCCACCCCGTACCCGAACGTGATGTCCAGGTACTTCCGGATCCCGAAGATGTTGGGAATGACGGGCTTGGTGGTGATGCTGTTCCGCTGGCCGTACTGGGTGTCGTCCCCGAAGTTGACGAACTTGTCGCCCGAGAAGATGTCCCCCAGGATCCGCGCAAACGACCTCTGCTGGCCGAACCGGTTCGTCTCCAGGCCGAGCCAGCTCGAGTTCACGGTCAGGTTGTAGTCCCCCGCCAGGTTCAGCATGCCCCCCTCGGTGAGCTTCCACCCGAACCCCATCTGCCGGGCGGAGGTGAAGTTCCGGCTGATGGTCTCGCGCGAGCCCGCCGCCCGCTGAAGCGTGGTGGTGCGCTGCCGTGTGGCGGTGAAAGACCAGGAGACGTTCGTGGGCGTGTAGTACAGCTTCAGGTCCTTGTACTCATCCAGAAACCACAGCCCGTCGAAGAGCTCCTGGAACGGCGCAATGTAGTACTCGGGGGAGAAATTAAGCGCCCAGGACAGCCGGGCCGACCACTGCCAGCTCACGCTCCGTTCCGTCACGGGGTTCCGCTCCCGCGACCGGGTGTAGTTGAACCCGAACATCAGCCGGTTGAAGGTATCCCGGATGAACCACTCCCGCGACGGAAGCCCGATCCGGAGGGTGGGAGCTGCGTAGGTATCGGTGACCCGGATGGTGCGCGACTCCCCGATGATGCGCTGCGCCTCGGCCTCCGCATCCGCCTCCGTCCCCCCCGATTCCAGGATCTTCTGCCCGGCCTGCAGGGCCGCCTCGTCCACCACCACGTCGGAGTTGGGAAGGTACCGGGGCTTGATCACCGCCTCCGTGTGGGAGTAGGAGAAGGGCATGCTGGTTCCCAGCCAGTCGGAGGGGAAAAGCTTCTCCACCGCGATCGACGCATTGAGCCCCCAGTTGATGCCCGTCTGCCGCGAGCCAAACCTCTGCTCCAGGGTGTGGAAGTTGGGATCCACATGCGAGTAGTTGAAGGCGAGCGTGCCGAAGTCGGCCAGCTTGAGCTGCGTGTCCACCCGGTAGGCCAGCCCCGGCGCATCGTCCACCCCGATGAGCCGGAGCTCGTTCACCCAGACCTGCCCCGTCAGCTCCGCCAGCGGGGGGCCGATGCCTTCGGGGTTCTCCACCCCCACGGCCATGAACCGGACCTGGATCAGGGAGGGATTGCCGCGCACGCGATACACCGCCCCCGGGGGGCCGTTGGGCACCGGACGCGGCTCGGAAAGCACGTTCACCGAGTCCCGTCTCTGCTTGATGGCGGTCAGGTCCTCGAAGAAGATCACCATCTCGTTCAGAGGATCCCACCCGGGCCGGATGGGGGCCCGGTACTCGTAGAAGTTGAGCGTATCCACCCCGAACCGGAAGAAGAACTCCGCGTCGTAGTCGTTCTCTCCCCGGTACTGGAAGGCCTCGTCCCCGTGGACGAACATCTTCATTGTCCGGTAGTTGAAGAGGTCCAGGGGGCGGAAGGTGTAGTACTTCACCGCCTGGCGCAACTGGCCGTCGGGGAGGCCCGTCACCAGGAGCGCCAGGGACTGCTCGTTGGCGTACACCTCCTCGTCGGGGCGGGTCTTGTCCCGCTCCCGGATCACCCCCGGCGGGCTCTCGTAGGCCGGGTTGTCCTCGATGCTGATCACGCTCACCGCAAAGGTGGAGTCCTTCCTCAGCTCCTGCCACTGGTTCCCCACCAGCCCGAAGTCCGCGATCCGCACCGCCACCGTGTCGGAGGCGTTCAGGAAGAGAATCCGGATGAACTCCACGTTCTCGAAGCTGGGGGTCCCCACCTGGGCCGCGTAGTCGCGGATGGGGATGCGGAACTGGTACCACCCCTTGTTCCCCCCTCCCACGATGTAGGGATTGGGATAGAGAGTGGTGTCGGTGTTGATGGGCAGCACATAGCGGAAGTAGGAGTTGGCCTGGTCCACGATGCCGTTGTTGTTCAGGTCCTCGGTCTCGGGTATCAGGCCGTTGGGGCTGTTCTTGTTGTCCTCCGATCCGTTGATGCGGGTGTAGTCCTCCGCCGCGGTCCCCACCGTGGAGTTTGAGAAGGCATAGTTGTCCCCCGAGGGGTCCCCCAGGTCGATGCCGGCTATGGTGCTGTAGCGCGCCCGCTCCTGCGCGTCCGTCAGCATGTCCAGCCCCACATCCTCCCCCTCCTGCAGGGTCCCGTTGGGGTTGGTGCTCACCACAAAGTCCTCGTCGTGCAGGCGCTCCCCCCGCGGGTTGAGCTGGGGAATCACGTCCTCGCTCACCGCCCCCAGCTCGACCACCATCCGGTAGTCCGGCTGGAGGGCCGGCAGGCGGTTCACCTGCATCCAGAGCTCGATGAAGTTCACGTTCTCGTTGATCAGGTTCGTGGCCGAGATGGAGAGCGTCTTCATGAGCCCCCCCCAGTTCTTCTGGGGGGTGAGGGTGACGCCCGGATCCGGGCTGTAGTTGAACTGCCCCCTCTGCGACGGATAGAACTGCACGTCCATCACGGTAATCTGGTCGTTGGCCGCCTTTCCCGGACGCTTCCGGGGGAACACATCGGTCAGGGCCACGTCCGTGGGCTGGCGGTTGAACCAGATCATCTTCCCACGGGAGTAGGTCTTCACGCTGTCCACGCTCCCGAAGAGGGCCTCGCTGGCCGAGTCGGCGGGGGCGCTGGAGAGACTCCACTGCGCGTAGTTGATGCCCACGGGAAGGGTTCGCCGGGCTCCCTCAAAGTCGTCCAGGTATGCCACGGCCTCCCCCTGGTCCCCCGGGATCGGACTCTTCTTGGTGTTGGGATCCGGCATCATGTACGCCGCCTCCCCCGTGATCTTGAACTGGGAGGGCTCCTTGGTCTGGAGCAGCGGCACCGCGTCGATCCACCGGGTGAGGAAGGGCAGGTCCACGAGCGTGGAGCCGTCCACCCCGATGATGGTGTTGTTGTTGGGCTCCTCCCCCAGGCGCACCTTGTCGCTCAGGGTCTCCTGGTTCAGGTTCATGATGGTGAACCCGAGCAGGGTGCTCTGCGAGAGATAGAGGTCTCCCCGGGCGCCCAGCAGGGTCTTGGAGGCGAGCTGGAACAGGTCGTTCTGCTCGTACTTGATCTGGAGGTTCGCCCCCGGCACCAGGGCCCGGTCGTTCCGGATGATCACCTCCCCCACAATGTAGTCCACCGTGTAGTCCACGTTCGGGGTGAGAACCCGGCCGTCCAGCAGCACCTGCACGCTCCCCTCCACCACGTTGAAGCCCAGGGTGTATTTGGAGGTGGCGTCCCCCGTGGCCTCCCCCCGGATCACGTACTTGTCCCGCTCGTTGTTCTGCTGGGCGAAGGTCCGGGTGGTGTCGTAGATCTGGCGGTAGAGGTACTGCGAGGAATCCGGATCGGGCGTCTCCAGCGGAATCCCCCTCCCCGTGAAATAGGACCGCAGACCGTTGTCGAAGGGGCGGAGCGTGGGAAAGATGATCTCCGCCCTGGTCAGGCTCACCGTGATGCGCGGGCGGAAGTCGAAGAGGGCGTCGCCGTCGGGGGCCGGCGTGCCGTTGGCGTTGTACCGGTCCAGTCCCAGCACGCGCAGAAGCGGCTCGCCCAGGATGCCGTTCTGCTCTTCGGCCCCCGCGTTCTCCCGGAAGATATCCAGGGTGAACCCCTCGGGCTTCAGGTTCCGCCCTCCCACCGAGTAGATGTTCTTCAGGAGCTGGCGCCAGGCCGCAACGTAGCGCGGCCCGTTGGCGTTCAGGTTCCGCGGCTTCACCATCTTGAGCACGACGGTGCGCGAGGTGTCCGTCCCGAAGTCCCGGGAGAGCTCCCCGAACTGTGTGCCGTCGGCCCGCCGGTAGGCGATGCCCACCACCTGCTGGTCCTGCACGTTGGTGTTCAGCGAGAGGACCCCGATGTAGCCGTCCCCCGTCATCTCGTACTGGTTCCGCGCCAGCCGCACAAACTTGCCCGTCTCCACGATGCCCGGGTTCTCGGTCTGCGACCGCAGGGCGTCGGCATAGCCCGTGTCGCGGGGGGCCAGGTCGATGTAGGCGATCGCCTGGCGCTCGTTCGGATCGGGAATGGTGCCCTGGCGCTGCACCCACACCTCCTCCTCCACGATCTGGATCGAGCCGTTCACCTGCGGCGGGTCGTTGTTGTAGTAGGGCTCGTAGGAGGAGACGTAGGAGGTGTCCACAAAGAAGTTGTTGGTGGAGTAGTTCCAGGCGCGGATCTGGAAGGCGTTCTTCTGCGCCCCGCCCGAGACCGACACCTCCTTGATCTGCCCCTTCTTCTGCGAGGCCAGGGCGGTCAGCCGGAGGGGGCCCGTCTGGAACTGGGCCTTCACCCCGAACAGGGCCTGGCTGCTCCCGATGAACGCCGACGGGGTCTGGAGGGAGACGTTTCCGGCCTCCACGCTCTGCACAATCTCGTCGTCGTAGCCGGTGTACTTGATCTTGAGCTGGTTCTCGTACTCGAACGTGCGCTGCGTGTTCCAGTCGGCCAGGATGTTCAGCTTGTCCCCGATGGTGCCGTTCACGTTCACCTGGACTTCCTGGGCGAAGTCGGGCTCGTTCCGGCTCTGGTCCAGCCGCGAGAGCTGGGTCTGGTCCGACTGGGTGTTGCGGAAGCCCGCCTTGATGTCCACGGCCCCGCTGATGTTGAGGCGGATCTCCGGCTTGCCGAAGATGCTCAGGATGGGGTTCTGGGGAATCGGTATCTGAATCTGGGTGATCTGCGTGAGCAGCTCCCCCAGGTCGTCCCGTGCGGCGGCCGTCGGGGGCTTGCGCACCTCGTCGGCAAGAGACTTCCAGAGCTCGAACTTCCTCCTCCCCGTCACGTACTCCTTCAGGGAGAGGGTGAGCGGAATCCGCACGTCCTCGTTCCGGACCTTCTGGCGGATGGTGACCGTGGACCCCGTGGAGTCCAGAAGAAGCTCCCGCCGGTATCCGGGGGCCTGGATGCGGGCGAAGAGGGGATGCAGACGGTCGGGATAGAGCTCCACCTGCGGGCGGTCCCGCCGCTGGTGGGTGAAGTGGGCCATGCGGGCCGTGGAGTCCAGGTACACCACATAGCCCGTGTCCGCAGCCGCGAGGGTGGAATCCCCGGGGGCCTTCAGGGAATCCCCGGGGGCCTTCAGGGAGTCCGCGGGGGCCTTCAGGGAATCCTTGGCGATCTCCTCGGGAGTCCTCTCGGGGGGCTTCTCCCCGGGAGGCGGAGCTTCCTCCTTCAGTTCGGGAGGCGGCTCTCCGGTTGCCGGGGGAGGAGGGGGGGCGAACACTCCGGGGGCGGTTTCCTGGGGGATGGTGTCCCCTCCCGCACTGAACAGCGCCCCGAGTGCGGGCACAGGGTGGCCCGCCGGCGGCCGGGCATTGCCTCTGGGATGAGGGGGAACGAGGATCAGCAGCGCAACGGCCGCGCCCGGCAGGAGAAGAGCCAACAATCCCGCGGGAAGGCGCAACCGGGCCGCGTGAGTCTTTTCAGAAGAGGCCGGCACGGATCTCTTTTGTTATGCCTTCAGCCGGAGCGGTTCAACATCCCCCGGAAGAACGGGCAGCCGCTCCGAAACGATAACAACCGAGATCGATAGGTCGCTCCTCCAACGTGGGGGGTGGAGCCGGCCGGGCTCCGTGGGCAAAGTATTGAAATCACACGCAAATAGCAAGGCCGGATCCGCCCTCATCTGTTGGAAATCAGGGGCATGGAGGGTATATTGACCCATGTGGAAGTCGGTCCTCCCCCACACCCTCATCGCCCGCTATGTCCTGAAGGCGCTCATCGGGCCCTTCGTGTTTTCCTTCGGAACCCTGATGTTCCTGTTCCTCCTCCAGTTCGTCATGAAGTTCATCGACCAGCTCGTGGGAAAGGGACTCACGGCCTGGGTCATCATCGAGCTGGTGGGCCTGAACCTGGCCTGGATGGTCGTTCTGGCGGTTCCCATGTCGGTCCTGGTGGCGGTACTCATGGCCTTCGGCGAGCTCTCCTCCCGGAACGAGATCACCGCCATGAAGGCGAGCGGGGTGGGCATGCACCGCATGATGGGGCCGGTGCTTTTGGCCGCCTCGGGAACGGCGATCCTGCTCGTTCTGTTCTTCAACGACGTGCTCCCCGACGCCAACCACAGGGCCAAGACCCTGGGGATGGACATCCGGCGGAAACGCCCCACCCTCGCCCTCCAGCCGGGCCTCTTCTCGCAGGAAATCCCCGGCTTCAGCATTCTGGCCCGCCGCACGGCGGAGAAGACCAACGACCTGGAGGGGGTGACGCTCTACGACTACGGCGATCCCCGCACGGGCATCCTCATCACGGCGGAGAGGGGGAGCATCTCCTTCTCGCCGGATTTCCGGAAGCTCATCCTGGACCTGGAGACGGGGGAGATTCACACCCTGGAACTCGCCTCCCGGAGGGAATACCGGCGTGTACGGTTCGAGCGGCACAGGATTGCCATGGACGTGGAGGGGTACGACTTCGAGCGGACGGCCGAGGGCACGTTCATCCGCTCGGACCGGGAGCTGAGCGCGCGGGAGATGATGGTGATCGTGGACAGTCTGGAGGCGGAGCGCGCCCGGGTGGAAGAGGGCATCCGGGAGGTGGCCGCGCGCGACGCCGACTCCCTGCTGGCGGGGAAGCTCATCCCCGTCCCGTATGCCGGGTTCCGGACCATGCACCAGCCGCAGACGCAGGACGCGCTGGTGCACGCGCGGCAGATGCAGGCCTGGGTGGAGAACGAAGCCCTGCGCGTGGAGGGCCTGGGCACGCAGATCAGCCAGTACATGGTGGAGGTGCACAAGAAGTACTCCATCCCGGCGGCCTGCCTGGTGTTCGTGCTGGTGGGGCTCCCCCTCGGCATCATGGCGCGCAAAGGGGGGTTCGGGGTGGCCGCCACGCTCAGTCTGGGGTTCTTCCTTCTCTACTGGGCCTGCCTGATCGGGGGGGAGAAGCTGGCGGACCGGGGGCTCCTCTCCCCCGCCCTCGGGATGTGGCTTGCCAACATCCTGATCGGTCTGGTGGGGGTGTACCTTTCCATCCGGATCGGCAGGGAATCCCTCGTCATCCGGTGGGAGTTCTTCGCGAGGTTCGTGCCCCGCCGCTGGCGAACGGCTCTCCCCGGCGAGGTTCCCGAGGAGGGGGGGACGGCGTGAAAGTCCTGGACCGTTCCCTCATCCGCCAGTTCCTGCTCACCGCCCTTTTTTCCCTGGCCGCCGTGACCGTCATCTTCGTGGTGATCGACGCCATGGAGAAGCTGGACAACTTTATCGACCGGCAGGCCAGTGCCGGCATCATCGTCCGCTACTATCTGTTCTTCATCCCCGAGATCATCAAGCTCATCACGCCCGTGGCCATGCTGCTGGCGAGTCTCTTCGTCACGGCGCGCATGTCCAGCCAGAACGAGATCACGGCCATGCGGGCGGGGGGCATCAGCCTCTACCGCATTCTGCGGCCTTTCGTGGCGGTGGCCCTTGTGGTCACCGCCTTCTCCGTCTGGTTCAACGGCTGGATCGTTCCCCTGGCCAACCGGGAGAAGCTGGCCCTGGAGCGGAACTACCTGAGCAACACGGCGGCCCCCGCCTCCGCGGCCAACCTCTTCATTCAGGACAGCCCCACCCGCATCCTGACCATCGGCTTCTACGAAGACCAGTCCATGTCGGCATCCCGCATCTCCATCCAGGACTTCGACGCCGCAGACCGGACAATCCTCCGGGCCCGCGCCGACGCCGCCTCCATGTCCTGGGATACCGTGGCGCGCAGATGGATCCTGAAAGACGGCGTGCGGCGGACGTTCCGCAACGATCGGGAGACCCTGGAGGAGTTCGCGGTTTCGCCCGCAGGCCCCCTCCATCTCGCCCCCGAAGACCTGAGGCGGAAGCAGGAGAAGCCCGATGAGATGGACTACTACTCCCTCCGCGCCTTCATTGCCAACCAGCAGAGGGCGGGGCAGGACGTGGCCCGGTGGCAGGTGGACTTCTACAGCAAGGTCTCGTTTCCCTTTGCCACGGTCATCGTGGTGCTCTTCGGGGTGCCATTCTCGTCGGTGAAGCGGCGCGGGGGGGTGGGGGTACAGCTCGGGATCAGCCTGCTCATCTGCTTCATCTATCTCATCTTCATGAAGGTGAGCCAGGTCTTCGGGTACAACGGGGATCTGGACCCGCTGCTCACCGCCTGGATCGCCAACATCATCTTCCTGGCGGCCGCCGCGGCCGTGATCCTCGGGGTGCGAAAGTAACCTGAGCGTTCAGAAGGAATACCGCAGGCCGGCCGTGGGCTGCGCGGGGCCCCGCCCCGCCAGGGGGAGGGCCCGCATCCCCAGGGAGGCATGCACGCTGTTGGCGCTTCCGGCGGACCAGGCCGCATCCACCGCGCTCAGGATGTGGTTCAGGATGGCCACCGTCACGCCTGCCGAGGCCGTGGAGTAGAAGTCGTTCGCCTTCCCCCGCTCCAGGGAGTAGTAGCTGAACCGGGCGGTCACCGGCTCGCCGTAGCGGTAGGAGGGAGGGGCGTCGTCCCACCCCTGATTGAACTGCTGGTACTTCCCGATCAGCTCATAGTACTGCTGCTCCCCCCAGAGGGGCAGGGTGTGGGAATAGTACTGGCCGTCCGCCGTGCGGCCGATGTCCCGCTCCATCCGGTTGAGCTCCGCCCAGTCCACCTGCTGCCAGGGGAGACCCGTGGTGCCGATGCGCCAGGCGTAGGTCTGTCCCGCGGGAGCCAGGTTCGCCTCGGCGTACTGCGCATAGCGCACCACGTCCCAGTGTGCGTTGGCGTAGTCCTGGTAGAAATCCGTCTGGCGGTCCCCCTTCCTGTCGTAGGTATAGGCCACGGTCCAGGCGGCGGCTTCGATGGCCAGGAAGGCGGCCGCCTTCCAGTAGCTCTCCGCGTAGAACTCGCCCGCCCCCGGGAGGACCAGGGAAAGCCCCGCGGCGATCCAGGGGGATTTCCGGATGACATCGCCCCGCTCCATCCCGTCCGGCCCGTTCCCCAGGGCGTGCGGAGCCAGAATGTCGGTCCGCAGGTTCCCCGTGAGGGGAACGGTCGCCCCGGGCCTCTTCAGCACCACGCTCCCTTCTCCGTGCGCGGGGGCGCTCCCTGCGCCCGCAAGCGCCAGCAGGGCCGCCGCGCACACCGCATGCCGCAGATGGTCAGAGATCATCGTTACTCCAGGTCAAACCCGAACAGAATCCCAAGATAGAACCGCCACTCCTTCCCGTAGCGCACCGTCTGGTTCCGGCTTTCCACCAGCCGCTCGAAGCCGTCCATTCCGTAGGCCGCGCTCAGGAAGATGCGCGTCGGATAGGCATACCACGAGAAGGTCTCCAGACGGAGCTCCGCCCCCGCATCCGTCTTGAAACTGCGCAGGGGGGGCATCTTCCCCGACCAGGCGTGTCCCACATCCGTGAAGAACGAGGCGTAGAGCTTGTCGAAATAGACGTGCAACAGGCGGACATCCAGGTTCCGCGCCAGGGGGAACCGGTACTCCAGGCCCGCCTGCAGCATCTCGTTCCCCCCCAGGGAATAGTAGGGATACCCCCGCATGCCCAGGAGCCCGCCCGCGTAGAAGTCAAAGAAATCATCCACCGGAGGCCCCAGGATGCTCCCTCCCTTGACCCGCACCCCGAGGGTGTGGTTCCGGAACAGGAACGGAATCCACTCCCTCCATTGCAGCTCCACCCGGGTGAAGTTCACCCTCTCGTACTTGGGCACGTAACCGGTGCTGGTCTGCTCGTACTCCCCGTCGGGGGAGAACTTGTTCAGCTCCCTCCCGATGCGCAGGGTGATTCTCCTCCCCGTCGGGCTGATCTCGCTGGTGCGGGAGGGAACCACGGCGTCGATGCGGAACCGGAGCGAAAGGTCGTTGGCGACCAGGTACAGAAAGCTTGTGCCGGGCACAATGACCCCCCGCTCGGGCAGAAGGAACGCCTCCAGGATGGAGGTGTACCTGCTGTGGGCGTACCGGAACTCGATGCTGCTGAACTGCGAGAGGGCCGGCTGGCTCAGCACAAAGTCGAACTCCAGCAGATTGTACGACACATCCACGGGGATCCGGTTTCCCCCCAGGGTGATGAAGTTCCCCGTGGTGCGGGTCACGTTGTAGAGCTCGGCGGAGGCCGTCGGCTCCAGGCCCGCCTGGTACAACAGGGGGATCTTCCCCCGGTAGTTAAACTGCAGGAAGAGGTCTCTCTCCAGACGGGAGTTCAGGGCCGCGCTGGCCAGGAACCCCGTCTTCTCCAGCACGTCGCTGGAGAAGAGGTACACCCCCGGCTTGAAGGCCTCCAGCGTGTGCTCCGCGATGCCGTAGTTGTCGAACCGGAGGAACGGAACCACCGTGAGTCCCCCGAACCGGGGACGGTAGAAGGGACCCGCCCCGGCGCCCTGTGTGAGCCGCGTATCGTCGTAGGACCGGAGGGACTCCCAGTCGAACTCCTCTCCGCCCGCAGAGGCAAGCACGGGCGACCCCTCGGGCGGGCGATCCTCCTGCGGGGGCCGGTAGTGATGATCCCCCGGGGGAAGGGGCTCCGGACGGGCCAGGCGCCGTATCGTATACCCGGTGGGCGTGTAGAAGGCGAACACGATTGCGCCTTCGGGGCTTACCGTGGGCTGGAAGGCCCCTCCCAGCACGTTGGTAAGCTGCCGGACGGATCCTCCCTCCAGGTCCATCTCGTACAGGTTGAAGATGCCCGTCCGGTCGGAGGAGAAGACCATCCGTGCGCCGTCACTCGTCACCACGCCCGAGCGGGAGTCGTCGGGCCCCGACACCAGGAAGCGGAGCCCCGTTCCGTCGGGCCGGATCTCCGCAATGTCGCGCCCGTCCCTCACGGAGTAATCGAACACGATCCTGTCGCCCGAAGGGCTCCAGCGGGGGGTGTACACCTGCTCCCCCTCCGCATACGATGTGAGGGTGCGGTACCCCGATCCGTCGGCGTTGATGAGGGCCAGATTGGAGGTCCCGTCCCATCCGGTCACGAACACGATCCGGCTTCCGTCGGGGGAGACCGCGGGGCTGAGGGCCCTCTTGCCATGCGTGATCCGGAGCTCCTCCTCCCGCACCAGGTCGTACGCATACAGGTCGAACTGGAGGGACCAGTGGGGGTTCTCGCGGGAGGTCCGCCCGTAGAAGAGCTTCGTTCCGTCGGGGGACCAGCTCACCGAGGTCCGCACCCCTCCCTGCACCCGCTTCTCCTTCCGGGTTGCGGTATCGTACACGTAGAGGGACGACATGCTGAAGTAGTCCGCGCCCTTGGTGCTCACGTAGGCGATCTTTCCCCCGTCGGGGGAGAACGCGGGATACAGGTTGGCAAACCCCGTGGAGAACCGGCAGCAGGCATGCTGCGCCGCGGACAGACCGTGGGGGTGCGCCGGAAGCGGCTGAATCTCCCTGTTTCCGGGATCCGTCGCATCTTCCTCCCCTTCCGCCGCAAGGGGAATCGGTTCCCCCTCCAGGGGCAGGGTGCGCACCCCCGATGCGGCTTCCAGATACGCCCGCCGGGTGGATGTGCTCCACTCCTCGTAGACCTCCCCGGCGCTCCTTCCGAGCGCGGCCTCCATCGCCCCGTCGATCCCCGTGGCCGTCAGGCGGGAGAGGTTCCGGGAGATCTCCACCAGCTTCTTCTCCCCGTAGGTCCGCGCCAGCCAGCGCACAAAGGCGAAGCCGGCGTTGTATGCCGATTCGTTCCCCAGGCTGTTCTTTCCGAACACGCTCATCTGGTGCCAGGTGAGCATGGTGCTGTCCAGGGCGTAGGAGCGGAGGATCATGTCCCGGTGGGAGTCCCAGAAGTCGTACCTCAGCTCCGCCCGGTTGTATTGCGCCACCCCCTCGGCGAACCAGACGGGCACCACAAATCCCGACAGCGGGTAGGAGGCGATCACGTTGGGGAAGCCGTACAGCACGTCGGGTCTCTGCTCCGGCTCGTAGTTCAGCCACTGGAGGTACAGTGCCGGAACCGTGCGGCCGAACTTCATGGAGGTCTGGATCTGCACGATGTGGGTGAACTCGTGCGTCACCACGTTCCGGAGCCAGTTGTGCGTGCCCCGCAGGTCGAAATCCATGCTGGGAGCATAGATCTCGATCTTGTTGTCGTAGAAGTAGGCGGCCCCGTTGGAGATGTCGTCGTAGTCCCTTATGATGAAGCTCACCTTCCCGTCCGGCTCGTGTCCGTACAGGGAGGTCACGGGACCGTACACATCCTCCGCCGCCCTGGCCACCACGCGGGCGGTCCGCTCCGCCCCCGTATGATAGTGCACGAAGAAGTGCTTCGTCTCGATGCTCCGCCACTCGAGCTCGGGGTGGGTGAACTCCTCCTGTGCGGGGGCCGCACACGGTGCCAGAGCAAGCGTACCCCACAGTGCGAGCGCCCGCATGCGCCGCCCCCCCGACGCGCCTCCTCCTCCCCTCATTTCACCACCGCCACTCTGATGACGGCCGTCCCCGACGCGCCCCCTCCCTCCGCCTGGATGCGGGCGAAGTACACCCCGCTCTGCACGTTCCGCACGTCCCAGGCCACCTCGTTATCCACCCCTCCCACACCGGGACCCGGGAACTCCGCCACAAAATCCCCCGCCAGGTCGTACACCGTCACCGTCACCCGGGCGTTTTCCCGGACAAAGTAGCGGATGAAGGTTGTGCCGTCATACACGGGATTGGGCCAGTTGTATGCCCGGTCCCCGGGGAAGAACGCGCTGCTGAGGGGCCTGGGCGTCAGGACCTCGGGGGCATAGCCCCTCCTCCACCCGTCCCTCTGGAACTGGGGCCAGGGGGCGGAGAGGTGGGATCCCGCAAGGAGGGAAGCGGTGGAGCCGGTCTTCCATGCCGCCACGCTTTCTCCAAAGGAGGAGCCCACCGCAAGGCAGAGATCCCGCCCCTGGAGGGATCCTCCCCCGACGGGCCTGGCGAAGACCGCGACGGACTGGATGCCCCAGGAGGCCTGAAGGGGGAATCCCCTTGCCATGCCCCCCCGGGAATCGTAGGCCGCCACATACCCGTCCTCCGCCACGGCCACGATCTCGGGCGTGTCATCCCCGTTCACATCCGCAATCACAGGGTGGGATGTGATGCGCGACCCCGTGGGGATCGCAACGGGGAAGAAATCCACGGCGGCACCCGCGTGGTTGTAGGCATACACACGGGGACCCGCGAAGAAGACGATCTCCCTGAGTCCGTCTCCGTTCACATCCGCCAGCGCGGGCCCATGCAGCGCCTCTCCTCCCCCCCGCACCGGAAACCCGGCCACGGGCGAGAGATCCGACTCGAACAGGTGAAGCCGCCCGTCGGTGGAAACCACCGCGATCCGCGGGCTCGTCGAGGGCCCCACCAGACCGCACACGGCGGGCCCCGCGGGGGCACCCTCCATGAGGGTGCGGGTCACCGACAGGGAGGTCACATCCACCCGTGCCACGGTGCCGTCCTCCGCCACCGCCACCCACACCCCTGCGGGGTCCAGAAGCGTCACACCCTTGACGGCCGCCCTTCCCGGCGCCGCCTGGAGGGAGCCCCGCGCCGAACCGTCGGGTCCGGTGAGAAGCACGGTGCCGTCCGCCATCCCCGAGGGGATCACCGAATCCCCCGCGGGCACGGGGCCCGTGACGGGCTCCGCCGTCACCCGCACCCAGACAAGGTCCGCCAGGCTGTCGGCATTCGCGTCCGTTGCGGCAAACGCAGCCACCGAGCTCCCCCCCGCCGTGTGCCGGATGACTCCCAGGATCTCGGGGACCCCGTTTCCGTCCAGGTCTCCCGCAGCCGGCCCCGTGGAGAAGCCGTCCAGGGATCCGCCGCTCCGTGCAATCAGGCCGTCCGATCGGGTGAAGGGAAACACCGCCCCTCCCCCGTCGCTCCGCCATGCGTAGATCTTCCCCTCCCCCTGCAGGGCCGTAGAGCTTCCCCCCGAAGTGGGTGATGGAAGAACCACGCCTGTGGTGGCAGCCAGGATGTCGGGGGAGCCGTCCCCGTTCACATCCGCCACGGTCAGGCCCGCGGGGGCGATCTCTTCACCCACCAGGCGCGGAAACCCCTCGAGCGGCTCCACATCATCGTCCCCCACCCGCACGGTCACCTGCATGAGGGCCCCGCGCGGGGTGAATCCCCGCACCGACACATGACTCCGGGCTCCCGTGTTGGCCAGGGCCGGGGGGTGGGAAGTCTCGGAGAACTCCCCCCGGAAGACGGGCGCGGAGTTGCCTTCGAACCAGAAGTCCAGGGGGGTTCCCTCCTCGCTCCCCGAGCCCCGGGAGAGGAACTCGTAGGCCTGTCCGATGTCCTGGGACCCGTCCGCCTCCTCCACGTCCACGCCGCGCCGCTCGGGGTCTGCATTCACGCGGTTGGATGCCGCACCCGCCAGGATCACCGACTCGTCCACATGCCAGATCAGGATGCCCCCGTCGAAGAACTCCCCCCCGGAGGTGGTGGCACCGGGAAGACTCCAGTCGGGGTCTTCCACCTCCGTCACAACCCCCTCGAGGGCGGACACGGAGAAGGCGTTGAACCCCGAGGTGTCCCGGGAGAAGGTCCGCACCGAAGGAACCCCGTTGAACACCGTCCAGACGGTCTGTCCGTTTCCCTGGGGATCCCGGTTCCTGTTTTCCACAAGATAGTACTCGGACCCGCTCACGGGAATTCTGTACACCACATCGGGCTCCGCGGCGGCGGGCAGACTGAGCGTATGCACGCCCGTCCCCAGCACCACGGGCGTCGTCCAGCCCAGCCAGTACTTCTCCCACGCCGAGGGCTCGGGGGGAAAGACGCCCGAGAAGCTGAAGATGGCCTGCCCGTCCATGAGGCCGAAGCGTCCGATGCCCGAGCGTCCCGTGCGCGTATCAAACAGGTCGGGGAGTCCCAGCCGGCTTCCCACGGAGGCACAGAGAAGCCCGTTGATTCCCAGCTCCAGCAGCACGTCCCCGCTCACGCCGGGGAGCAGGCGGCTTTCGGTCTCGGGCATCACGATGGTGTTGGTGATGTGAAAACCACCCCCCGCCACGGGGATCCCCTGGTAGCCGGGTCCGTAGAACTCGCGGAAGGACGCCGGGCCCAGGTACAGGGAGGGAATGTCGAAGGGGGTGGGGTCGTAGCCCAGGATGGACACCAGATCGATGTCGCGCCCCGCCCCCGCGTGGAATATCACGAAGCACTCGTACATGGAGAAGTCCGCCACCAGGCCGCTTGAATCCACGCGAGTCCATGTGTCCACGGCCAGACGGCCCACCGCGGCGGCGGAACCGTTCTTCGGGGGACTGTAGGACTCCATCCGCCCGGGAAGCGTGAACACCCCATCCAGCACCCTTCCCCTCAGGATCAGCTTTCCTCCCGACACCTTCCGGAAGTAGTTCTCCAGGAAGCGGAGGTGGTCCTCGAAGTACTGCCTGTTCCGGGGGGGCGGATCAATGATGGGGTCCGTTGTGGCGGACATATCGAACCTGCCGGTTCCGGTGGTGCGGTCGTCCGCATCCTCCTGGAACTCGGCCATCACGGCCAGCAGATCCATGGTATCCGGCGCCGCTGCGGCGGGGCGCGGCCCCGCCGGGGCGTCATCCCCCGCCGGGCGCAGGGGATGACTCAGCTCGTGTGCACAGAGAGAGCCGGAAACCAGAACGCAGAGGGTGAAGGCTCCGGAGAGAGTCATGATGCTCGTCTGGTTTCGGTGTGGGGGGTCAGTCTTCGGTTTCCGTCCCCGTTCCCCATCCGATCAGGAGGGAGAAGCGGATGGTGTCGGAGAGCGGGTGGTTCTCCTCCGCGGAGATGTAGCTGAAGTCGAAGCCGTAGATGTCGTACCGGAGACCGGCCCCGAACGTGAGGAACTTCCGGTTGCCGAAGTTCGGATCCTCGTAGAAGTATCCGATCCGCAGGGCGATCAGCTTGGGCGCTCCGTACCAGTACTCCAGCCCTCCGCCGATGTTCACCTTCCGGAGTCCGCTCCCGTCGCCCCATGCCGTGAACAGCGCCTTGTAGAAGTTGTCCACCTTCCCGTCGGCGTACCGGCGCACCAGCAGGCGGCTGAAGTCCAGGTTGGCCTGGAGGGAGTTGAACTCGTCCTCGAACACCCGGTACCCGAACCCGATCCGCAGGTTCGTGGGAAGGGGATCCGCCTGGTCGGCGTCGATGTACTTCACCTTCGGGCCCAGGTTCGAGAGATTGAACCCGAAGCTGAAGGCCTTTCCGATGTCCCCGATGCCCGGCACCTCCAGCGCCTGCGGGCGGTACATGAGGCCGATGTCGAAGCTGACCGTGGTGGCCTTCCCGCTCCCCTGCTCCTGTTCCGTCCCGATGGGAGAGAGGGCGCTGTGGATCACCCGCAGGTTCAACCCGATCCCCAGGTCGTCGAACGCCAGGGTGGAGTATCCCAGGGTGCCCGCCACCTCGAAGGCCTTGAACTCGTCCACCGGTTCGGGGCCGCTGGAGAGGGTGCGGACGAACTTGCCCAGGTTCAGGTAGGTCACGCTGGCGCCCAGCACCCCTCCGATCTCGTCCATCTTCACCCGGTAGTTCAGGTAATCATAGAAGAGGTCCGACTGCTGGAATTGCGGCAGCCAGTTGGCGTGCGTGATGCTCACCTCCTGTCCGTCCAGGAAGGCCAGGGCCCCCGGATTCCAGAAGATGGCGGAGGCGTCGTCCACGGATCCCGTGGCCGCCTCTCCCATGCCGCTCGCCCGGGAGTTCGGGGCGATCAGCAGAAACGGCACGGCGGACTCCCCCTGCGCCGCCGAGGGGAGGGGAAGGACCGTCGTAATGAGCGCCGCGCCCAGAATCACCCAGGCGATGCGGCCGATGGCTGATGCTGTCATGATGGACTGCCTCCTGTTGATGAACCTGTGGACATGGTACATGCATACACCGTCATGAACATCCCCGCGGCACTCACCGGAGCACGGTCATCTTGCCCAGGGACTCGCTCGCGAAGCGCCCGTCTTCGGTCCGCACCACGAGCTTGTAGAGATAGACTCCGTTTGCAATCCTGTCGCCGTCGCGGTCCCGCCCGTCCCACGGGATCCGCACGAAGGGCTCCCCCGTGGATCCCGCCTCGATGGACTGCACCAGGCGCCCCGCCAGCGTGAACACCCTGACCGTCACGCGCAGGGGCGTAAGCTGGTTCTGCCGGAACGTGAACTCCGTGGTCTCGGCGAAGGGATTGGGGTAGTTCATCACCTCCGACACGGCCAGGGCGTCGTCGGGGGTCACCTCGAAGAACACCTCCGCCGTCCCCGCGTTGTTCCAGGTGTCCCACGCCCGCACGCGCACATGATGGCGTCCCGGCGGGAGCCCGCCGAGCGGCTTCTCCACCGTTCCCTCCCGGAACTCGTCCAGCCGGCTTGTGTACGATTCGGTGAGGTCCACGCTCTCGGAGCTGTTGTCCACCCAGGCCTCGATCCGGTGCCCGATGCCCGAGCCCGACGTGTTGATGCCGCTGGAGTCCCGCAGGTCCGCCAGCAGAACCGGATCCGGCCGCACCGGGTCGCCCGAGCGGAACGTCCGGCTGTCCAGGAAGACGGCCACCTGCGGACCCTCCCCGTCGGGAGCCGCCGTGGAATCCGTCCCCCCCACCGACACCCGTCCGGTGTAGGCGAGCGCCTCCCCCCCCGTTCCGGTGAAATAGGCCGTTACGCGCCCCCGGGTGGAGGGATCCGCGTACAGAATGTCCTTGGGCACCACGAACACGGCCGCAAAGCGCCCCTGCGTGACCGTGCCCTGCCCCCGGTAGATGGTCCCCCCGGTGGCCGTGTACGACCAGTCCAGTCCCGGGATGATGTTCCCCTGGCTGTCGCAGCAGCGGGGGGGGATGAAGGGGGAAATCAGCACCTCCCGCGTGGCATCGTACACGCTCAGGATCACGGTGCCCGAGCGGGATACGTCCACCTGGTTGGCCTGGTCCCGGAGCGAACCGCGGAGCGTCACACGCGAGAGCGCCCGCAACTGCACCGGCTCCGTGCGCGGCACTCCTCCCACGCTGTCCAGGGGCTCCCCGTTGATGGAATCAATGGAGGCGAACCCCTCCGGGTACCGGAGCCGGAGCGTGGGGTCCCCCATCCAGTGGAACTTCTGGTCGTTCGGGTTGTTCAGCGCCGCCTTCTGCAGGAACATGGCCCGGGCCGGACGGCCCACCGCCAGCCGGCCGTAGGTATCCCGCAGGAAGAGCCGGGCAAAGATGTTCTGGTGCAGATAGGCGTTCGCCCCCGCAAACACCTTCCGGGTGGCGGAGACCACCGCCACCGCGCCCCCGTCGGGCTTGTTCATCAGGAGCTCGCTCCCCGTGTACCGCTTGAGGTCGTCGAACTGGGAGAAGTTGCAGGTGGCGGCGAAGAACACGCTCAGCCGGTCGGCGTTCACCAGAAGCGGGATGGAGGTCTGCACATTGAAGATGGACTCATGCGCCCAGACGGTGGGGTTCCCGTGCCCGGCGAAGTTCACCGCCAGCACGCCCCGGTTGATCTCCTCCACCAGGGCGTCGTAGGCGCCCGGCTTCCGCCGTCCCTGCGCCGAGTTCACGGTGGGGTATTCCGCAATGTAGATCTTCCTCTTCTCGATCTCGTCGGGGGTGAACACCGTGGCCAGCCGGTCGGCGTCGGCGCTGTGCTGGGTGCCGTCCTCCCGCTCGGGCGTCCAGGAGTCGTCGCCCACGAAGAGCATCCGCGCCCCCCATCCGTCCCGCGCAGACTGCGTGTCGTACCGGATGACCTTGTCCACCACCGTCTCCGCCTCCGCCGCCGTGCGCGAGGATATGCGCCCTCCCACCAGGAAGGGGGCGGTGGAGGATTCGAACCGCACGAAGAAGTCGTCCGAGGAGTAGCTGTTGATCTCGTTCCGCGAGTCGATGCTCTGCCAGGTGGGCACGTAGCTCGACTTCACGCCGCTGTATCCCCTGTAGTCGTACGAGGCCCCCCCGAACAGGAGAACGTACTCGGGCCTGGGGGTCCAGCTTTCGTAGGCATGCTTCAGGAAGTCCCGGATGGCTGTGGGGTCCGGCATGCCCCCGCCGAACTCGTTGTAAATCGTGTCCGCCTCCACGACCAGGGTGCGGAGACCTCCGTGGGCGGGCTGCTCCCTGTGGGCCGCCAGGCGGTCCGCCGCGTTGCGGAACTCCCGCGAGGTCACGATGATGAAGTCCGCCCCCTCGGTGATGCCCCGGAGGTTCTGATTGGGGATCCGCTCCGCCCGCACGGGGATTCGGAACCCGCCGGCGGAGGCCGCCGCGTACTCCGAGCGGAGCCCGGAGGATTCCTCGAGGCGCACGTAGTAGGCCCCCGCCACTCCCGTCACACGGCGCGCCGAGACGGGGTTCGTCACGTCCAGGATCACAGGCTGGGAGGGAAAACCCTCCAGACGGTACTCCACGATCCCCGATGTGTCGGGGGCGCGGAACGAGAGCCGGTTCCCCGCGGCCTCGAACCTCCGCGGATAGGTGATCTCGGCCCAGTCGATCCACCCCGTTCCCGATGCACTGGAGGAGCGGTACACAAACGTGAACCGCCCGGCGGAGGCGGCAGCGGCGGGCACGGCCCGCACATCCCCCACCGCGGCCTGGGCATACTGGTAGTCCGCGTTGTTGGGGAGAATCGGGGCCACATACACCGTCCCGATGGAATCAGACCCCTCCCGCAGGAGAAACGTGGACCAGCTTGTGGACCGGGCCACCAGCCCTGCCCGGTAGCGCACGGGAAGCCCCGGAACGACGGCCACCAGGGGCAGGTAGTGCGTGAAGCTCCCCCCCTGGCTGAGGGTCTGTCCGTACCAGTCCTTCCCCGAGCTGAGGAGGTTCACCTGTTCCTCCTCGATCCACATCCGCTCATCGAACCACCCGGGAACCACGGAGGGGGGATCCGCCAGGGAGGGCCGGGCCTGCATCCGGAGTCCCTGCGCCCCTCCCCAGGTGAGCCAGTACCATGTCTCGGCGGCATAGCGGTGGATGTCGTGGGAATAGGTCCGGTTGGAGGGGGTGTAGGTCCACCCGCCCGGCCCTTCCCCGTAGAAGAGCACGAAGTCCCCCGCATTGAACTGGCCGTCCGACTCCCCCTCCACATACAGGGGGTTCTCCACCAGGTCCTGCGGGCGGCTCTCGGCGGGGTTCTCGGGGAGCTCCCTTCCCCCGTTTCCGTGGATGCGGATGGTGCGCGGATCCACCTGCCCCGGATCGATCCCGATGGACTGGAAGTACGCAGGATCCAGCCGGTAGATTCCCTCTTCCCGCACGGCCAGCCGGTACCAGATGCCCGTGGAGAGCACGCTCGGCTGGGTGAGGCGCCGGAGGGGACGCGGGGGGGGGAAGGTCCACTCCCGCGCCGCATCCCCGTTGATGAGCCCCTCCCCGATGAGGGCTCCGTCGGTGCTCTGCTCCCTTCTCCCCGCCGGAGGACCGAACTGCACCTGCACCACGATCCGGGTGTGCTTCCGCGCGGTGCGCAGGGAGGGGTTGTACTGCACCGGGTGGAACAGCACGGATCCCACGTACATGCTCCGCACCCGGCGCGGGGAGCCCAGCTCCGCCGGCTCCGGGGGGAGAAGCGTTCCCGCGTTGTAGGCCGCCGGGTCGGCCTCGTAGGAGTCGGCCACGAGCATCCCCTCCATCTCCCTGAGACGCGGGGCGGGGGGGGGAAGCAAGTTCCTGAGCTCCTCGTATTCCGCCTTCAGGACCGTCACCCTGTTTCCCTCGGGCGTCGGGAACCCCACGGCCACCCGGCGGAGGGGAACATCGGGAAAGCCGGGCCTGTCGGGTGCCGCCGCATGTTCCGCCCCGGCAAAGGGGATCTCCGTGTAGGTCTCCGCCGGGCCGGGAATGGTCCGGAGGGGTTCATACCGGGGTCTGTATTCCAGGATCAACACGCTTTCATCCGAATGCACCACGCGCACATCCCCCTCTCCTCCCCCGGGGGGGGAGGCAACGGAGAGAGCGGGCCACAGGGCTCCACAGAGAAGGAGCCGCGCGGCTCGTCCACGAGGTGTCGG
>JBAVEL010000174.1:0-24845 GCA_049587715.1 Bacteroidota bacterium
GGAGGAAGGCCCGTGCCTCGGGCCGGGTGGTGTTGGGATCGGTGACCCTGAAATCATCGTTCCCCGTGCTGATCACCTTCGTGAACTCCTTGAATACCTCCCCCGGCTGGGGGTTGTTGAGCCACTGGGAGTGTGCCGCGCCGGAGACGGCCAGCACGACGAGGAGCAGAAACGTCCGGACGAGGCGCGGGGAGGGGGGTGCAGGGGGCATGGAAAGATTCTCCTGATTGTTGTTGGTCATGAACATGGCGAGAAAGACCTGTCCTTCTCCCGGGATCGCGGAGGGCCGGGATGCCCGAGAGGGACACATCCCGCCGGCAGCCCGGCGGGGCTATTGTAAGGAAAAGGTGAAAAAGGGGAGAGTGAAAAACGCCGCCCGCCGTCTTCCCGTCACACGGGCAGGAGCTCCGCTGTGACGCCCAGGCGGTCCAGGTCTTTTCGTATCTCTTCGCAGTAAATCGGGTTCATCACGATGACGGCGTCCGGACGGTAGCTCTTCAGGAACTCGGGCCGCACGATCTGCTGACCGGTCCCGGCCATGAAGGTGCCGTCCTTGTAAGGGTTGATGTCCACCGCGTACTCGATCTCCTCCCGGATACCGAGGGTCGTCAGGAAGGCCACCCCCTTGGATCCCCCCCCCCAGAGCACGGCCTTCCGGTTGCGGAGGCGGAGCTCGGCCAGGGTTTCCTTCCAGCGGCGGAGGGAGGGTTTGATCTCCGCTGAGAACCGGTCCACTGCGGCCCGGATCTCCTCCAGGTCATTCTCGGCGGGGATCGGAGGAGTGGGTGCGGCGGCCGAGGGGCGCGCCTCCACCATGAGATACTGGCCGTCATACTCGGTGGCGAGCCGGAGCACGTCGAACCCGCATCTGCGGAAGAGCCGCCCCAGCGAGCCGTGGCTGAAATAGGAGCAGTGCTCGTAATAGATGTCCCAGAACCCCAGGTCCCGCAGCACCCGCATAGCATCGGGGATCTGGAAGAAGACGACGGTCTGGTGTCTGGGACCGATGGACCGCCGCACCATCCGGACAAACTCCCCCACATCCTGAATGTGCTCCAGGGTCATCTTGCAGCACACGAAGTCGGCCTTGTGGTGGGTGTACTTCTCGGAATAGAAGTCCACGATGAACTGCGTCCGTCCCATTACGGCTCCGCGGTCCCGTTCGGGGACATAGGCCGGATCGAAACCCGTCCCCCTGTTCCCGCCCAGCTCGCACAGCAGGTTCAGGAACTCCCCCTTCCCGCACCCGATCTCGATGATGTCTTTTCCCCTGAGCCCGTACCGCTCGATGAGGGAAAGGGCGAGCTGCCGGTGGAAGGCGTTGAATGTGGAGGAGAAACCCTGGGTCTCCTCGTACTTCCGGGAGTACTCATGCCGCGCCGGATCGAAGGCGCAGTTGGCAATGAACCCGCACGCAGGGCACAGCCCCAGGGCGATGTCCCCGCGCGGATAGGAGAGCGCCTGCTCCCGGGTCTCCATGAGGAGCACGCTGTGGACGGGCACGTCCCGCACGGTATGGAAGATGCGCATCCCCTCGGCACCGCAGGCCGGGCAGGCACGGAGGCGCAGGGAGGGGCCTGCGGGTGTCTCGACGGGGTTCTCGGAAGCCGGCATGCGTTCTCCTTTCGTCGTTGAGAGCGACCCTACGGCACCTGCGAGGCGGTGCCGTTGTTCACCCGCCACTGGAGGTTCAGATCCAGGGCATCGATTCCCCCGTCCAGGTTGAAATCCCCGAACTTGGTGTACGACCAGGGGGTCCCGTTCTGCGCCCGCCAGATGAGGTTCCTGTCCAGGGCATCCACGCCTCCGTCCGCGTTCCCGTCCCCCGAGCGGAGCCCGAACCGTCCGACCGCAAGCTGGCGCATGGGGTTGATGCCGTAGGCCTGCGACTGGGATGTGGAGAAGTCGCAGGGAACCCCGGCGGCGTTCAGCCGGAGCGTGTCGGAGCTCATGACGGCGAGGTGATTCCGGTGGCGGAGCACCACGTAGTACGGTCCGTCGGGCAGTCCCTCGAAACGGACCGCAGAGGAGCCGTCCAGATCCGTCACCTCGCCCGATGCAAGCAGGAGTGCGGCCCGGGTTGCGACCGTACTGTCGGGCTCGGCCCGCAGTTCCACCAGAACCCAGTCCACGACCCCCGGCGGCATGCTGCCCACCGCCTCCGGTCCGCCGTAGTTCCAGGGTGCGCCGCCGTACGGTTGCGCCAGGGGGAGCAACGCCAGGTTCCCGAGCGCCGTCTTCATGGTGTCACCCGCTGCATCATAGGGGCCCTGGAGAAGGGCGTGGGGCCGTACGGCCACGGCCGGCTCCGTCGCGGGGACGAAAGTGGCCGTGACGGACCGGTTGCCGTTCATGACGATGAAGACCGTGTCGGCCGAATCCGCGATGTCCCCGCTCCATGCGGCGAAGCTCCAGCCGGAATCCGGCACCGCCGCAAGCCGTACCGTGTCCCCCGGGTTGTAGGAGGGCATGTCGGGCATCCGCACCACCGACCCGGCTCCCGAGACCGCCACGTTCAGCGTGTCTGCGAGGGGAACAACTGCCAGGTTCCCGAATGTGACATCGGCGTTATGCGCCGCAAGGAGAAGGCAACCCGCGGCCTGGTCCCCGGGGCCCTGCTGGGCCGTGAGGTCCCAGGAGGAGGGTTCACTCTGGCTTTCGGGCCAGACCTTCAGACTGTAGAGTCCCCCCAGGCCGGCATTCGTTTTTACGCGCATGCGGAAAAGGTACGAAACCCCGAGTGAGAGCATCCGGGTGGAATCCGCGGCGATGGAAGACCCGTCGTTGCCGAGGATCTCAAGCCGCCCGCCCGCATTGTCCCACGCGTACCACCCCTTTCCCCCGAGGGGGATATACCCCGTCTTCGGCTGGCGGCCGGCCACCTGAGGAGGGCTGTCGCTGTGTCCGTCCCACCGGAGAACCAGCCCCACTCCCGCCCCCGGCCCGGCGAGGCGGGAGGAGTCGAGGGCATGGACGATGACGGGAACCAGCACCTCGTAGTCCCTCCAGGTTCGGTCTCCTATCGCAAGGAGCCGCTCGTAGCCGGTTGCTCCAGTGCGCACCCCTCCCCCGGCCAGGGTCCACTTCCCGTCCAGGATGCGGGCCGCACTCTGGACAGAGCCTGCCCCCGACCAGTCCACTGCCCAGCTCCCGGGCCAGGTGTTCCCCCCCGCATAGCTCACCGTCACGGTCTCCCGTGCGGCCGCTCCCCGGCTGTCGGTGGCCGTCAGGATGAGCCGGTTGAGCCCCTCGGCAAGGGAGGCATAGGGGATGTCGGCGTTGAAGTCCCCCGGTCCCTCCAGCCGGAAGGAGTCGGGCCCCACACTGAGGGGCACGGCCGCGCCGCCGTTCAGGGAATAGGTGAGAGAAGCCACCCCGTTGGAATCCTCCACTGTTCCCAGGATGTTCACCGCGGGGACGGGGTTCCCCGGTGTGCCGAAGGACTGGCTCTCACCGTACCAGAGACTCAGGACGGGAGGGCTCAGGGTTGTGACCTGGAAATCCCCCGTGACCGTGGTGTTCAGGAAGCTGTCCCGGACGGTGATGCGATAGTGGTACACCAGCCCCGGGGAGAGACCCGTCACGGTGACGTCCCGGGTGCTCAGAAGGGACGTGTCGGACATCTGCCCCAGCTCGTACGAGGCGGTGAGCCCGTATTCCAGGAGCATGTCGGCGGGCTCGTCCGTGTCCCACCTCAGGCGGAACCCGTCGACGCCCGGCGTCGTCTCCCGGTTGCTGATGACGGGCCCCGTGGTGTCCAGCACTGCGAGGGTGCCGTCCTCGGGGATGACGGGCGAGGCCGTATTGAAGAAATAGTCCGCCCGCGCGGTGTGCGCCGGCACGGGACCGCCGCTTGTGCTGTTCCCGGCGAAAATCCCCACGGAGTCCACAGTGAGGGCAAACGAGAATGTTCCCGCGGTTGTGAAGGCGGTCCCGTCGAACGAGTACGACTGGGTCCACTGGTTGCCCCTGCGTTGCACCCGCATCCACTGGGGCGCCCTTCCGTTTACGCCCGCCACGGCGTTCACCCGCACGGTGGGTGTTCCTCCCGTGAAGCTGGCGGCGAAGATCCTGGTGTTGGTCCCGTCGGAGCTGAGGTCGAACCGCAGATAGACGGCGGGGCTTTCCTCCACCACCAGGCCCTGGATCTGGTAGCGCTGGCTGAGGGGGGAATCAAACCGGATTTCCGCCTCGAAGTCGGCGTTGTTGGCGGCCTGCATCACGCGCGGGGCGTTCCGCCCTCCCGTCCACAGATCGTGCGCCGTGCCGCCCGGCACCGCGATCCGGAGGCACGCGCTGTCCGTATTCGTGTAGACCAGATCCGCCCAGGCATCCCCCAGAGGGTTGATGAATCTCCAGACCGTCGTGTTCAGGAAGAAACGGTTGAAATCGTCGGAGACGATGCTGGAGGCGGGGCCCGTCGTGAAGGTGGAATCGCGATAGTTGGCCGTGTTCTCCGCCGTGTCGGTGGAGGACACCCGGAAGTGATAGAGGGACGCCGGCGTGAGGCCCGGGAGGAGAACGGCGTGGGAGGTCACGAAGGTGGTGTCGGTCACCGTCCCGTCCTCGTATTCCGGCGTGGGGCCCCAGGAGACGCTGCTGGTCGCGACTTCGTTGGTGGTCCAGGAGACAAGGGCCGCCGACCCATAGGGGGTGACCTGCACCCCCGTGATGACCGGCGCCAGTGGATCGGGCGCCCCCACGCTGTCCTCGGGCACGATGGGGGAGGCGGTGTTGAAGAAGTAGTCCAGCTTGAGCGTGTGGGCCGGGATGGTGGTGCCGGCGTTTCCCGCGAACGCCCCTACGGAGTCCACCGCGAGGGAGAAGGTGAAGGACCCCGCCGTGGTCCAGCTCGTGCCGTTGAACGAATAGGAAGCGGTCCAGAGATCCCCCTCCCTCCGGACCCGCAGGTACTGGGGAGCGACGCCGTTGGCTCCGACCGTTACGTTGAACCGCGTGGTGGGCGTGGAGCCCACGATGGTTCCCGCGTACAGCTTGGTGTTGGAGCCGTCGGAGTCGAAGTCAAGGCGGATGTACTTCGTGGTGCTCTCTTCCACGAGCAGTCCCTGGAGCTGGTATCGCTGGGCGACGGGGGATTCGAACTTGGCCTCCAGCTCGAAGTCGGTGTTGTTGGCCGCCTGGAGAATCCGCGGGGCCGTGTTCCCGCTGGTCCAGGGCTCGTGCGCCACGCCGCCGGGGACGGCAATGAACACGCGGGCGCTGTCGGTATTGGTGTTGTTCATCGTGAGGACGGCATCCGACCGCGGATTGATGAACCGCCACACGGTGGTGTCCAGCACGAAGGAGTTGAAATCGTCCGACACGATCGTGGAGGCGGCCCCCGTCGTGAAGGTGGAATCGGGCGCGTCCGTCCTGTTGTCCGAGGAATCCAGGGAGGACACCCGGAAATGATAGAGACTGGCGGGGAGGAGGCCCCGCAGGGTGAGGGTGTGGGAGGTCTGCAGGATCGTGTCCCGGACCGTCCCGTTCTCGTAGGCCGCACTGGGGCCGAAGGACACCTCGCTGGTGGCCGCTTCGTCCGTGTTCCAGGTGATGGTGGCCGTGGTGCCGGTGGCGGATGTCTGGATGTTGCTGATGACGGGGGGGACATCGTCGATGGCGATCCCTCCGTCCTCGGGAATAATCGGAGAAACGGTCTTGAAGAAGTAGTCGATGTTCCCCGTGTAGGCGGGAGCGGGCGAACCGGAATTCCCCACGAAGGGCCCCACCCGGGCCACGGTCAGCGCGTGGTTGAAGGATCCCGCCGTGGTCCAGGATGTTCCGTTCAGCGAGTAGTCCATCCGCCAGGTCTGGCCCTGCCGCGTGATCCGGAGCCATTGCGGGGCTGCGCCGTTCGCCCCCACCGTGACGTTGACCTTCTGGGTGGGGGTGTTGTTGACGATCGTGGCTGCGTAGGCCTTGGTGTTTGTGCCGTTGGAGTTGAGGTCGAACCGGAGGTAGTTGCCGGAATCCTGCTCCACGATGATGCCGTTCAGTTGGTAGGCCAGGGTGAGGCCCGATTCGAACTTGGCCTCCACCTCGAAATCCCTGTCATTGGCGCTCTGCATGAGACGCGGGGCGGTGTTCCCCGCCGTCCAGGGCTGGTGCTCCGCTCCGCCGGGGACCGCGATCCGGGCCCAGGCGTTCGGGGAATTCTGGCCCACCAGGGTCAGGACGGCGTCCCCCAGGGGGTTCATGAATGTCCACGGGCTCTTCAGGCGGAAACTGTTGAAGTCATCCGAGATGATCGTGGAGGAATCCGCCGTGGCGAACGTCGAATCGGGATAGGTGCCCGTGTTGGCGTGCACATCGGTGGAGGAGACGCCGAAGTGGTAGAGGGCCTGCGGAGAGAGCCCGTTCAGGGTGATCGCGTGCGTTGTGGTGAGGGCCGTATCGGTGACGGACCCGATCTCATGCCCGGCCGTGAAGCCGTATGCCACGGTGCTGGTGGAGGCCTCGTCGGTGGTCCAGGCGATGAGGGCGCTCGTGTCTTGGGGCGTCACCTGAACCCCGCTGATCACCGGGGGGATGCTGTCCACGGCCGTTCCCCCGTCCTCATTGGCGATGGGGGATGCGGTATTGAAGAAATAGTCGAAGCTGGACGTGTGCGCGGGAATGGTGGTGCCCGTGTTTCCCGTGAACACACCCACTGAGGCCACCGCCATACTGCGGGCGAAGGTGCCCGTGGGGTTCCAGACGTTTCCGTCCAGGGAATACGACTGCGTCCAGTTGTCACCCTGCCGCTTCACCCTCATCCACGTAGGGGTGACTCCGTTGGCGCCGATGGAGAGGTTCACGAGCTGCGTGGGAGTTCCGTTCACCGTGCTGGACATGAAGATGCGCGTGGTGGAGCCGTCCGAATCGATGTCGAAACGCAAGTAGTTCATGCTGTCCTGCTCCACCACCAGTCCCTGGAGCTGATAGCGCAGGGTGACCCCGCTCAGGCATTTCACCTCCACCTCGAAATCCGTGTTGTTGGCCGGCTGCAGGATGCGCGGGGCGGTGATGGTCCCTGACCAGGGCTCGTGCGCAATTCCTCCCGGGATCGCCGTGGTCACGGCGGCACTGGGGGTGTTCGTTCCGGTCATGGTGAGGGTGGCATCCCCCCGGGGGTTCACGTAGGTCCAGATCCCCGTGTTGAGGTTGAATGCATTGAAGTCATCCGAGACGAGCGTGGAGGGCGCCGGGAGGATGCTGAAAGAGCCGCTCAGGGCGCCCGTCAGCCCCGCTGCCGAGGCGGAGAGGCGCTTGGATCCCTGCAGGTTGATGGCAAGATCGCCAAACGCTGCCGTCCCCGTGGAATCGGTCACCTGCACCAGGGTCCCGGTCAGTGTGCCCGTTCCCGAACCGAGGGCCATGGTGGTGGTGTCGCCCGTGCGGGGAACGTCATTCCCGTAGGCGTCCCGGAGGCGCACGGTGACGGGGGGCGAGATGGGATTCCCCGCGATCGCATTCGTGGGCTGCTGCACAAAGGCAAGCTGGGAGGGCGGAGCGTTCGTAATGATGAAAGCGGCGCTGGTGTCGGGTGCAAGGGACCCGCCGGTGACCACCAGGGTGTATCCCGAGCCCGTCTTGTTGATGCTCAGGTTGTCGAAGACGGCCACGCCGCCCGAGGCATTGCGCGTGGTGGTGCCGCCGAGTGTTCCACCCCCGGGGTTGGAGCCGATGGCCACCGTCAGGGATGTGGTCGCGCCCGCAACCAGATTGCCATACTGATCCCGGATCTCCACTGTGGGACTGCTGTGGGAGGGAATCGGGGACCCCGCCGTGGTGTCCCCGGGTTCATGGGTCCAGACCAGACGGGTGGGGGTTCCCGGAACAAAGGCAACCGCCGCGGTGTCCTGGATGGGAACACCCACCAGCGTGCCCGTGACGAGCGCCGTGCCCGTGACCGTGCCGGAACTCAGGACGGCGGCATACCGCCCGTTCCCGCTGTCGGTCACGGCCCCGAGCGAGCCGAGCGTGGTGGCCAGCGCCACCGTACCCCCGCTGCGGGTCAGGTTGTTGCCGAAGGAGTCCTTGAGCTGCACCAGGATGCGGCAACTGGTGGAGCCGTTGGCCACGATGGAGGTGGAATCGGAGGTGATGGTGGAGGTCGCCGTGGAAGCCGGCCCGGGTGTGCAGACCACAAGGGCGCTGTCCGCAATGAGGGCGCCGTTCACGGTGGCCCTGAGCACGGAGGCTCCGGCCGCCGTGGAGGAGGTCAGGAGTGCCGTGTAGGTGCCGTTTCCGTTGTCGGTGACCGCTCCCGCCGAGCCGAGCGTGGCACTCACATGGACGCTGTCTCCCCCGGTGGTGAGGGGGTTCCCCTCGTCATCCCTGAGAGTCACGGTGACGGTGCTCTGGGATGCGCCGTCGGCTGAGATGGAATCCGGCGTTGCCGAAACAGTGGATGTTCCCGTGAACGGGCCCCCTCCTTCGCCCAGGGCGAAATCGCTGAAGGAGGTGAGGTCTGTTGCCTGCGTGGATGTGGATGTTCTCGCGCCGGTGGAGGTCAGAGACCAGAGGGGAGCATCGTACTTCCGTACTTCGAAGTTCCCGGGGTCCGCGGCGGAGTCAAGGTCCGAGGGGACGAACCGGAATGTGGCGTCGTACTCGTCGAATCCGATACCTGCATTCGCGAGGGTGTAGTATCTGTTCACCGTCCTGGATGTCCGGAGCCCCGCGCCGTTGATCTGAGGGTGCTTCCCCGGAGTGCTGCGCGCCGTCAGGCTGCCGGCCGAGGTCACGTTTCCGAAGGCCACCTCCACCGGGGTATAGGCCGCGGCGTCCCCGAGGGGGAACAGGAGAGTCGTGGCGCCTGTCGGTGCGTGCCTTCGGAGGCGCCCTGCCACATGGCCGGATGAGCGCGCGACCGATGCGCCGGGGGACACGACCACGGTGTCCGCCCCCGCCGAAAGGACGCCCGAGGTGAGCGTGAGAAGACCCGAGACGGACGCGTTTCCTCCGCTGAGCGCGGCGCCCGCCCCGTTGTCCAGGGTCAGATTGTGGAAGGCCATGGAACCCGTGAGGGTCTGGAGGGCGGTTCCCCCGAGGGTGAATGTGGAGGTCCCCGCCAGGAGCGTTCCCTCATGACGGAAGTCCCCGCGGAGCAGATGGAGGAAGGATCCCGCATCCACCACGGCCGCCGGTCCCGTGCGCAGCGTGCCGTTCACGGTCCAGGATCCCGAAGCAGAGACGGTGCCCGAGGTGCGGATCACCAGATGATGATAGGGGAATGCGGGGAGGGAAACCCCCGCGCCCGTGGAGAGAAGGGTGCTCCCCGAAGTGATATACCCGCCTCCGGCGAACGTGGCGTCCGGGGAGAACACGCCCGCAGAACCGATCGTGTCGGAGGAAGCAAGGGTGATGTCGGCGGAACCCCGCGGGCCGCTTGTGGAAAGATTGTGGTAGCGGAATGCGGGGATCATCTGGGCCCCGGCGCCGTTGAAGCTCACCGTGCTTCCCGTCGTGCGGTACATGCCGGTCGTGAAGACGGCCTCGGGCGTGAAGGCACCCGCCACTCCGATCGTGCCCGCGGGGGGAAGCGTCAGAGTGTCGGCTCCGCGGGATCCCCCCAGGACGAGGTTGCCGTAGTTTTCCGCCGCAACGGTCTGGGAGCCGGGTCCCGCGTACCGGACGGTGCTCGCCGGCGCAAGGGTCCGCGTCGTGAAGCCCCCCGGCAGGGAGGAGGTCCCCGCAAGCACCAGGGTGGCACCGTCCGAGACCGAGAATGTTCTGCCCGCATTGCCTGTGATTGCAAAGGCGGCGTTGGAGGCGAGACCGCTCTGGATGCGCAGGTCGCCGGTCACCTTTGATGTGGTCACGGCGGCTCCGAGAAGGGCGCCGCTCCCGCTCGTGTTGTTCAGGTGGAGATGGTGATAGGCGATGGCACTGGCCAGCACAACCGTCTGTCCGGCGGCGCTTCCGTTGTAGTTGCACACGCTTCCCGAGCTTCCCGGAAGGATGGTTCCCGAGCCGTAGGTGAGGGTGAGCGCTCCCGCAAGGTTCAGGGTGCCGGTGCCGCCCCCCGTGCTGAGATCCACGACGGCCGTCTGCGGGGTGGAAGCGGCGGAGAAGAACACCAGGTCTCCCGCAATGGTGAGACTCCCCGTCGTCAGAACCGTCTTGGCCACGCGCGCGGTCGTGGTGCTGGCTCCCCCGATGGAGAGGGTGCCGCCCACCGAGGCGCTCCCTGCGTTGATGTTCCAGGCCGTTGTGACGCTTGCCGTGGGCTGGCTGAGGGTGGCGTTCCCCGCCACCGTGAGGACCGCGCTCCCCGCGTGGGTGAGGGATGTGGCGCTCCCCGCCGCGTTGAAGGCCAGGGATGCCGCCGATGCGCTGGTGTTGAGGGTGATGGTGGCGCCAGAGGCCAGGGTCAGGGCGGGAAAGGCCGTGGAGGCCGTTCCCCCGATGCTCTTCCCCGTTCCCGTGAATGTGACCGTTCCAGAGGGGGCCGACAGAACGCCCCCGTTGTTTGTCCAGTCGCCCCCCATCGAGATATTGTTGCCGCCCGTGGCGAGGGTCCCCGAGACAAGCAGGAGGTTCCCCGAAACGGTCAATCCCGCCTGCAGGGTCACACCAGCCGGGTTGTTGACGGTGAAGCCGGCGACCGTGGAGGGGAGGCCGCTTCCCGTTACCTGCGCGTCCGTGCCGTTGTAGGTATAGCTCGCCCCCGTGCTGTAGGTGCGGGTTCCTGTGACCTGGATGTTCCCCGTAGCTCCCGATGATGTGATGCCCGCAGGGGAGCCGATGCCCAGGACGCCTCCGCTGGAAAGCGTGAAGGTCCCCCCTCCGGCCAGAACGCTCCCGCCCGTGTTGAGCTGGGAGCCGCTGTTGACGGTGAAGTTGATGGCGTTGGAGACGGTTCCTCCAGAAGTGTAGGTCTGGGAGCCGCTCCGTGCAAACCGGATAGCCCCGCTGCCGCTGGAGGTTTCGGTCAGGGTTCCCCCGCTGTGCGAGAAGTCCCCGCTGACGTTCAGGGCGCCGATGCCCGTTCCCTCGCTCATGGTGCATGTGCCGCCGCTCTGCGAGTATGCGCCGGCCAGGTTGATGACGGGATTACCCGAGGATCCCGTCACCACCAGCCTTCCGTCGGTCTGCACCCAGTTTCCCCCGACGGTGATGGCGGGGGAGGAGGTGGTGGTGAGGCGGAATATGCCCGTGGAACCCGTGGAGGAGACGGTGAAATTGCCGTTGATGGTGCGCAGGTTCCCCCCCGCGCTCACCGCTCCCGTCTGGTTGGGGGCGTCCCAGGTGAAGTGGCCGAACGACTGCAGCAGCCCTCCCGGCCCGGTCGTGTTGGTGGTGTATCCCACCACGGCGCAGGTGGACGCGGCATCCCAGGTGGCTGTGGGAATCGTTCCGGCGGTCGTCGTATAGTTGTGACGGTACGTTCCCCCGGCCCCGAAGAGAATGGACCCTGTTCCGGAAACGGTTCCCGCGCTGGTGAGGGTGCCCGACACGCTCAGGTCGGTGCCCGTGCCGTTGTTGACCGTGAGCGTCACGCCCGTATTCACGACAAGCTCGGCGCCCGATGCCACCACCGTCTGGTCGATGGTGACTCCCGCTGCGACGGCGACCGTGTCGGTTGCCTGCACCGTGATGGCATTGTCGGTGCTGGTGGGCGGGGCGACCGCGGGATTCCAGGCGCTCCCGTCGAAACGCTCCCATACCGCCGGGTCGCTCCAGGACCCGTTTCCGACGGTGCGGTAGTCTCCCGGGGTCTGGGCCCGGGCAGGGCCGGCCGCCAGGGAGATCAGGGCGGCAAGGGCGATCAGGGGATGTGTCTTCATGGTCCTTCGTCCGTTGTCAAGGGGTGAGAAACGCGCGGCTTGCCCCCGCGGGGCCTTCTGGCCTCCCGGGGGAAGAGCCGGAACATCCTCAACGTAGCACAGGCGGGGAACCCGGATTGTGATCCCGCGCACCTTCCCCGGCGTCCCTCCGGAACGCTCAGGCGGCGATCCGGGGTTCGGGAATCGGTATGATGAACTTCCCTCCCCGTCTCCTGTATTCCTCCTGCTGCTTCATGATCTCCTCCGCAAAGTTCCAGGCGAGGATGAGAACATAGTCCGGCATGTCCTCCAGAAGTCTGGAGGGGGGGTGGATCGGCAGGTGGTTGCCCCCCATGAACCGGCCGTGCTTGAATGCGTTGAGGTCCAGCACGTAGTCCACGAGCTTCCTGTCAATCCCCACATAGGCGAGCATGGTGGTGGCCTTGGCCGCCGCGCCGTAGGCGGCGATGCGATGCCCGCGGCTCTTCAGGTCCCGGAGGATTCCGAGGAGGGAAAACCGGATCTGCGCAACCCGCTCGGCAAAGCTGGTGTAGAAATCGATGGTGTCCACCCTCCGCTCCCTCTCCGTGCGGAGGAGGTTCCGGACGGAATCCCGCACCGCTTCCCCCGGCTCCACGAAAAGCCGGAGGGAGCCCCCGTGAATGGATGTCCTCTGCACGTCGTTGAGAAAAAGGCCGTGGCGCCGGAAGAGGTGGTCCAGGGCCGTGACGGAAAAGTAGCAGAGGTGCTGGTGGTAGATCGTGTCGAACTCGCAATGATCCACAAGGTCCACGACATAGGGGGCCTCGATGACCGCGACCCCGGAGGGCTTGAGCATGACCCGGATGCCCTCCACGAAACCGTTCAGGTCGGGGACGTGGGCCAGGACGTTGTTGGCCAGGAACACATCCGCCGCTCGTCCGTCCCGCTCCCGCAGGGTCCGGGCCAGATCCAGGGTGAAGAAGGTGTTGAGGGTCTCAATGCCCTCCCGGACGGCCGCCTGGGCGGGGCCCTGTGCCGGGTCCACCCCCAGGACCGGTATCCCGGCCCGGGCGAAGTTCCGGAGCATGTAGCCGTCGTTGCTGGCCGCCTCCACCACCAGGGAAGAGGGTCCGAGGGAGCGCACGCCCATGATGGCCCGCGCGCTTGCTCCAAAATGTTCCATGAGCTGAGGCGACACGGAGGAGAAGTAGGGGTATTCGTCCCGGAAGAGCACCTCCGGGGAGACGCTTACGGTGATCTGGGCGAGGGAGCAGTCGGGGCAGAATGCGAGATCCAGCGGGGCCGTCAGCTCGGGCTGATCCAGCTGATCCGCGCGCAGGAGTCTGTCTGCAAGCGGGGTGATGCCGAAGGAAAGGACGGGCTCCAGCCGTCTGCCGCCGCAGGAACGGCAGGGTATCTCGCCGAGTGGGGTCACGATGGGTGTCTCCGCAAGTCAGTGTGTGGATGTGTCCGACCCGTCCCGGCGCCAGCGCAGATGCTCGTCCAGGAGGTTCTCGCGCATCAGCATCTTGATGTGGTCTATTCTCTTGTACCGGGGCCCCTCGAAGTCCTCCAGCGTCAAGCCGACGAGCCGGTAGGCATCCAGGAGCTCCCTTGCCCCGCGCCGGGCGTCCCACCGGGGCCGGAACTCGGGAATCGTCCGGGCGATCTTGGAAGCGTCCACCCGGTAGCAGCGCTTGTCGGGTCCCGCGTCCTTGGCGTATTCGATCCTGCATCCGGGGACGGTCTCCCGCACGATGTCGGCCAGCTCCCTGATCCGGTAGTTGTCCTCGTTGCGGGCCACATTGAAGGCCTGGTTGTGCACACGCTCCCGGGGGGCATGCATGACCGACACGAACGCCCGGGAGATGTCTTCAATGTGGACAATCGGGCGCCAGGGGGTGCCGTCGCTCTTGATGTACACCTGTCCCGTGGTGAATGCCCACGCAACCAGATTGTTGAGGACAAGATCGAACCGGAGGCGCGGCGAGACCCCGAAGGCCGTCGCGTTGCGCAGAAAAACGGGGCTGAAGCGGTCGTCCGCCAGGAGCGCCACGTCCCGCTCCACCCAGACCTTGGAAACCCCGTAGGGGGTGACGGGATTGAAGGGAGAGGTCTCGTCCAGAAGGGCTTCCCCTCCGGCGCCGTAGTTGCTGCAGGAGGAGGAGAATATGAACCGTTCCACCCCGGCCTGCTTGGAGAGCTCGGCGAGGTGCACCGATGCCCGATGGTTGATCTCGTAGGTCAAATCCGGGTTCAGGTCGCCCAGGGGGTCGTTCGAGAGTCCCGCCAGGTGCATGACAACGTCGAAGCCTTCCAGATCGCGCGCCTCTGCGTCCCGGATGTCCTTCCGGAGCTCCGGAATCTCCACCATCCCGTCGCCGAAGGTGGACCGTGCATAGAGATCGCTGTCCATCCCCACCACCTCGTGGTTCTCCCTGAGGAGCATCGGTGCGAGAATGGTGCCGATGTAGCCCTTGTGTCCCGTCAGCAGTACGCGCATGTCAATCCTCCCAGACTTTCCAGGGGGGGGCGCCGTGCGCCCAGAGGTCCTCCAGCAGCTTTCTGTCCCGCAGCGTGTCCATGCACTGCCAGAAGGAAGTGTGTTTGTACGCCATGAGCTGGCCGTCGGCGGCCAGGCGTTCCAGGGGCTCCTTCTCCCACTGGGTGTCGTCCCCCTCGATGTAGTTGAAGACGCCCGGCTCCAGCACGAAGAAGGCTCCGTTGATCCATCCCTCCCCGATCTGCGGCTTCTCGGTGAACTGCGCGATCCGGTCTCCTTCGAACACCAGGTGGCCGAATCGCGCGGGGGGGCGCACCGCCGTGAGGGTCGCCAGTTTCCCGTGGGACCGGTGAAATGCCAGGAGCCGGTGGAGATCCACATCCGAGACCCCGTCCCCCCAGGTGAGCATGAACGTTCCGCTGCCCACGTGCGGGGCGAGACGCTTGATGCGGCCTCCCGTGGCGGTCGGGATTCCCGTGTCCACAAGGGTGAGGGTCCAGTCGGGCCGGTGCGCCCCGTCCAGCTCCACCTTGCCGGACCGGAGAGAGACCGTCAGGTTGCCCTCCAGGGCCGAGTAGTCCACCATGTACTTCTTTATGTACTCCCCCCTGTACCCCAGGGCGATGACGAATTCGCTGTGCCCGTAATGGGCATAGTGCTTCATGATATGCCAGAGGATCGGTTTTCCCCCGACTTCCACCATCGGCTTGGGTTTGATCTCTGTCTCTTCCGCCAGGCGGGATCCGACCCCGCCGGCCAGAATGGCCACCTTCATTGCACATTCTCCGTTATGGGAACGCCTTTGCCGGCCCTCGCCGTTCCCGGGGAGCACTCCCCGGGGGCGGGCACACGGCGCCGGGAACCGCCGCGCGGGCCCCGAACGGATATCATGTTCCCGCACCCTCGGACGGCGAATCGAACAATCGCGCGGGTCCGGAACAGACAAACCTTAATATACCGTTTTTCCCCATCCTCTGCAGACCCGCTTCCGCTCTTCACCCTCCCGGGAGCGCAATTCGAGTGCCAGATGCTGAAGGCGATGCGCCGCCTTTCCGCCTCCCATTGCCTCGAGGGGGGCGGGCATTCGGGTTCTTCTCCCCCATTCCCTTCACGCGGGCGGGCGGACGTGACATTCCTTCCGTGGCGGGAGGTAAAAATGGCCCCTTCTATCGGAGGAGAAGCACCTTCCGGACATCCATCCATCCCGTTCCGCCTGCATCCGGTCTTGAGGCGGCCTCGATGAAGTAGGTCCCGGCGGAGGCCGCCTCCCCGTTTTCCGTGAGTCCGTGCCAGGTCACCTCCCGTATGCCGGCTTCCATGACCCCCTCCAGGAGGGTGGCCACGCGCTCTCCGATCGCATTGAACACCCGGATCCGGATGCTCCCGTGCCGGGGAATGTTCAGAACCACCCGGGTGGATGGGTTGAAGGGGTTGGGGTAGTTCCCGAGGATCCGGAAGGAGCCCTCCCGGGTGGGGTCGTCCGTTCCAAAGGGGACATTCCCCATGGGGGCCGCGAACCACCCGCAGGGCGGGAGCGCCGCGCTGTTGGCTTCCCGACTCCGGTCTCTGGCGGTGAAGCGATACCGCAGAGTTTCTCCCGGCCTTCCGCACCGGAAGACTTCGGAGAGTGCGGCCCGAAAGGTCCCTTCTGCATCCCCCCGAAGGGGTGCGCGGAACAGCGGCTCCTCCCGGGATGCCGTGTACTCGATCCACACCGAATCCACCCCCAGGTTGTCGAGAGCCACCACGGTGAGCTCTCCGCGGCCGGGAAGCAGGACCCCGCAGGGTTGATGGGAAAGCACAGGGGGAAGACTATCCCTCCCCGCCTGGAATGCGAACCACGCGTCGGAGCCCTCCGGAAGCCGGGCCCTTGCCCCCGCTTCGTCGATCCCCAGGATGGCATACTCCATCCGTGCGGGGCCCGTGCTCCCCGGGATGATGCCCGCGAACTCGGCTGCCGGCTCTCCTCCGATCATGGGGGTGCTCCGTATCGTCCCGCCGTTTGTTCGCCAGAGGAGCTCCGCCCCGGTCCCCGGAAGGCCGTCCCAGGTCCGGACCGTGGCGACGACGCGAAAGGGCCCCCCGGGATCGACGGCATGCTCGAGCGGCGTGTGGGTGATCACCGGGACCATCTCATCGGCCTTCAGGAACCGCTTCACCTCCCCCAGCCAGGTGAGGAGCGTCCCCCGGTGGGCCCCGCCGAAGAGGTCACGGTCGGCCTGGAGAAGGGCGCGGGCGTAGTCTGGGGCCGTCGCCCCCGGGAAGAGATAGCAGAGCCCCTGCACGGCGAGGCGGTCCGTCACATCCCTCCCCAGATCGTCGGCAATGCGGAGCAGGGTGGATGCCAGGATCTGCCCGGCGCTGTGGATCGGGAGGTCTCCAAACGGATACGTCCGGGTGTCGTTCAGGATTCTCCCCGCCCAGAACGGATTGTGGCCGTCCCAGTTGAAAAGCCAGTCGTAGTGATAATCCCCCGGGAGCCACCGCCCCCACGCGCGGGAGTACGATGCGGCCCAGTAGTCGGCAAAACCCTCTCCGATGGCTCCGCACTCTCCTCCCCCCCAGTCGGGCAGGATCCCGAAGTGCACGGCATGAGCGAACTCATGGAGGATGACATCGGCATCTTCGGCGTCGTCCACCCCCCCTTCCCCGAACCCGATCCAGTTGCCCGAAGGGCTGTAGTGCGAGTTGTCCTCCCCCATGCATCCGTGAGGGTCCAGCCGCAGATCCCGGAGGCGCGGGATCGTGAATCCCATCTCTTCGAGGGAGCGGGAAGAGCGGGTCACGTGAAAGAAGGCGTTCACCGCCTCGAACGCCTGATCGCTCCTTCGGAATCTGAATCCGGCGGGCCCCCGTCCCGTGTATGCCGAGTCAAACGGCGGCTCGATGTCCGCCACGCGGCAGTGGGGACCCTCCAGAAAGGATGTGCCATCCAGTGTGCGCAGGGAATCCAGCACCACCTCCACGCGGCAGGCGTCGAGGGAGTCGGTGTCGGCGTCGGCGCCGTCCAGGAAGCCGGGACTCCCGTACATCGCCCTGGCTCTCGAGAGCGGGTCCGGGAGAAAGACGTACGCAGGTGCGGAGCCCGTCCATCCGCCGAACCGGACGAAGAGGTCCCGCACGGAGAGGACCATCCCGGTGTGCGCGTCCAGGAGGATCTCCCAGTCGCCGTACGGCTTCCCGCAGGTGACCGAAACCCGGTAGGCGGGGCGCCACTCCCCCCCCTGCGGAAGCAGGACACATCTGGCGGTGTCCTCCGACCCCAGAGGAGGGCCTTCCGCCCCGATGGCCGCACGCGCCCGTGCCACGGCCTCCGCGGGACCGAAGGAAGGAGGTGCCGGCTCGGGTCCGGAATCCGGGGCCGGGGAACCCATCGTCATAAGGGGTTCCCCCCGGTGGTTCATGCTGACGGTGATTCCGCCCCTGTAGACGGAATATGCGCCGCGGGTCTGACTCCACCGGACGTGGAACCCGGCGGGCGTCCGGATCACCGACGCGGGGTGCATGTCCTCGAGCATCCGGCGGGGGATCCCGAGCAGGGCCCCCTGCTCGCGAAGAAAGGCCCGGGCTGCCGGAATCGGGTCCCGGCCGTAGGACCGCTTCTGGAAGAGGGTCTCGGTGCGCACCGGCCTTCCTTCCAGAGGCGCGGTCGGAGGGGCCTGGACGGCTGGAAAAGGTCCGGGGCCTGATGGTCCGGCCGTTCCTCTCTCTGCAGACAGAGACAGAAGAAGCAGGAGGGGCGCTGCCGCTGCAAAAGCGATGCGGGACACGAGCCTGTTTTCTTTTTGCATGTTCGGGAAGGGGGCCACCGGCTGAGGCCGGGGACCCGCCTACGGAAGGAGGGAAAAAGAGGAGGGAGAATCTGTGTCCTTCATCACCCGGATGGGGGGGGCGGGGTGCACCCGTGCACAACGCTCCGGGAGTCCCGTCAGGAGAGGGCCATAAGGGCCCGGCGAAGTTCATCCGCGGCGCACCCGGTATCGTTGATGTCCTTCTCCGTCAGGGTTCCGCCCCGGAGTGCGCTTTCCACCGTCCACCACTCGGTTCCGACCACGGCCTTGTCGGCCAGGAGATTCCCCCGAACGGCCACGGCCATGCCTGCGGCCCGGGAGGAGACGAACCCGACCGCCAGACGGAGCGCCTCGAGGGCGCTCTCCCGGGTCGGGGTCCACGCATCCTGGATGGGGCCGATCTGATCGGGATGGAGAATCCACTTGGCGGCGTACCCGCAGCGGCGGGCGCTGCGGGCCTCTGCGGCCGCGGTCTCCATGGCGGCGCGGCGGCTGCGGAGCCGGTCGCCGAACTCTCCTGTGATCCCGGCATCATCCAGCCCCTCGGCCGTGAGGGCCAGCGCTCTGGAGTACTCCTCCGGTCCCATGCCGCCTGGAACGGGGGGGCGGATGGGCAGGACCCCCGTGATTGCATCCACGGCTTCTTTTCCGCAGGAGGCCGCCACAACGGGAAGCTGCTGTCTCACGCAAGCCTGGTCCAGTGTCCAGGTCTCCCGGTCCACCCGCCCTCCGATGGTCCGGGCCAGGTCCCAGGCCCCCAGAATCAGGGCGGTGACATCTCCCATGGCGGCGATCCGCTCGGCTTCCAGGAACGCGCGTGGGCTCTCGATGAGAACCTCCAGCCGGAGTCTCCGCCCGTGGCCCCCTCTCTCCAGAATCCTGCGGATGAACCCGGCCGCATCCGCGACCTCCTCCGCGTACTCCGTCTTCGGGAGGATCACAACATCCAGCCGGTGTCCTGCCCGGCCCAGAACCTGTATCAGATCCTCTTCGAAGTACTCGCTCCGGATGTTGTTCGGGCGGAACCCCACCACCTTCCCTCCGAAGTCGAATGTCCTGAGGGCTTCCACGGTGAATGTGCGCGCCCAGGCCTTGTACTCGGGATGGTCCGGGGAGGCATCTTCCAGGTCGAAGAAGACGAGGTCGGCGCCAAAGGAGGCCGCCTTTCCCATGACCGCAAGACTCCGGGCGCGCCCCTCCCTGGAGGGATCCCCTCCCGGGTCCATGGTGAAGGCGGGAACGGCCATCTCCCCCCGGCGGAAATAGGGCACCTTCAGCCCTCTCAACATGGCCGGTCTGGACGAGTGGCGGGAACGGGCGAGACGGATATCCTCGGCGATGTCGTCGAATGCCATGGAGGCGGGTTCCTTTCCCTTTCCTCCCAAGAGACCTCTTTTCCGGGTCAGATTCAAGGCGGCGCGTGCGCCCCGCATTGACGTGCAGGGGGGTTTTTCGTATGATGGGAGTCATGGAAAGCAGGCCCGAGACCGAGTCCCCGCCGTTCGACGGGGAGATCATCACAGAGACCCTCGTGAGGTTCCTGAGGGAAGAGGTGGCTGCAGCCGGTCTCCGGAGCGGGGTTCTGGGCCTCTCGGGGGGCGTCGACTCCTCGGTGGCGGCATGTCTTGCGGCGCACGCCCTCGGGGCGGAGAATGTGCTCGGGGTCATGATGCCCTACCGCACAAGTTCCCCCGCCTCAAGGGAGGATGCCCTGCTTGTAGCCGGCTCTCTCGGGATCCGGACCGAGACCGTGGACATCACACCGATGGTGGATGCCTGCGTCGGCCGGGAACCCGCCATGGGAAGGGTGCGGGCCGGCAACGTGATGGCGCGCCAGCGCATGGTGATCCTCTACGACATTTCCAGCCGCGAGCGCGGTCTGGTGATAGGCACAAGCAACAGGACCGAGATCCTCCTCGGGTATGGAACCATCTACGGAGACACGGCCTGTGCCCTGAATCCCCTGGGGGATCTGTACAAGACGCAGGTCTGGCGCCTGGCCGCCTTCCTGGGACTTCCCCCCGGGATCATCTCCAAGGCCCCGTCGGCGGACCTCTGGGAGGGACAGACAGATGAGGATGAGCTGGGGCTCCGGTACAGGGACGTGGACCGCCTGCTGGTCCGGATGGTGGACGGGAGGGCGGACCCCGCCGCACTGCTCCAGGAGGGTTTCGATCCGCGCCTCATCCGGAGGGTGGGGGAACTCATCGCGGGCAGCGCGTTCAAGCGGAGGCCTCCCCTGATCGGGAGGATCAACCGGGGTACCGGGCCCGGGGATTCGCCGGAGCGGCGATGAAAGAGGAACTGCAGCCGGGCACGCTCTACGTCGTGAGCACCCCGATCGGGAACCTGGAGGACGTCACCCTCAGGGCCGTCCGCGTGCTGGGCGGGGTGGATGTGGTGGCCGCGGAGGATACCCGGACGACAAGGATCCTGCTGGACCATCTGGGCCTCCGCACCCCCCTGGTCAGCTACCACGCCCGGAACGAGGAGCGGCGGTCGCCCTCGCTCCTCCGCCGGCTCCGGGCGGGTGAGCGGATCGCGCTGGTGACGGATGCCGGAACCCCCGGGGTGTCGGATCCCGCCTTCGTGCTCATCCGCGCGGCTCTGGAGGAAGGGCTGCGCGTGGTGCCGGTTCCGGGGCCGAGCGCCGTCCTGGCCGCCCTCGTGGCGGGGGGGGTGCCTTTCGATCGGTTCGTGTTCGAGGGGTTTCTGCCGGTGAAGAAAGGGCGCTCATCGAAGCTGGCCCGGCTCAGATCCGAGCGGCGTACCGTCGTTCTTTTTGAATCCCCCCATCGCATTCTCCGGACCCTCCAGGATCTGCTCCGGGAGGTGGGGGACCGACCCGCCGCCGTGGCCCGGGAACTGACGAAGAAGTTCGAAGAGGTGGAGCGCGGCCTCCTCTCCGAGGTTCTGGAGCGGGTCCGCCGCCGGGAGCCTCGGGGAGAGTACGTCATCATCCTGGGGGGGGGAGGGCGCGGCCCTCTCCCGGACGGGAATCCGGGGGAAGACCCCCCATGAAGGGAAGGAGCATGCCATGAGCGAAAGACTCCGTGCGACGGTGCATCCCCTGCTCTACGAGGTGAACACGCGTGTGCTTCTGGGGGAGCTGTCGGCGTCGGCAGGGAAGCCTGTCACGCTGGCCGGGATACCCGAACGGATTCTGGATGAGTGGGCGGGGCTGGGATTCGACTGCATCTGGATGATGGGCGTGTGGACGGCGGGACCTGCGGTGCGCCGCATGGCGCGCGCACAGGCCGACCTTCAGGAGGTTTGCCGGAAGGCGCTCCCGGACCTCGCGCCCGCGGATATCCTGGGGTCGCCCTATGCCGTGAGTTCCTACACCGTTCCCGCCCGTCTGGGGGGAGGGAAGGGTCTGCTGCAGTTCCGGAAGAAGCTGGAGAAGAGGGGGATGGGCCTCGTCCTGGATTTCGTTCCCAATCACTCCGCCCGGGACCACCGGTGGGTGCGCGCGTTTCCCGGTTACTATGTGCAGGGGACGGAGGCGCTGGAACGGGAGCAACCGGCCGCCTGGTTCCGCTCGCCGACACGGGAGGGGGAACGGGTCCTGGCGCACGGCCGCGATCCGTTCTTCCCCGGATGGACCGACACGGCCCAGCTCAATTACCGGAACCCCCGGCTGCGGAAGGCGATGATCCGGGAACTGGAGAAGGTGGCCGGGTGGTGCGACGGCGTGCGGTGCGATATGGCGATGCTCGTGCTGTCGGATGTCTTCGAGCGGACGTGGGAGGCGGCTCCGCGGATGCCGTGGGACGACGGACAATCCGGGGAATTCTGGTCCGAGGCGATCGGTGCGGTGAGGTCCCGCAGGGAAGGATTCCTCTTTGTCGCCGAAGCGTACTGGGACCTGGAGTGGCGGCTTCAGAAGCTCGGATTCGACTACACGTACGACAAGAGGATGTACGACCGTCTTCTGCGGGAAGGGGCGGGATCGGTGTATGACCATCTGAAGGCGCCCCCCGAGTACCAGTCCCGGTGCCTGCGGTTCATTGAGAATCACGACGAGCCCAGGGCGGCTGCCCTGCTCGACCCCGAGCCCTGGCATCGCGCGGCCGCGCTCGTGGCCTCGTCCGTTCCCGGGATGGTCCTCTTTCACGAGGGGCAGCTCGAGGGACGCCGGATCCGCGTGCCCGTCCAACTCGGCAGGCGTCCCCCCGAGGAACCCAGTGGGCCCCTGCGGGCATTCTACGGCAAGCTCCTCGGCTTTCTCTCGGGAGAGCCGTTCCGTCACGGCCGGTGGCTCCTTGCAAAGGCGGGCCCTGCCTGGGGTGAAAACCCCACCTGGACCAACTTCCTCTCTTTCTGGTGGCAGTCCTCCGCGGGGAAAGCCCGCTTCATCGTCGTGAACTACGCCCCGATCAACGGCCAGGCCTACCTGAGGCCCCCCGTCGACCTTCTGGAGGGGATGTCCTTCGAGTTCAGGGACCTCCTGAGTCCGACGGTCTATGTCCGGGAGAGGGCCTCCCTGGATTCCCGCGGGATGTATTTCGACCTTCCCCCCTACGGCATGCACCTGTTCGACGTCAGGCCTGCCCGAAGGCCCTGAGGATAGCATCCCAGGAATTCCCGGGTCCTTCGGGGGCCCCGGCATCTCATTTTCGGGCCTTCCATCAGTTCCTGGGGGATTCTCTCCCGCGGGGTCTTGACTTTTTCCTTCCTTTGAGTTATTATTAGCACTCGCCCATAGAGAGTGCTAATGCTGGGTTTCCGGATCTCACAATACCCGTTCAACACAACCATGGAGGAAGTCCCATGAAGGTTAAGCCGTTGGCCGACCGTGTCATCATCAAGCCCGCTCCGGCGGAGGAGAAGACAAAGGGGGGCATCATCCTCCCCGACACCGCCAAGGAGAAGCCGGTGGTGGGGGAGATCGTGGCAGTGGGTCCCGGGAAGGTGACCGAAGACGGAACGAAGGTTGCTCCCGAGGTGAAGGTGGGAGACAAGGTGCTCTATGGAAAGTACTCCGGAACCGAGGTTACCATCGACGGGACGGAGTACCTGATCATGCGCGAAGCCGATATCTTCGCCATCATGTAGACCAACAATCATCCAAGGGAGAAGAGAACTTATGGCTGCGAAGGTGATTTCGTACGGAACCGATGCGCGCGGCTCCTTGAAGCGCGGCGTGGACATGCTGGCCGACGCCGTGAAGGTGACGCTCGGGCCGAAGGGACGGAACGTCGTCATCGACAAGAAGTTCGGGGCCCCCACGGTGACCAAGGACGGCGTGACCGTGGCGAAGGAAATCGAGCTGGAGCACCCCGTGGAGAACATGGGCGCCCAGATGGTGCGGGAGGTGGCCTCCAAGACCTCGGACGTGGCGGGGGACGGAACAACGACCGCAACCGTGCTGGCGCAGGCGATCGTCCGGGAAGGGATGAAGATGGTCGCCGCCGGGGCGAACCCCATGGACCTGAAGAGGGGCGTGGAGCTCGCGGTCGTGAAGGTGGTGGAGGGCCTCAAGGGCATCAGCAAGCCCGTGGACAAGACATCCAAGAAGGAGATCGCCCAGGTGGGAGCGATCTCGGCGAACAACGATGCCGTCATCGGCGATCTGATTGCGGATGCCATGATGAAGGTGGGCACCGACGGAGTGATTACCGTGGAGGAGGCCAAGGGAACCGACACCACGATTGAGGTGGTGGAGGGGATGCAGTTCGATCGCGGATACCTGTCCCCCTACTTTGTCACGGATGCCGAGGCGATGGAAGCCGTGATGGAAAACCCCGTGCTCCTGATTCATGACAAGAAGATCTCGGCGATGAAGGATCTGCTTCCCATCCTGGAGAAGGTGGCCCAGACCGGCAGCCCGATCCTGGTCATTGCGGAGGACTTGGAGGGGGAGGCGCTTGCCACCCTGGTCGTGAACAAGCTGCGGGGCACTCTGAAGGTGACGGCGGTGAAAGCCCCGGGATTCGGCGACCGGCGGAAGGCGATGCTGGAGGATATCGCGGTCCTCACGGGCGGGACCGTGATCTCGGAGGAGCAGGGATACAAGCTGGAGAACGCCACCCTGAGCTATCTGGGACGCGCCAAGAAGGTGACGGTGGACAAGGACAATACGACCATCGTGGAAGGCGCGGGCAAGAAGGAGGAGATCAAGAAGCGGATCAACGAGATCAAGGCCCAGATCGACAAGACGACCTCCGACTACGACAAGGAGAAGCTGCAGGAGCGCCTGGCGAAGCTCTCGGGAGGCGTGGCGGTGCTGAAGATCGGAGCCGCCACGGAGTTGGAGATGAAGGAGAAGAAGGCGCGTGTGGAAGACGCCCTGCACGCCACGCGGGCGGCTGTGGAGGAGGGGATTGTCCCCGGCGGGGGCATCGCCTACCTGCGCGCAGGCGCCCGGCTGGACGGCCTGAAAGGAGCCAACGAGGACCAGACCACCGGCGTGGAGATCGTCCGGCGCGCCCTCGAGGAGCCGATCCGGCAGATCGTGGCCAACGCCGGCGTGGAGCCCTCCGTGGTGGTGAACAAGGTGAAGGAGGGGAAGGACGACTTCGGTTTCAATGCCTATACCGAGAAGTACGAGAAGCTGACCGAGTCGGGGGTGATTGATCCCACGAAGGTGGCCCGTACGGCGCTCGAGAACGCCGCTTCCGTGGCGGGTCTTCTGCTGACGACGGAGGCGACGGTGGTGGAGAAGCCTGAGGAGAAGAAGTCCGCTCCACCCATGCCCCACGGCGGAATGGGCGACATGTACTGAGAACCTCTCCCGATCGCGGGCCGGCGGCCCGCGGTGTCTCCGCGGGCCGTTTTTTTTTGGGGGGGGTTGACATTCATGCTGTGCACCGG
>JBAVEL010000175.1:0-2975 GCA_049587715.1 Bacteroidota bacterium
GCTCCGCTTCCAGCTCACCGTCACCCTCCCTCCCTGGTCCCCCGGCACGTCCCGCACCGAGCTGATGTTCGGGGTCACCGCAGGCGAGGAGGAAAGGAACAGCGACGCACTTCCCGCATCCGCCAGCTTCGTCCCGCTCCCCTTGTCGTTGAAGGCCACCCCCACCAGCACGTCGTCCAGACCGTCCCCGTTGAAGTCCCCCACACCCGCCACCGAGCATCCGAACTCATCTCCGGCTGCTTCTCCCGTCATCACGATATCCGGCATGGTGCGCATATTGCTCCGCCCGAAGTACACGTACGCCCGGCCGACGTTGCTTCTCGGAGGGTTCGGGTCATCCCACACGCGTGCACCCACAATCAAGTCATCATGATGGTCCCCGTTCACATCGCCCGCAGAGGCAACCGAGCATCCGAAACGGCTGTTCGCGGCTTCTCCCACCAGCGTCCTCCAGGGAACAGCACTCAGGGGCGACCCGCCCCGATAGATGTATGCCCTTCCGGTATTGGACGCGCTGGATGGAGATCCCACGACGATGTCGTCATACGCATCCCCATCCAGGTTTCCCGCTCCCGCCACGGCGGAACCGAAGTGGTTCAGCCCTCCCAGAGGATCGGACAGGACCACAGGCGAGGCACCCACCATGGACGGGGCCCCGAGGTACACACGCACTGATCCTGACTCCCCGGCGAGCAGATCATCGTAACCGTCGCAGTTCACATCGCCGGCACCGGCAACGGACGCACCGAAGGTGAGATTGTCTGCACTCCCGTCATAGGTGGCATGCGCCGTCCAGGGCGAAGGCAACGCATTCGCTCCCCGGTACACATACACCCGTCCCCTGGCCGTTCCGTACTCCGGTGCTCCCACTGCGACGTCGCCGTAGCCGTCTTGATTCAGATCCCCCGCAATGGCAACGGCATAGCCAAACCAGTCGTTTGCCTCCTCACCCTGCACAATCCGGTGCGGGGTGGCGCCGGGCGATGCGCCGCCCAGGAAGAGGAATGCGGCACCCGAGTTTGCGAATGGTGCGTCATAGAAGGGCGCCCCCACAACCACATCGCTGCATCCGTCTCCGTTCACATCTCCGGCACCCGCCACGGACCACCCGAAGTTGTCGTTGGTCGCAAGGCCGCTCAGCGTCAGATGCGCGCGCGTGGCGAAGGCCGGACCTCCGTAGTAGACATACGCCTTCCCGGCATCCGCCACACCGCCCACATGGGCAAAAGGCGCCCCGACAATGACATCCCGGTACCCGTCGCAGTTGAAATCCCCCGCATCCGCGACCGAATATCCGAACAGGTCGCCGGTCTCCTCTCCTTCGAAGGTCGCATCCGCGATATCCGGACCGGACGCAGTGCCCGCGAAGAGGTGCGCCCGCCCCGCATCCGCGCCGTTTCCATCGTTCCAGTAGGCGCCCACCATGATCTCGTCGGATCCGTCGCTGTCCATGTCCCCAATGCCGGCAACAGCCGCTCCAAACATATCGGACGTTTCTTCCCCGTTGAAGATCTGGTCCGCAAGTTCGTCCACAGACCGGGATCCGTAGAAGACATATGCGGTTCCCTTTGACATCGAACCGTAATCCCCCACCACCACGTCACTCACCCCATCCGCATTGAAATCGAATGCGCCGGCAACCGCCCGCCTGCCGAAATTCGCCCCCCCTGGCGGGTGCCCGGTGAACTGCAGATCATATGCGGCATCCCATCCATCCTCCCCGAAGAAAACACGGGCACAACCGTTCGCCCCGATGAGAATGTCCGCCTGGCCGCCGTCATTCAGATCACCCGCGGGAGCTACCCCGGACCCGAACAGAGCTCCCGCCCCCCACCCATCCCACACGCGAAACGGGCCCATGTTTGGGAATGTTCCCCCCCGGTAGAGGTATGCGCGCCCCTGGGCCAAGGCCCCCACATCATCATGATACGGAGCCCCCACAAGAAAATCCGAGTAGCCGTCATCGTCCACATCCCCCGCAAAGGCAACGGTTGAACCGAAGTAGTCGCCGTCGGCTTCACCCTCCAGGATGGTATCGCACACAGCATCAAGGTACAGGCCTCCGAAGTAGACATACACCCGTCCGGCAAAATTGGTCCCTCCGTACGGAGCTCCCACGATGATGTCATTGTGCCCGTCCCCGTTGAGATCCCCTCCGCACGCAACGGAAGTGCCGAAATTCTCGCCGGCAGCCGTACCGTTGAGAAGCAGATCCACCGCCGTGTCCCTCTCCGCACCGCCGAAGAGCACCAGGGCATACCCCGACCCCCCCAAGCCGCCCGTTGGCGAGCCCGCGATGATATCGTCATATCCGTCGGAGTTGACATCCCCGAGGCCGGCCACGGAGGTTCCCACCTGGGCGCTGCCGAAGGCGGGAATCTCACCCCCGGATTCAGGAGGAAGAAATCCCCTCCCGAACAGCAGATGGACCCGCCCTTGTGCGGACCAACTGCCGGGGGCCCCGACGATCGCATCCGGGAATCCATCGCCGTCGAAATCTCCGGCGCTCGAAATCGAATAACCGAACCAGCGGCCCGGTCCCGCACCGGAAAACGAATACTTCGTGACCGATTCCGGCGAAGGAGATGGTTCTCCCCCCGGCACCGGAACATTCGCAGAGCGGAGGAAACCCTCGGCCACGTCTGCCGCACGGGCTTCCCAGGGGTCGGCTCCCTGCCCGAACAGCGGCACCGCAGCCAATACCCAGGCCACCGCCAGAGCCACGCTCCTCCGCCGGCTATGGAGACCCGGAAGAAGTTCCATGATCACCTCCACTGATGTCGTTGCACACACGGACACCTCCATCTTCATGCATTTCCCTCCATCCCCACATCCCCCACTCCTGCCTACTTCAGGAGAATCATCTTCCTTCCGGACACGAACGGCGATGCACCGGCCCTCCCGGGCTGCGCCTCCATACGGTACACGTACACACCGCACCCCACCCTCTCCCCCTGCAGGTTCCTCCCGTCCCA
>JBAVEL010000176.1:0-2958 GCA_049587715.1 Bacteroidota bacterium
GGACCGAAGACCACCACCCGCCCCGTTCCTTCCAGCGCTTCCACCAGAGAGGCCGGGTCCCGTGTCGTAAGGTAATCCACGGTGGCCGCGGGGAACCGCCGCCGGAGACCCGCGAGGTACGGAAGCGTGATGGCCGTATCCCCCAGCGCGTGGAGCCGTATGAGGAGCACCCGCCGGGGGGGTGCATCCCCCCTCCAGGGGCGCGCCACCGTGCGCTCGGGACCCGGGATGCGGCCCCCCGCCTCACCCCCCACGGCGCAGCTCCTTCACGCTCCCTTCCAGCTCCTTCGCCATCACCATCACAGACAGGGCAAACATCCCCGGCAGAAGGGCGGAGAGGGCGGGTATGTCGGGCCCGGACGCATCCCCGCCCGTGAACCGGTCCACCATCAGCTTCAGGAGCCAGGGATAGAGAAGAGAGGTGCCCGACACCCAGGTCAGAAGAAGAAACCCGGCGGCCAGGGATCCCCTCGAAGGGGAGGCAAAGCGCCAGAGAAACCGGAGGCGCTGCACGGCATGGGGCTCTGGATGTGGGGGAAACGCCCGGTCGGCGGGCGGCGGGGCCGCCGGGGGAAAGATACGGGAAACCCTTCCGTAATCCAACCCGCTCGATCCCTTGCTATTCACGCGAAGGGCCTGTACCTTCGCGTATTCTTCTTCAATCCCCGGAGCCGCATGGACCAGGTGCCCGCGCACGCAGACTCCCTTTCCCCCCTCTTGATTCCCATCGTGGTGGGGGTCACCGGACACCGGGACCTGAGGGAGGAAGACCTCCCGCACCTGCGCGATTCCGTCTCGGCGATCTTCCGTGACCTGAGGGGGAGGTACCCCCGCTCCCCCCTGATTCTCCTCTCGCCCCTCGCCGAGGGGGCCGACCAGCTTGTGGCCGAGGTGGCCCTGGCAGGCGGCGCCGGGCTGGTGGTGCCGATTCCCATGCCGCTGGAGGCATATCTCAGGGGGTTCGACGCACCCGCGGCGCGGAACAGGTTCCGGGAGCTCTTTGCGAAAGCCGCAGGTTCCATTCAGACGACTCCGGGGGAAGCCGCCGCGGCAACGGGCGCCGCATCGGAGGCCAACGGGCGCTACGCCGCCATGGGAGCTTTTCTGGCCCGTACCAGCCCCATCCTCATCGCCCTCTGGGATGGCGACCCTCACGATCCCGAAGGCGGAACCTCCCATGTGGTCCAGTTCAAGCTTGGAGAGAAAGAGATCGCCGGACCCCGCCCCCCCTCCTTTCTCATCCAGGAAGAGAGCGGCCCCGTGTTCCAGGTGGTCACCCCCCGCAGAGACCGCCCCTCCCCTCCCCCCGATGCATTCCAGAGGAAGACGCTCTTTCCGAAATACTGGGGGGCGGAAAGGGATGCAGAGAGGGTGTTCCGGAGGTCCCTCTCCAACATCGAGCGGTACAACGGGGACGCGCCATCAGCCGCCCGGGGAGCCGGGAAGGGGTGGGAAGCATCCACACGCCTGATCCTGGGTGAGGAGCTTGCGGGCTCCCTGGATCAGGAATGCGGCATCACCCTCCGCCGCTACCTTCTTGCGGATGAGCTGGCGGCGCGCTTCAAGCGGGCGCGTGTGTTTTCCCTCTCCCTTGTGCTTGCCCTCGCCGTGGGGGCCTTCTTTTCGTTCCATCTGTACCTGGAGTTCTACCGGCACATCCCCCCCCTGATTCTCGTCTACCCGGGGCTCCTGGGGCTTGCGGGGCTCTGGTATCTTCATGCGCGGGCCCGGGGATACGAGTACCGCCATGAGGACTACCGCGCCCTCGCCGAGGCCATGCGGGTGCAGCTCTTCTGGAACATCGCCGGCGTGCGGGCCCAGGCCTCAGACCACTACCTGCACAAGCACAAGGGGGAGCTGGAGTGGATTCGGTTTGCCCTGAGGGGATGGAACTCCCTCCATTCCCCGGCCCCCTGCGGCGCATCCGGCCGCGAGGCGGATGAGCGGCGCCGGCTGGAGGCCCTCTCGGGCGCATGGCTGGACGCCCAGGCGGCGTGGTTCAGGAAGCGCGGCCTCATGAACGAGCGCGTCCATCTGGTGCTGAAGTGGGGGGGGAACGGTCTCCTGATTCTGGGGGCCGTCCTGGCCGTTTCCCTCTTCAGTCTGGAGATCATGGGAACGGGGCAATGGTTCCGGCACCACGCGCCCATGGCCGTGGTGGCCTCCCTTGTCTTCGCCGGAAGCATCCACTGGTTCCTGGAGAAGCTGGCGTTCCAGGAGCAGACCAAGCAGTACGCCCGGATGGCTGTCCTGTATGCGGATGCCTCCGCCCGGATCAGGAAGCTTCTCGGTGCCGGGGACATCCCGGCGGCACGGGGGCTCCTCTTCGAAGTGGGGCGGGAGGCCCTGGCCGAGGGTGCCGACTGGCTCCTCCTCCACCGCGCCCGGCCCATCAATATCCCAGCCCCATGACGTCCGCCCATCCCCCCGCGGCCGGCAGGATTTTCGTCAGCTACAGCACCCGCGACAAGGCCGCGGCGGAGGAGGTCTGCCGCTTTCTCGAAGGGGCGGAATTCCCCTGCTGGATGGCGCCCCGCGACATCTCCCCCGGGGAGGAATGGGGGGCCGCCATCGTGCGCGCAGTCGGGGACACTCATCTGATGGTGCTCCTCTGGTCCGCTGCCGCCAACGACTCCCCCCAGATTCGGAGAGAGGTGGAGCGGGCCGCAAGCCGGGGTATTCCCATCATCTGTTTCCGGCTGGAGAATGTTCTCCCCTCGGGGTCGCTGGAATACTACCTCAGCACGGTCCACTGGCTCGACGCATTCAGGGTGTCCCGTCCCGAGGCGCTGGAGCAGCTCCTCCAGGCGATCAGGAATCCGCCCGCACGGAGCGTGCCCCCTCCCGGGGCCCTTCGTCCCCGCCGGCGCCGGAAGGTCATCGCGGCGGGAGCGGCCGCGGTTCTTCTTGCGGTCCTGGGGATCTCGCTCTTCGCCCCGCCCTTCGGGACCCCCCCTC